>CAZRMH010000114.1:0-20438 GCA_964600935.1 uncultured Candidatus Obscuribacterales bacterium
TAGCCCGGGAAGTAGGAGTCGAAGGGGTTCTCGGAGGTCAGGCGCTGGTGCCTGGTGCATCGGGAACATGGAAGGATTTGACGGACAACGTAAACGGTCTGGCTGCAAATCTCACCACTCAGGTACGAGCGATCGCCGAAGTAGCAACCGCTGTGACCAAGGGGGACCTTACCCGGTCGATCGACGTTGAAGCCAGAGGCGAGGTCGCGGCGCTCAAAGACAATATCAACGAGATGATCCGCAACCTCAAAGATACGACCCAGAAAAACACAGAGCAGGATTGGTTGAAAACCAACCTGGCAAAATTCACGAGTATGCTCCAGGGGCAAAGAGATTTGCTGACTGTTGCCAACTTGATTTTGTCGGAAGTGGCACCACTGGTTCGCGCTCAACTCGGTGTGTTTTATATCAATGAAACCGAGGACGGTGAGCCAGTTCTCAAACTACTTGGTAGTTATGCGTATCAAAGACGGAAACAACTCTCTGAGAAGTTTAAACTGAGAGAAGGTCTGATCGGACAGTGCGCACTCGAGAAACAAAAGATCGTAATCGAAGATGTACCGAACGATTATCTGAAGATTGGATCGGGTCTTGGAGAGAGTAGTCCGAGAAACATAGTGGCGCTGCCGGTGCTGTTCGAAGGCGAGGTCAAAGCAATTATCGAGCTTGCTTCGTTCAATCTGTTCAGTGAAACTCACTTGAATTTCCTCGATCAGCTCACAGAATCTATTGGTATCGTGCTTAATACCATCGAAGCTAACATGAGAACGGAGAACTTGCTGAAGCAGTCGCAGTCTCTTGCACAAGAACTGCAGGTCCAGCAGGAAGAACTGACCGAGACCAACAGACGTCTGGAGCAACAAGCGAAGACACTGCAGGCTTCCGAAGAAATGCTCACGCGTCAACAAGAAGAGCTGCGCAACACCAACGAAGAACTGGAAGAAAAGGCAAAACTGCTTGCCGAACAGAATGCGGAGGTGGAACACAAGAACAAAGAAATCGAACAAGCCCGACGCAGCCTGGAAGAGAAAGCCGAACAGCTGGCCCTCACTTCCAAGTACAAGTCCGAGTTCCTCGCCAACATGTCGCATGAATTGCGTACGCCACTCAATTCACTGCTTATTTTGTCGAAACTGCTGTCTGAAAACAGCGAAGGCAACTTGACAGAGAAACAAGTCGATTTTGCCGAGACAATCCACGAGTCCGGTTCTGACCTGCTCGAGTTGATCAACGACATTCTCGACTTGTCCAAGATCGAATCCGGAACCATCAACATCGACGTCACCGACGTCTCGTTCGACGAGATGCGTCAGGCATTGGAACGCAACTTCCGACAAGTGGCTGCATCGAAGAAGTTGGAATTCGAAATTCAAATTTCGGAGAACGTACCTAAGAATGTCCAGACCGATTCGAAGCGTCTGCAACAAGTGCTTAAAAACCTGCTGTCGAACGCATTCAAGTTTACTGAGATGGGCAAGGTCACGTTATCGGTTGACGTGGTCGACCGCGGTTGGAGTGATGACAGGGAGCGTTTAAACAGCGCTGGAAAAGTGCTTGCTTTCTCGGTTATCGATAGTGGTATAGGAATCGCTCTCGATAAACAGAGAATCATTTTCGAAGCCTTCCAACAAGCCGATGGTAGTACGAGCCGCAAATATGGTGGCACTGGTTTGGGGCTTCCAATTAGTCGCGAAATCGCTAACCTCCTGGGCGGCGAGTTGCGCGTGACTAGCGCCCCGGGCGAAGGCAGTACGTTCACTCTTTACTTGCCTGCGACATATACGCAGTCCGATGTTCCGGTAGCAAGAACTGTCACTCTTCAACGCTACAGCCCGGATGGAAACACACCTCCGATCGCTGCAGCACCTGATATGTTGACTGAAAAAGCATTGCTGTTGGAAAACGTGGTCGCTGACGATCGCGGCAACCTCGAAGACGGCGATCGTGTTCTCCTCATTATCGAAGACGATCAACGATTCGCTCGACTGCTCCTGGATATGGCTCGCGAAGCCGGTTTTAAAGGAATGGTGGCGGTGACTGGAGAGTCCGCTCTGGCGTTGGCACGACGATACGTGCCGGATGCTATAACCTTAGACTTGAGACTTCCGGATATGGACGGATGGACCATTCTCGATCGACTCAAGCATGATGCCACGACAAGGCATATTCCGGTCAATGTGATCTCGTGCGAACAGGAGCAAGAGCGCGGTTATCGGCAGGGCGTCATCGGGTACCTCGAGAAGCCGGTCAGTAAGGAATCAATCAATGAGGCGCTCACGCAAGTGAAGAGTTTCGTCGCCACAGCTGCTAAGAAACTTCTTGTGATCGAACCGGATCGTGAGCACAGCAAAGCCGTGGTCGATCTGATTGGCGATGGTGATGTCCACAGCAAAATCGCGATGTCCGGTCGAGAAGCGCTTGATCTGCTCGAATCGGAACATTTCGATTGCATTGTCGTGGCAACCTCGCTACCTGATATGACCGGTCATGAATTCGTCAGACGGATAAGAGACGACCTGGGCATCATGCGCTTGCCGGTGATCGTGTATGCCGGGCGCGATTTCACTCAGGACGAGAAGGTCGAAGTTCAAAAGATGGGACGCGTGACGCTCGTTAAAGAAGCCGAGTCTCCGCACCGTCTGTTGGATGAAACGGCGCTATTTCTGCACCGTTTGCAAAACGACATTCCTGAGTCGCAAAGAAAGATGATTGAGCAATCTCAAAAAGCTGATGTAGTTTTGACCGACCGAAAAATCCTGATTGTGGATGACGATGTGCGAAATATCTTCGCTCTGACCAGCATTCTAGAATCAAATAAAATGAAGGTCACTTATGCCGAGCGCGGTATTGAGGCCATCAAGATACTGGAAGAAGATCCTTCCATCGAACTAGTATTGATGGATGTGATGATGCCTGACATGGACGGTTATGAGACCATTCGCCGAATCAGAGCGTTGGGCAACGACTTCAAGTCGCTGCCGATCATCGCACTGACCGCGAAGGCTATGAAAGGCGACCGTGAGAAGTGCATGGAATCAGGCGCTTCTGATTACATTGCCAAACCGGTAGATGTGGAGCAACTGAAATCATTGCTACGCGTCTGGCTTTATAAGTAAAACAACCGGAATCGGTGAGCTAAATGACTTCGACCGATGCGAGAGCAAAAATTCTAATAGTCGATGACCAACCGGAAAATCTGGTGGCTCTCGATGCGTTGCTTTCCGGATTGGGGCAGGAGATCCTTCAAGCCAATAACGGGCGAGAGGCGCTCAAGCTGCTGCTCAACGAAGAAGTGGCTTTGATTTTGTTGGACATCCAGATGAAGGATATGGACGGATTTGAGACCGCTAATCTCATTCGTCAGCGCGAGGTTTCAAAACATACACCGATTATTTTTTTGACGGCAATGTATACAGAAGACGTTTACGAGTCAGAGGCATACTCGCTCGGAGCCGTTGATTTTATTACGAAACCATTCGCCGCGCATGTTCTGCTGTCTAAAGTTCATTTCTTTGTTGATCTGTTCAAGAAAAATCAACGCATTCAAAAACAAGCGCAAGTGATTCGTGATATTGAAGAACGGCGACTCATAGAGGTTAAGGAGCGTCTGGAAGCAGAAAAGCAACTGATCGAAGCTGAACTGGCTCGTAAAGAAAAGGAAACGGAACTTTTGGAGGAGAGAAGTAATCAGCTTCAGAAAGCCGATCGCCTTAAAGACGAATTTCTCGCCAACATGAGTCACGAAATCCGTACGCCGATGAATGCAGTAATTGGCTTTTCCGAACTGCTGCTGGGCACGCAATTGGACACTGAACAATCAGAATTTGCTGAGCGGATCAAAGAATCGGCCCAGGGACTTTTGATTCTGATAAACGATATTCTGGACTTGTCCAAAATTGCTGCAGGCAAGCTCGATCTGGAGCCAGTAAACTTCGAACTCGCGCCCTTGATAGAAGGAACTGCGGCAATTTTGTCAGAGTCGGCGCGCGACAAAAAGCTCAGCCTGATGACTTACATTGATCCGGAACTTCCTCGATCCGTAGTCGGTGACCCGGGGCGTCTTCGTCAGGTACTTTTGAATTTGACGGGCAATGCCATTAAGTTTACCGAGCAAGGTGAGGTCGTGGTGCGCGCGACCATCGTACCAAAAACAGTCGAAGGTCATGCCACTGCTGACGGTGGCAGTCAAAATTCACCGGATGAGATACGAGTTGCCTTTACCATAACCGATACCGGTATCGGTTTGTCCGAAAGTGAGATCGCTCGCTTGTTTCGCCCGTTCACGCAAGCTGACGGTTCGACCACTCGCCGATTCGGTGGAACTGGGCTTGGGTTGTCTATTTCTAAACGTTTGGCCGAGCTCATGGGCGGTGAAATCGGAGTGACCAGTTCTCCAGGTCAAGGTGCTACTTTTTGGTTCACAATCACGCTCACTCGTTCCGATGAGACTCGTCAACGATTGCACGATGTCCCTGAGTCAGCTCAAGACACAAAAATATTGGTAATCGATAGACAGGCCAGTGCTCGAAAAATATTAGAAGCGTATATATCGTCTTGGCGCGTCAAATGCGAATCCGCAGATAATTTGAACGACGCTTTCGAGGTGCTTCGCAGTGCCGCACGAGACAGTAAACCTTTCAGCCTAGTTCTCACCGAACTCAATTTGCAAGATGGCGATGGTTTTGAACTCTTACAAGCGATCCGGCAAGAGCCTGATTTGGCAGGCACAAAAGTAATTCTCTGCACGCACGAGGATAGGCAGGGACTGGGTGAAAGTGCACTGTCCAAGGGCTTCTCCGCATACCTCACCAAGCCGATCGAACAATCTTCATTGTTTGATTGCATCGCTAAGGTACTCTGGTCTGAACACTTCGGTCATGAACCGGTCTCTGAAGTGCGAACCACTTCCGGTACTTACATAAAATTTGCTCCGGAAGGAACCACTGTTTTGTTGGCGGAAGACAATCCCGTAAATCAGATGGTGACTCAGTTACAGTTGAAGAAGTTGGGATACGATTGTTCAGTTGTTAGCACCGGCCGCGAGGCCGTTCAAGCTCTAGAGCAAAAATCATACGCTCTCGTTCTCATGGATTGCCAAATGCCGGACATGGACGGTTTGGAAGCCAGCAAAGCGATTCGAAAAGCCGAAGCGCATACGGGGCGACACATTCCGATTATTGGTCTGACCGCCCACGCGATGGGTGGGGACAGAGAAAAATGCATCGCCAGTGGAATGGATGATTATCTGAGCAAGCCTGCATCCATTGATCAGCTCAGCACTTGTCTTAAGAAGTGGATCACGAAGAAAACTGAAAGCCGGAATCAGCTGACTCAGTCATCGGACTACCAAAGAGAATCTTGACCCGGTCCACTAACCCTGTTGAAAGCCAATTTTGGCAGGACAAAATTTTTGACTATTGCACCGAAATGTCCCTGGCGATTTCAATCTTTGCGGCCGTCTCCGACTCGACCGTCAGACATGCGGATTTCCACGCTTGTGCGATTAGCGAGGCGTTTATAAGTTGCCCGGCAAAAACCGTCGATGGTAGGAAGAAGATGCCTATTATGGTGGCACACGGCGCGGCGACGCTAAGAAACTGAATTCCCATTCCTAACATCCATGCGCTGAAAAAGTCACCCGGCCTCGCGCCAATTCGTTTAAACACCTTGATGAATGCGAATGCTGAATTCATGCTCTCTTCCTGAGCAAAATTCGCCATGGTGGCAAGTAGCAAAAGGTGGAACAGAAAAGACAAAGTTAAAAGCAAGATGATCGATCCACTCATCCATACTGTGAATAGAATCGGAATTTTTAGTAAACCAATAAACGATGAAATAAGAAGATCAGTGCCGATTAATGTAGCGAGAAAAATTAAAAATCCAGTTGTCACTGCTAACCAACTCATGCCTGAGACGAATAAGTCTTGCCACTCGTTCCAGGCAGGCAGTCGACCGTTGGGTACCTGAATTCTTTCGCGAATTGTTCGCAGGATGTATCCGGTGTTGAGCGCCCATAGTGAAAACATCACAGGAATTAAAATCGGACTATCGACGACTAAAAATAGAAGCACCATGGACGATGCGTTCATCACGCCACCCAGTGCTGTCTTGTGAATCCATTCCGAATCTTGAAAGAATGATTTCACTGCCATATTCGGATCTAATCCGTAGAATGGCTCGCACGGAACTACCGTTTCAATCGGCTTCGGCGGCTGCGGACCGTTTACTTCTAGTTTGTCGCTCATTATTTGTCGGCTGTTTTCTCAGCAAATTTGCCTAGCTCAGATAAACCAGGTAGTGCTTCTAATTTTGGCATTATCGCTCGATCTGTCATGTTGAATGTGATCGGAGTAATTGAAATAATGTCGTGAGTAAGAGCATAGGCGTCAGATGTTTCCGCCTCGCCCTCTTCGATCGCGTGGCCTGTGAGCCAGTAGTAGTCTCGTCCGCGCGGGTCATGACGTTTCTCGAAGTAATCGTCATACGCTCTGATACCAAGTTCGGTGACTCGCACGCCTTTTATTCTAGCTGCAGGCAAACTCGGCACGTTGATATTGATCAACGTTTTTGGACCAAGATGAGCTTTTTTATAAACGTCGAGAAAGTTGCTCATGAAATCTGCGGCAACTTCGAAATGCTTTCCTTCACCCTTCCAGACCATACTGACAGCTATGCTCGGTACGCTCATGAAAGCGCCTTCCATAGCTGCAGCCACAGTTCCTGAGTAGAGAACTTCGGCGCCAAGGTTGGCACCATTATTTATTCCAGAGATGACAAGGTCTGGTGGCTGATCCTCCAGAAGGACGGATATAGCGAGCTTGACGCAATCACTCGGTGTACCGGTTGTCGACCAGCATCGTCGCATCTTGCCTGGCAACTCGACCTCTTCGACACGTAACGGTTTGTGTAAAGTTAGTGCATGCCCCGTGGCACTGCGTTCTCGGTCCGGAGCGACGACAAAAACCTCATGCTGCGGATCTTCGGCTAGCCGCGTGGCGAGTGCCTTTATCCCTGGTGCATAAATGCCGTCATCATTGGAGATAAGAATTCTCAAGTGCGGTCCCCACTGGTTTCCATTGTGTAGCTGAGGTTGATTGTACAGGCTAGCCGTCAGTTAGACGTTGCCATACAGTAATCAAGACAGTACTATGCCAGTCATGATCATTGTCTGAGCCGGGTATTTGCCGATCTCAGGTGAACATATTTTAATTGGAGTTCTTCATGATTGATACGGTCTTCGAGAGAGCCGGCGAGTCGCTACTGAACGTTGTGCAACAAGCTATGGCGGAATGTCTGACCATGGGTCACACCTATGTGTGCACCGAACATATTCTAGTCGCGCTGGCAGCCGAGACTGACTCGCTTGCTGCAGTCGCTTTGACCACCATGAAGATGGAGGAGGAAAACACCAGAGCGGAAGTCGAGCGCTTGTTCAAGGGGGAATCGGAATCCGAATTGCTCTATTCAGATCGTCCGGATGTTCTTGAAAGTGGATTTCCAAAACCGGCCGTTCCGGCGCAGACATCGGACCATCCGATTGGATTTAGTGATTTGACCGTGCAAGCTTTGACACGCGCTTTCGATTATTCGCTTTTCTTCGGAGATGCTGATATCGAGCCCGTCCACTTGCTACTGGGTATACTTGATTTACCTGATGCCACCGCTCTCAAAGTCTTCGAAGATATGGGCGCTAACTTGACCTTCTTACGCCGTGAAATACTGATCATAATGGCTGTCGAACGAAGTTTGGAACCTGAAGTTCCTGGACTTCGTGATGCCACCATCGCTGGTATGCGTGAATTGATCGACAGGCTTTATGGTGATGTTCGTGCGATTTCGCAACTTGGCTTGCGCAGCCGTTTGCCGCTTACTTCCTTGCCGAGCCGACAAGAAATCGTGCATAGAACTTGCGTTGCCTACTTTGCTGATTTCCTCTGGACTCAGGTGTCCTTCAAACGCTATTTGTTAGAAGAAACCATGGATCTGTTGGTTGATAGAACCGGACCGCTCGAACAAGAGTTGATGTCGACTATCGTTTCTCAATCGGCTCAAAACTTGCGAGAAGAAGTTCGAACCGCTTTCGAACATATGCTCAGCAACGAGTATCGTCTGTTCGACAAGATGATGGACGAAGCCGAGTATGATGAAATCGGAACCGTGATTGAAGATCTCTGGTGGACTCAAGGCGAAGAAATCGCGCTCCACGAGCTGTTTATCGAAGCACTCGACGACCATCGTCGCCAGCAAATGCTCGGTTTGCAAAAGCGTCGCATAGAAATTTCTGAAAAACTCGCACGCATCAAGGTCAAACTCGATGACGTAGTGAGGCAGTGCTTTGAAAAACGCTCAGTGTCATCTGCGAACTAATTCTTTGTGATCTGCCAACACCCGGTTTAAAACAATTTGGCAACGGCACCGTCCGCGGTGCCGTTTAAGTAGGACGCAAAGTGTAGAGAGCGCGTTCTAATTTGTTCTGCCGAACCCAGCTCTGCGATTCAATTTTAAAACTACTTGAGTACGAACGGGCACTTGGTGCAGTTGGCCATGGGTAGAAAGATCTTATTGTCTTCCAAGTCGATCGCTTCCTGAATGTAGCAATTCATCGGTGCCTTGCAGCGTGGACATTCGAGGTTACGCTCGCCGTGAAGAATGTTGTCAGCCAGTTCTTCAATGGTTTCGCGGGATGGTTCTGATAGTTCAGCGACGGCATCTGGTGGACGGAACTCGACTTCTTTAAGGATACTGGGCTCGATCCTGAGTGCTTTGGCAAGAATCTGCCGATCGGTGGTCGAGAGCCAGGTTTCAAAGCCCCCTTCGATGTCTTCTATGCGCTGAACGGTCATCCGGCTAGCCTTAGCCAGATCTTTGGTGGTCATGTTTCTAAACTCTCGCAATTGATTGACTCTTGATGATAACGTGCCCTTAAGGGGCATGTTGTTGGGCAGCATCTGAGTAATCTTGTTCATCCGGGCGAAAGCTCCAAAAATCGTTATTAATTCTCTTGATTGTACAAGATATAGCACTCGCTACAGCCACCGGTTCTGCGAAAATTGATTAGAGATTGGTTGCGAGACATAACGGTTGACGAAAGACGCTGGAAATGAAGGAGCCTTTATGGAGGAGCAGCATATTGGTGCCGAGCGACGCTTGCTGGATCGTCGCTCCCGTAAAGAGAGCAACCGTTCTGATGAGAAAAGCTGGCCCAATCGCCCGCTCGGAGAAGACGCCTTCCACGAAACTGTAAATCGTTACTGCCGGCGTTTTCTCAAGGATGGTCGAGACTTTTGTCTGGCTTCGATGACCGTTCTCGAGTTCAAGCGCGCCACTGATAACGAGCGTGATTCCCTCGACAAGGCGATTGTGCGGGTCCTTTTGAAACAATTGCGCTCGGAAGACCGAGTCTGTTGTATCGAACCGGCTCATTACTTAATTTTGATTCCGTCGAGCGATATTAACGAAGGTCGGGCGGCGATTAAGCGTGTGACGGAAAAAATTAGCCAGACGCGGGTTAAGAAGGGAGCTTCGTACATGCAGCCCAGTGCCTCAGCGAAAGTTGTTTCAGCTGGTCAAGGTCAGGAGAATGAAAACACTGATGGTAATTTCATTGACCCCGAAGCTCTCTATAAGAGCGTTGGATATACCCTTGATTCAAAAGGGAAGTTGTTCTCAATCGAAGGCAAACGAGATTGTCAGAGTGAGCCGCTTTTTCGTGGAAGTTATGAAGGTTGGCTAGAGCGCTACGCTCCAGGCAGAAATTTAAGTCGAAAAATTCATGCTGAAACCGCGTCTGTACTTATGCATGATCTTTGGAACGCAAACGCTCCAGTCGAGATGCGCCAGTTTCAAATCGCTAATTTATCGAATGAAAAGTCTGCCTCCACAGGCAGTGCTCTTTCCGCCAGTCTGCTTCGGCGGCTTCGAATTCTTCAAAACCTGAAGCATCCCGGAATAAATGGTTTAATCGATTTCTACATTTGCAGTGAAGGTCGACTGACGCTTGTAAGTAAATTGCCGGAAGGTTTTGAGCTTTCGACGAATCAAACCGATCTGAATTCCATTCCTTTCGAAGTCAATGCCGCGATATTGCTCAGTTGGCTCAATCAAATTCTCTCAACGCTCACTGCACTCCAGTCGCTAGTGCCGCCTGTGGTGCCATCGTCGCTGGACGAAATGAGAATGTTCTGTTGTGACCATGACATTAAACCTGGTGGTCAGATTATCCTGTCTGGTTTTGAAAAGAATTACCTTCTGAGCTCTACGGTGCTGAGCAGCGAATCTCCCGCCGCAGGTCAACAGAGTTTGATCGAAGAAATAGTTAAATTCATTCTGGAGCTTGCTGCGCGGATCGAACCGAGTGAGGAATTGAGCCAACTAGTAAGGCTTCTTCAAAACCTCGACGATGCATCCAGCAGCAAGACGATCAAACTCAGTGCCTGTCTGAAAAAGTTCGTGGAGGAGCAACATGCTTGATTTCTCTAAGGTATTTAAGCAAATTCAGGAAGTCGGCGTGGATGCCGTTCATGAAGCGACGCAGCGCGATGTTTTAGAAAGAGCACTTGATACTCTGGAGTCTGCCGGTCGTCAGGAAGAGCGCTTCTCGCGCAGGCTGGAAGACAGTGTCGGTTGGGTACTCTGGCCGTTGGCAATTCCGTTGGAGCCGTTTGGCGTAAATGTGAAATTGCCAAAGGCGCCACTTAAAGTCACCGCCATTGGTGTCGATGGATCGCAGATCATGCCGTCACATCACGAGGTTCACAATTGCTATCTACTGAACGTCGGAGTTGCTGTCATCACTTACGGTGAGGCTTTCCCATCTCTACTCGAAAGCGTACCGCGCTTACATCATCGTCCGGACGACCTCTACCCTCTGGTCGATCGAAGGCGCGTACATATCGATGAGTTGTTCGTTTCCTTGGAAAGAACTCTATTCGAACTCGAAGTTTTAAGTGAACATGCATTGCTCGTTCAGGAGCGTGGATTGCCCGTTGTCGCGCTTTATGACGGTTCACTGATTCCCTGGTCGGTCGATAAAATGCCGCAAGGGTATCAAGATTCGTTTCTTCGAAGGATCCAGACGTGTATGAATTCTCTGCACTCAGCGGGCATCCCCCTGGTCGGATACATCAGCCACAGCAGAAGCTCCGAAGTGGTTAACATGCTGCGGACTTATTCCTGTCCATACGACATGAGTAACTGCCGCGAATATTGCGCCAGTCTCAACGAGGAAGATTTCCCCTGCTCCAAAATCTGGCCGCTCACTGACAGGCAGATGCTGTCGAGAAAATTGGCAAATGGTTACCGCAGCTCTTTTTGTTTAACGGCACAGAATATCTCTCGTTTATTCGAAGCCGATAATCAAATCTGTTTCTCTTATTTAAATCTAGTCAGTGAAGTCGCCCGTGTCGAATGCCCCAGGTGGCTGGTTGACAACACTGAGTTGAGAGAACTGGCTATGAGTGTCGTCGCCTCCCAGGTCGAAAAAGGACGTGGTTATCCGGTTGCACTCTCGGAAGCTCATAATCTTGCAGTTATACGTGGCAAAGATCGCGAACAGTTTTTCGAGCTGATCAAAAAGCACTTAATGTCCTTGGGTGTTAAGCAAGTACAGATCAGCCCTAAAGAGTCTAAGAAACGTATAGGCTTTGTTTAAACCTGATCTCAAGACAGAGGTACTTCGGCTTGTCAAGCTAAAATCGACTTTATTTGATTAAATCTGAGCTCGGCGCCCCGTAGAATCCCCATTTACATTGGCTCAGATGACGTTAGAGTGTAGGCAGGAAGATTGCAGTGTTCCTATGGAGTTTCGTGATGACTCTGTTGCCTGGGAGAATCAAATCAGTGTTCGACAAAATGAGATATTTGTGGAATCGAATTAGTCAAAAAGTTGAAGGTAACTTGGCTAAGAGTGAAGAGATCGCCGACTTTCGTGAACTGGAAAGAACCCGTACAAAACTAGTTCAAATGCGTTATAGAAACGAAGGTGTCGAATCGACTGGAGCATTTGCGATGGAAGCCGTCCGTCGCCGCATGACTGCTGAAATGAGCATTGGCAGCAATGAACTCGTGACCACGCGTAAGAAAACTAAAGAAGCCATGAAAAAATGGTTCAACAAAGACGACCAGCTTGATACCGGTTCATTCAACGCAGTGGATTTCGATCGCAGATTGAAAGAGGCTTTTTACGAATGCGAAGAGCGTCCATTGGAGCCGCTTCCACCCGTCGAAGATACGTTCATGGCGTTCAGCAAATCTGAGTATGATCTGTTTGATGAAAGTCGAAGTTCACTTTCGGGTGTGCACTATAAACTTGATCCACATGAAGATTTTGATGAGACATACACAACTCCATTGTTGCCGATGTACGGTACCGATGAGCAGTTAGACTTCACACCTGATGTAGTTCACGCTCTGCAGAACATTTCTTCTGATCAAGATGACACCATTCCGCCTGATGAGCATGATGATGTTCCAGCTATTGAATTCACTGTCAACAATCCGATGATCAAAGTTCTCGGTGAATTGGAAGAGCGCATGGCTGCCTCGTATCAACGCAGAGATGCTTACTGGGTGGCGGAATAATTGGTTGCCACGCCTCCGGAATTAAGAACTGAACGATTGGTTATAAGAATGTGTCAGCCTGACGAAGCTTCGCAGGTGGTGTCATACCTGAAAACCAATCGTTTGCATTTGGAAGATCACGGACCGATTTGGCCCGAAGGTTATCTGGAGATAGCCAATTGGGAAAAACAGCTAACCAGTAATCTTACCGAATTTGCCAATGGTGAGGCGGTTAAACTGTTTGTCTTTGAAAAAGAAGTTCCTGGTACTGTTATTGGTACCATCAACTTCACATCGATACTGCGTCGCGCCGCGCAATTTTGTTTTCTCGGCTACGGTTTGGACGAGACACACCAGGGCAAAGGTTTCATGACCGAGGGTTTAAAAGCAGCAATTAGTTTTGTTTTCGACGATTTAAATTTGCATCGAATTTCAGCGAATTACGTTCCGACCAATGAGCGCAGCGGCAGAGTTTTGAAAAAACTTGGCTTTCAAGTGGAAGGATATGCGCGCGACTACCTTTACCTCAACGGCAAATGGCGCGATCATATTCTGACGTCGTTGTTGAACGAGAGCTGGAAAGACATATAACCGATGAACACTCTGGGAAAAATTCAAAAGATTCATCCCTGGAAAGCGATTTACCAAAGCTGGTATTCAGCGTCCCTCTATCGCGATGTGGTTCACCGCTGGCGTGGGTTGGGTTATCGATTCCTGCTCGTGGAGCTTTTGGTGCTCTGGCTGATTGCCGCGGTCCATGTGCAAGTTGTCGTGGTCGATTACATCGACGGTTATTTAAAACCGGTGGTGAAAGCGATGCCGAAGATGATTCTGCGCGACGGTTCACTCTATATCGACAAACCGGAAAAGTATCAGGTTCAGGATCCGAGAAACGGCAAAGTGATCGTCAATTTCGATATGACGGATAAACCGATTCTTCCTGCCGAGCCAGAGACCGGCATCTTCGTCGAGAAACGTCGAGTAGTTTTTCGCACTGCTAGAGCGAAGGAGCGTGTTTACGACTATAGCGAGCGAGGCGAGCTTAATCCGCTATTCGAATCGAGTACGTTAATCAAAACACTTGAAACCATAAAAATGTGCGCTGGTTTGGCTGTGGTGGGTGTCTTCTGGCTTTCGTCGTTCGTATTTTGTGGGCTGCAGGTCCTGCTGTATGGTCTGATTGGCAAAACTATGGCGATGGTTGCTAAAAGGCGGCTAACTTTCCCTCAATTAGTCCGAATTGCCGTTGTGGCGTTGACTCCGTCCTTAATAATTGATACATGCCAAAAACTGTTCTGTTTCGGAATTCCGGCGTGGGGGCTGATTTCAGCGGCTATCACCCTCGGATATCTGGCGTATGGTGTAAAGGTGAATACCGTAGGCTTCGAATGGTCGCTGTCACAGGCGATTCCGGCAGAACCGCTGGCGAAAAACTCAGCCTCTTAGATGCACGCATAAGCCCGTCCATGTTAGGATCTAACCAACTTCAATGCAGTGTTGGGGAACGAATATGGAAACCGGAATACTCGAAGAAATTGGTTCGACAAGCGCGATCGCAGATATCGCCGAGAAAGTCGTAGCTGGCAAAAGGCTCACCCGTGAGGATGCCATCCGACTCTACAATCATGACGACTTGTTGAGTGTCGGAAAATTAGGCGAATACGCCAGACGTAGAATGGCTGGTGAAGAGAAAGAGCGCTACGTTTATTACATTCACAACATGCATTTGAATCCGACCAATTTCTGCGTCGAGACCTGCAGATTTTGTTCCTACGCCAACCCTGGCAATGATAGCTACAGCTGGACCGTCGACCAGGTGGTCGATGAGGCTCGCAAAGGCGTGGACCTTGGAATTAACGAAATCCACATGGTTGGTGGTCTAAATCCAATTTGTGATTTGAATTATTACGAAGAAGTTTTGACCGCGTTAAAACGAGAATTTCCGCATATTCACTTGAAAGCGATGACCGCAGTCGAGATTGAATATCTGGCTAATCTCGAAGGAATTAGCTACGAGGAGACCTTGAAACGTCTCATCGCTGCTGGTCTGAACAGCATGCCTGGTGGTGGCGCCGAAATCTTCGATGAGGAAGTTCGCGCTCGCATGCATGTCACGAAAACACCTGCGCCTGTATGGCTGGAGATTCATGGAATCGCTCACAGCCTTGGTCTCAACACGACGGCAACGATGTTGACCGGCATCGGAGAGAATGTTGAAAACAAGGTGGATCACATCCTGTTGCTCCGAGAGCAGCAAGATAAGTCGAAAGGCTTCATGTGTTTTATTCCATTGAAGTGCTACTACGATGGAACAACGATTAAAGATGAAGTGAAGGAACCTAGTAACGATGACCTTCTTCGCGATATCGCGATTAGCAGATTGTTGCTCGATAATTTCCCGCACATCAAAGCATATTGGATTCAACTCGGCGAATCGCTCGCTCAAGTGGCGCTGTCCTTCGGCGCCGACGACATGGATGGAACTATCCTCCGCGAGAAAATCACTCACGCAGCCGGTGCTAAGACGCCTCTGCAGCTCGCCAAAGAGACGATGGAAGAGTTGATTCAGAGCGCTGGTTATACGCCTGTGGAACGTGACACCGTGTATAACATCAAACGTGTTGTTGATGCTGGTGAAACGATCGAATTGCCGCTGAAAGAAAAAGTTGCAACGTTGACTCGTTCCCAAATGCCTAATCTAACCTGAACTGACGTGTTATAGGTATCCTCAATAGACCAATCTGGTTTGCAACCGGATTGCAACGTTATTGCAGCTCTAGTCGGCAAAAATTAGTGCTACCAATCTCTATGAGGTGCACTATGGAAAGACCAGATGCGTTCGTGCCCGAATCGGATATGGAAGACGAGAAATCTGCTCATCAGGCGTTGGTCGAGGATGCTCTAAATCTCGCGACGGTGGTTGCGTCGACTTCTCCTTTTGAAGCCGGTCTCAAGGTTTTAATCAACAAGGAGCTGCATTCGTCGTTTTCCGATTTGGTAAACGGTCGAACGAAAGACAAACATTCGGTGTCGAATGCGTTTCGACCTTCACCGCGCGAATATGCGTTAACGGGATTTGTGTACGATGATCTGATCAAACCAGTAGGTCAGCTAAACATAAATGGTGAGCCAAGCGGTTCGCGCGATGATTTTTTTCGAGATCGCATGCTCTACCGAGGTGTTTTCGGTACACCATCAGTGTACGATATTGAACTCAGGAACAGAGTCATCTCCGAGGGACGCAGAATCCCTGCTCCGAATTTTGACCAGAACTCTTCGATTCTGAAACCCATAGATCGCTCCATGACTGGTTTCTATTCCAACGGCATGTTCCAATCGAGGATTGGATTAGCGCAACGGCCAAATTCGAACAGTGAACAGTTGCAAAAGGTACTACTGTTTTTAAATCCGACCGCCGTCGCCATTCAATTGTCATCCAGCCTCGTCCGTGAGGCATTAAGACCTAACCGTTATGAAACCTCAGATCGATCAGACTTTGACGGAACTTCTCTGTTTAAATTTCTGAACCAGTCCAGGCGTTGAGTGCTCGATGTTGCTGCTGTGATTAAATTCGTCGGACTACGCGTTTACACACCTAATTGGCAACATTTTGTTCACACTTCCTACTTAGAGTAGGGGTCGGTGTCACACCCCCCGCGCCCCAATTTTATGGTAAACGATGACTAAACCACTGGACGCCCAGCCCAAGGCGGCTCCTCCCAGTACTAATCACGACGTCTTCGTCAGCGACTTGTTGTCTCCGTCTGATGATAATCGCAAGCCTCCCAAGACTGATGCGAAGACGCCCGAGACATTAGCACATTCCGCCTCCGATGGTTCGACAACTGCCTTCGGTGGTCTGATCGACCTTTTGAGAGACAATCCTCTTCGCCCGAGTCGTGAAAAGTTGCCTACTGCTGAGTCTCCATTCAAACTGTTAGACCCCGCGCGGGGTAACGGTCTCGATTTGCCGCGTGGATTCAAATCGGCTCAAGAATTTGACTTCCTTAAAAACCGGGATTCATCGCCACTCAAAGCACGACCTCTCGGTGATACCACTTCCAAACCTACGGAACTGAGTAGAGCCGCGAAACCGTATCAGTCGAGATTTGGTGGAAAACAAATTTCGTATCTCGACCTGGATAATCCCGTTCCAGGGAAAGCCGCGAAACCTCCGATCGAAGTTGTTCTGCCTCCTAGGATGGCAGTTCTAGAGCCAGTTCCAGCTGCAGATAAAACTGACGGAAAAAAACCTGAAGTACAAAAAGTAGAACCACCAAAGTCTGAACAAAAACCTGAAGCTCCTAAAGTTGAGCCGACAACTGACGAGAAGAAACCGGACGACAAGAAACCGGAAGATAAGAAACCAGACGAGAAGAAACCGGACGAGAAGAAACCGGAAGATAAGAAACCAGAAGAGAAGAAGCCAGAAGAGAAGAAGCCAGAAGAGAAGAAACCGGAAGATAAGAAACCAGACGAGAAGAAGCCAGACGAGAAGAAGCCAGAAGATAAGAAACCAGAAGAGAAGAAACCGGAAGACACCAAACCGCAAGACAAAAAGCCAGAAGAGACGAAGCCTGAAGACCAGAAGACTGAAGACGGCAAACCAGGTGAAAAGACCGATGGCAAGCCAGAAAGCAAACCATCGGAAAAACTCGAAGACAAACCCGCCGTTGAAAAGGCTCCGCCACCGAGACCAGTGCCTGTTAAAGGTGCCGATGGCAAAGGCGTGTATGAAAGCACCGAGGGTGGTGGCTGGACATTCAAACCAAAGTTCGGTGAAACCTCCAGTGAACATGCTGATTTCCCTGGTGAAAAAATCAGCAACGTTGAGTCTCAAACCGATGGCAGCGTGAAGGTGACCCTTGATAGTGGTAAGGTCGTTCGTGAGTTGCCCGAAGGTGGTCGAGTGCACTTTGCTGATGATGCAGCTTTTCAGTCTGGTCATCCAAGCGGTGTCGCCGGCAAAACTAAGGATGTTGTCTGGGACGGCGATAAAATAAAGAGCTACTACAGCGAAAGTCAGAAAGCTACATACTATCAAGTAGCTGAGAATTCATGGACTACCGACCCGAAGGCGCCTGCTGAGAAAGGATGGAAAGGCGAGATTAAATACGACGGTAGTGGCACCCTTACTCAGGTTACGATGGGCGATCCGGGTAAAGGCGATCGTAGCGAAACACGAGCCAATGGTATCAGTCAAACGACGCATGCCGACGGTTCAGTAGATGTATCTGTTCCGTACTCGGATAGAACGAAGGTCGCCTTCAAATTTAAATCTGGATTTGAACCTGGCAAAGATGTTCTCACCAAGCCGGAAGAAGTAAAAGTCACCGACCCAAGCGGCACTGAATCCGTCTGGAAGAAGATTGGCGAGAATGAATACCAAGCTGGCGAGACAAAATGGAAAGCCGAGATTCAACTCACCAAGGACGGTACCTATTCGTTCAAAGATCTGGAAACCGGTGAGCGTTCCGCTCGCTACAAAAGCGGAATCGCAGAGAGAGAGACTCCAGCGGATAAAACAGCCACTGTAAAGGAAGATGGTCGGCTCACCAGAGTTAAAGTTGGGGACGACGTTCTTGAAATTACATATGAAACTAATCCGGACAAGGCAGCCAAACCGAGTGCTAACGAACAGCCGGAGCCGAAAATTGCAGCACCGGGAAATCTCCTTGCCCCCGAGACAAAAGCTGAAACACGTCATATAGACACGACTGGACTCGCCACAGAAACGACTACGAAGCAAGCGTTCGTCGATGCGAAAGCCGCGAACATTCCAGTCATCAGTCTTGTCACGGATTCACCGAATCCCAATGTTCAAAAGGCACTAGCCTACTTGGGTCAACAAAAGTTAGCCGCCACGATTGATATCTCGAAATCGACCGCGGATCAGATGATGAACAAGGGTCTTGAACCGACTCAGTTCAACACTCTGTGGGGCGCAAAGGGCGCAAATATTACCGCGCCTTCATACCTGACCGCGATCAAACCTTCTGGAATAGGCGCCGACTTCAAGGCTGAGCCGAAGGTCGGAACGCCATCAGATCCGGAAGGGTTTGTGAAATTCCTGAAAGATTCCGGAGTAGATCTCTCCAAACCTGAAGACGAAAAAGCAGTTCTTGCGCTTCTCGCCGGTAAGTCGCCTAAATCCGTTGAAGCTGAGAAGGTTTCCGTAAGACCATCGGAATATCGTCATGTCAATCAAAATTTGAAATTGACAAGAGAAGCTGATGGTTCCTGGACCGAATCAGCGATTGACAATACCAAGCCTGTCACGAAATTGACGAAGCTTGAAAAAGATATGTACACGCATAATGACTTGACTCCAGTTCAAAAGTTGCGCTTAAAAGACAGCATGACCAAGTTCAACGCGATGGATAAATTCGATGCCGCTGAAAAAGACAAAGTCAATTTTCATGCTGATCGATTGTTGAACGGCAGAAAAGATTCAGTCATGACATCCGCAGAGAAAGCCAATCTTGCCGATCAACTCTACTGGCATATCGTGAACGATGGCAAGAACGAGCAAGGAAATGTTGGCACGTGCAGCGTCACCACTCTGCGTGGCAAAGGTTTGAAAGAGCTACCGTCAGTGGTGGCAAGAGTTACTGCTGATATAGCCAACGACGGGCAACTCGTAACTAATGATGGATCGACTATCAAACCGAAGATGTCTTCAGTTAGAGCGCGCCCAGGTAGTATGGAAGAAAATTTCCCGCCTAAGTCCGGTAACCGAAGCCAGCTCGGTAAACTCTGGGATGTTGCCGTCGTCAATGTTTACTCTCAGAGAGCAACTGTGGATCCGCTGGGCGCGGCATGTGCAAAAGGCGCAATGTGTTACGAGGAGGTCGCTCCGACCGGTCGTGGCGACAGCGGGTCTCGTGCTGTGAAAACTAATCCTGATGGTTCGCAACTCGTTCTCCATAGCTCAAAACAGAACGGTGTCCTTGAGCCATACGACAGCCCTGGCTCTGGTTATCCCTCACGCATGGCAGATATCTGGAACGAACTAACAGGTCAGAAGCTGACTGACGATCTGCTCGTACATACCAATCGCTGGGTCGATAATAAGGAGACATTCAAGCGTTTAGTTGGAGATCAGGTCGGCAGCGAGCAGGCGCTCGAGAAGATGTTGCTCAGCAGCGGCCGCGCCAAAATCGTACAGGGCAACACTGGAATCTTGGAACAGAGGTACAAACAGCAAAAAGCCGTCGACGAAGGAAAAGATCCCGCAACCGTGCCATTGCCGAAAGGCGGCGAACACGTTTTCCTCGTCACTGGTTACGATCCAGCAACCAAGACCGTTACAGTGGATAACTCGTGGAGTTCCGGTTATGATGTGCCGAACTCGAAAGAAGCCAAAGCCAACGGTAAGGATACGGCTAAAACCGTTCCGATCACTCTTGGTGATTTGTTCAAAATAATGGAAACTCAGACATCGGGAGAATCAAGAACTTACTCTTGGGTTCGTCGCTAGGTTCACTCGGGATTGGGATTTGAAATGACAGACAACATAAATTCACCGTATCACTACGTCGCTAAGATCGACGATCAGCGCGGTACTTTGCAGAAAGAACTTTTTCATTTCCCCTCGGGAGATGAAAAGGCTCTGAGCGACAGATCGCCAATGTTGCCTGAAAAACAAGAGAACGTTAGTGAAATGGAGCCTATCTCTAAGATTGATGTTCCACAAGATTGGACCAAAGAGGTGAACGAAGAAAGTTTTGGTAGAACAGCCAAGAGTGTTTCGTTCACCGCACCTGACAGTGCAGGCGCAGAACTCGCCCTCTATGACAGGGGTTTTCCGATTGCGAAAAGTGAGAGTGAAAATTTTCGCGCGGTTCTGGACAGAGATCCGCATACCTTGGATCCCGCGG
>CAZRMH010000115.1:0-20388 GCA_964600935.1 uncultured Candidatus Obscuribacterales bacterium
TCTGCATCAGTTTCAATCTTGGCAGACGCAGGAGCATGCTTGTCGGTTTCAGGGTTTGTTTGAAGATTAGAACCGGAAGCGTCCCTCAAGCCCTTCTCCCTGCCAAGCTTGATCGACTTGAGATTACCGTCTTTATCAAAATCTTGAGTGGTCGCCTCGCCACTACTGGTAGTGCGCGTTTCGGTCCTTGTGCCATCAGATTTTATGAACACGAATTCACGCGACCGGTCTCTGTTTACAACCAGTGTTTCTGTGCTGTTATCTTCATATCGTCTGCTCAGCCTCTGTTTCTCCGGACCGATCGCCAACTCTTCCCTGCTCAAACCATCCACTCGACCTTGGAAATCTTTGGTGACCATGTCAGTGTCGCCGACCCGCGTTCGAACCGCACGCTGCAAGCCATCTACCCGTCGCTCAGGGTCGTAATTGAATAATGCTCCACCATCCGGTAAACCGGACTGATTTTTCAAGCCGAGTTCCGATGCGGTTATATTCATCAGACGATGATCGAACTCACCACGAAACAGACGACGCATCGATAACTCTTCGGGCGAAATGAGCTTGCTGTCTTGATCCAACGCACTACCAGTCAAGTCGGTAGGCCCGTTTTTCTGTTCGAGATCAGTCAATCCGTTTTGTACATGACTACGGTTTTCGGGGCCGCTACTCTGAACATCAACAGGTGAAGAAGTCGGGCGCGGCGCCAACAATTCAGCCGGGTACTCGATCGAAGGTGACGCGGCGCTCTCTGGCGTCGCAACAGGTTGATCTTTCATTTTCAAGGCCATCCAATGCGACAAAAGCAACTGCTCATGGCGCGTCGATTTGGGGGGTGGTAACGGATTGACTGCATTGCTACGATACTGATTGGAAATCAGCATTGCGTGACACCATTCCAAGGACCGAGCGATGACGTTCAAAAAAATCGATATTCACACACACATATTGCCGAAGACTCTGCCCAACTGGAAGGACAAATTCGGTTACGGTGGCTTTATCACGCTCGACCACCACGAACCGTGCAAAGCAAGAATGCTCAGGGACGACGGAAAATTTTTCAGAGAAATCGAACACAACTGCTGGGATCCCGCACAACGAGCCAGAGAGTGCGACGAACATAACGTCGGCATCCAGGTCTTAACTACCGTGCCTGTCATGTTCAGCTACTGGGCAAAGCCTCATCACGCCCTGGATATAGCAAAATTTTTAAACGACGATCTTGCTAACAGCATTCAAGCCCACCCGGATCGATTCATTGGACTCGGCACATTGCCGCTACAAGACCCAGATCAGTCGATTAAAGAACTGGAACGATGCGTCAAAGATCTTGGCTTTAAAGGCGTTCAGATCGGTTCGCACGTAAACGATTGGAATCTTTGTGAGCCGGCGTTATTCCCTGTTTTCGAAGCGGCTGAGAAACTGGGCGCTGCAATTTTCGTTCACCCCTGGGACATGATGGGCGAAGCAAGCATGCAAAAATATTGGTTACCGTGGCTTGTCGGAATGCCGGCTGAAACTACGCGCGCGATCTGCTCCTTGATCTTTGGAGGCGTGATGGAACGGCTACCCAATTTGCGCATCGCCTTCGCACACGGCGGCGGTTCCTTTCCCTTCACCATCGGTCGCATTCAACACGGTTTCGAAGCTCGTCCCGATTTGTGCGCAGTCGATAATAACAAGGGTCCAATGGATTACATCGGACGTTTCTATGTTGATTCCCTGACTCATTCTCCGGATTCACTCCGTTACGCTATCAAGCTCTTTGGCGACAATAGAATTATGCTTGGCACTGATTATCCATTTCCACTCGGCGAGCTCGAACCCGGCAAAATCATCGAATCGATGGAAGATCTGACCGATTATTCTCGTCAACGAATGCTTCGCGACAATGCGTTAGAATGGCTTGGGATAAACGTTGCGCCCCCTGTGCTGAAGGATTAACAAGAGTAGTCCGCCCTCAAATGAACATTCGAGCATCACTCTTTGCCATCCGAGACCGGGTAATCAAGCCTTCGCACCTCACCTTCTGAACTGCCACCATCGTCTAAAGCTGGTCGCAGAGGCGCCGTTGAACCTGGTATCTCTGATGGTATCACTGGCGTCCTTCCATCAATAATCTTTCCGTTCGAAAAGGTTTCCTCCGTTGGCACCTCCTGCACCACAGGCTGTTCTGCTTGAGTCGGCGACTCAGGCACTTTCGGGGGCAAGAGCAAATTGCTGACAAACCTGGAGGCTTCCATAAATCCGTCCGTGTTGATTGCGCCGCGATGGTTTAACAAATACCGACTCAAACCCGCAGTAAGCAGAGCGGCAACGACCAGGAAGGAAGCCAGTTTCAACATAGCAATCTTGCCATCGGACATTGTGAATTTTCCCGATTGCGGTTTCGCCTTTTCAATTTTCCTAACCCCCAGGTCACGAATCGCTTGAGTGTCTTTCTGAGCAAGACTGAGTGGTTGAATGACTTTAGCGTTTTGCGCTTTGATCGCGGTTTTAGTTTCTCCAGAACGAGTCGATTGAATCCAAAATGAAATGGCTTTTTCAAATTCCGACGCCGATTGAAAACGATCAGGAATCTTAGTACTGAGTGCCTTGAAAATAATCTGGTGGAGTTGGGTAACACCGGGAAGGTCGGGTCGAGCTTCGATTATCGAGTCAGGCCAGATATCCGGACTACAATGAGCGGACATAATTTCCAGCATCCTGGCGCTTCGATACGGCAGCTCTCCGGTGATTAATTGGTAAGCCAGTATACCCAGAGAGTAAACATCGGAAGCAGGCGTGATTTCATGCCCCATGCACTGCTCCGGACTCATGTATAGCGGCGAACCAAGCGCTTGACCTTCGCTGGTAAGCTTCTGCAAATCATCTTGCAATTTAGCAATTCCAAAATCCAGGACCTTAGCAGTGATTCCAGAATCGTCAACCATCATCACGATATTAGCTGGTTTCAAATCCCTGTGAATAATTCGTTGCTGATGGGCATGCTCCAAGGCATTACAAATTTGCGTAAGCAAGGCCGCGATGTCCTCTGCCTTTTCGACCCGCCCTTCACTTCGGATCAGCGACTCGAGAGTGACGCCTTCGAGGTATTCCATGACAAGAAAAGTGTGGTGCGCATCTGTCCGAACGCAGTCCAGCGCTTCCACAATGTTTTTGTGCTTTAGCTTAGACAAGGTTTGAACTTCTCGAAAAAAACGTTCCATTATTGCAGGATCTCGCTCCCGCAAAGTTTTCACTGCAACGATTCGGTCGGTTTTCAGATGCTTCGCTTTGTAGACGATTGCCATTCCACCAGCGCCAAGGCGATCGAGGATCAGGTAATCCTCAGTGAGCGATTGCCCGATTAACGGGTCCTGCGCTCTCTCACCATCAGGAGGTGAGGTCTGTGACTGTGCCGGCGCCGGTTCTTGATTCATATTTTGATCGAGTTGTCGATCTGATGCAGGATTATGATTAGGTTCTGACATCACATTTCAATCCAGCCCGATGCAACTAACAAGACTCATTTGCCCTATCTTATCCTATCGAAGCGTCCAGCATCGAGACACAAAACACTATGCAGATTTCAAAAGCTTCTAGTGATTTTCAGGCAATTCTTGGAGGAATTTAATACTATATGCCCTAATATTAGCAAAAGCAAACGAAAAGGACCCAACAGAGCTTTCGCTCAAGAGCATCCCTCCCGCCCGAACCGGAGCCTCTGAATCCAATCTGGACTGCGAGAGGCTCCGGGGTTTATCGGTTCGGTCACTGCCGAAGCAGGAACCATTATTTCCAGCTCTCGAGAAGTCGCGCGCCAAGAGCGGACAGTCGTAGCTGGGCTTCGCCGTTGAGGACGTCCTCGGCATAGATAGCCGGTTCATTCTCCCGCAGGAATTGCACCACGTGCTCGCTCAGGAGCGGCGAATCCAGCTTGGCGACGGGAACTGGTCCGATCTTGTATCGAGCCCGCACCAGTCCATCCAACTCCAGGTGTTGCGCCTTAGTGCAACTTCCCGTTCGCACAAGCTCGATCAACTCGGCGGCGCGGACACGCGCCCGATCAACCGGCTTGGGCTTCCGCAGCAACTTGATGAAATTCACCAATGCCACCGCAGTCAGTGCCAAGAAGATCAGGCTCGAGAGCGCCAGCGGCACAGCATGGCGCAGCGTATACCAGAGAACAGGCACGCGCGGATCGTCGCCTTCCATGAGACTCTTCCGCCCATCGTAGGTGTTGGACCAGAAGATCGACAAGGCTGGCAACGTCAGGTCGTGACGCTTGTCGTTGGCACGCCAACCGATCGAACCTTCCACCTTGTGCTCCGGCTTGACCTTGAAAGTCTGCACCTGGAGCCGAAAACGGTACGTTACCGTTCCGTTCTCGTCCTGCCTGGTCTCAATTTCCGGCGCCGCAGACAGCTCGAAATCACCTGTGATCGACAGCGTCTTGCTGTCGACGAAGGTGTCCTTCGGCTGACGCACAAACAAGTCGACGACGATCAGGTCACCGATGTGACGAGCGTAGTCGCGATCGACTTTGAGCACCGCCTGCGGTTCCTTGTTCGGAGCATCGCTGAACGCCGGCCAGACAGGTCGGGAAAACCACCAGACGGCTCCGACGACCGCAATGACCACAGCCAGCGCGGCTGCAATTAGAATAAGTCGTTTCTTCATGACTGTTTCCTCCTGCGCCACTGGTTGGTGGCGGCGAATGTCAGCACGAGGCTTACGAGAGCGCCGCCAAGCGCCCATGGGAAGAGTTCCACCGACCCGGGCACCTTCGTCATCGAGGTCTTGCCGACCTGGTCGAGAAGATTGAGGTCGGAGGCATTTTCCAAATGGATGAACTTGCCACCCGCCTGGTTAGCGAGATTCTGAAGCAGAGATGCATTCATCCCGGACTTCTCGATCTGTCCGTCAGCAGATTCCAACCAACGCTTGCCGTTCGCTTGAAGAGCGATAGCGGCATCGTCATCGGACGCGAGCTTGCTGACCGGGATCTTGGAGGGCATGACGTTGCCCATTGCCACTACCACCAGTTTCACGCCACGAGCACGAGCCTCGCCGGCGAACGCTGCGAGCATTGCCGGTTCGTCGTCATTGCCGCCGTCCGAGAAGAGCACGAGCACACGCTCGTGATCGGCAGGCGAATCCGCGTCGAACATAGCCAGTGCCAGAGTTAGTGCTTTGCCCATGCCGCTGCCTTCGCCCGG
The DNA here is from genome assembly GCA_964600935.1 of uncultured Candidatus Obscuribacterales bacterium. Classification (GTDB taxonomy): domain Bacteria; phylum Cyanobacteriota; class Vampirovibrionia; order Obscuribacterales; family Obscuribacteraceae; genus JADYXR01. The sequence continues at coordinate 5,199 of CAZRMH010000115.1, forward strand.
AGCGCTAGAGATAGTCAAACCGCGGTCGACCACCCACTTGAGGGCGTTGGTGTCACGGGTCAGAAAGGCTTGCGGGAAGGCAGCGCCGGCATAGCTGACCACACCGAGCTGATTGCCGTCCAGCTGTTTGATCAGCGTGTCCAGCAACATGTGACGAACCATTTCCAGACGCGTTCCAGCGTCCTGCTCCTGGGCGGATTTCTGCTTCTGAGGAATGGGCATGCCCTGGTTCGTGAACAGATGCTCCGGCTCTATCATCCGCTTAGCCACTGCCGACGGTGGCACCTTACCTTCGTAGTCGAGAGCGGCCATGCTGCGACTGACGTCGACAACAGCCATCACATCGACCGAACCTTCGGCGATTGTCTTGTCACCGGAAGGAAGCATCGGTCGCGCCAGAGCCAACACCAACAGCAGAGCCGTGGTGGCAGCCAGGGCCGCGCGAGCGACATAGCGCGAGGCGGAAAGCGGTCGCGAGGTCTGAGACAGCAAGTCCCAATCGCCGAAGGCTCGATGAAGAGCCTGCCGCCGCCGCCAGTTTACAAACACCAGAAGACCAGCCATGAGGGCGGCAACCGGCATCAGATACAGCAGTTGTGAGTTCAGGAAAATCATAGTTTTGGGCTCCTAAATCCTCGGCTGAATTTTGCCGTCTTTCGGTTGTTCACCGCCCTTGCCTCCGCCGCCCTGCATCTGGATCATCTCCAGGTTGTACTTGGCGGGCAGATGATTGGGATTCATCCGCAGCGTGTCTTCGTAGTTCTGGATTGCCTTGTCGAACTTCTCCTGCAGGTGGTAAGCCTTGCCGAGAAGAAAGTAGACGCGTTCCAGCTTCCAGCGCTCGGTTCTGCTATACCGGCCGCTCTTGTCGATGAGTTTCTCGAGTTCGAGCTCGAGCACTTTCGTGACTTCATCGAGGCGCTTCTCGTCGTAAGCTTTGGCGGCCCCGTTGAGAAGGATTTCGGTTTCGTCAGCCACGTAGCTCGTGCGCGCCTGCCTGAAGTTGTCCTGAGACAACGGCAAAGCGTACGTGAACAGCCCGTAGAAGCCGTAACCGAATGCTAAAGCGATAGCCAGGGAGAGTAGCAATCTCCCCAGAGTTTTGCTTGTTTTTCGCATAGGTCACCTTGTCAGAATGAAGATTTCTGAAACGAGAAGCAGTCCCAGACAGCCCAGTGCCGCCCAAGCGAAGTAGAAGAACACGTCATCACGCGTCTCCAACTGAGAGACTGTCACCTCGGACTTCTCGAGCTTGTCGATGGTCGCGAAGCAGTTGTTGAGGCTGGTGGTGTCTTCCACCCGGAAGATGTTGCCGCCGAATTTGTTAGCCAGCTTGATGATGCCGACTTCCTTCTGCGCCAGCGTCTCGCCGATGCCGACCAGGTACAGACGAATGTTGTTTTCCTTGAGAACCTGAATCAGCCGGCGCTCTGTCTCCGGGTCGATGTCGTCCTCGCCGTCGGTCACGAGAATCAGAACGCGCGATTTCGCTTGTCCGGATTCACGGAAGTGTTCGGCTGCCAGGTCGATTGGACCGGGCGGATTGCGACCGAAGTTAGTGCCGGTGCCGAGATTGTTCTGGATGAACTGCGCCTTGCGGTACAACATCCGGAGGTCATCGGTTATCGGCCAGCCGTAGCGCGGATGCGTGTCGAACAGGACGAGCCCGATCCGATCACCGGTTTTGCCCTTCCAGCGATTCTCGATGAAGTCGAGCAGCGCCTGCTGGGTCGGGTGGATGCGTTGCAGCTTGCCGTCTTTCGGCGGGATGAACTGCAGACCCTTGTGCTCGCGACGACGGTCATTGAAGTCGGTTTTGAACGCCAACTCCGACGGTGTGTCGCGGGGTTCGAGCTTGCCCTTCCAGGGGAAGGTCATGGAGTACGAGATGTCGACGGCCAGGATGATATCGCGGCCAGCGATGCGTTGGTTGACAGGGTCACCAGGAATTTGCGGACGGGCAAGTGCCACCGCAAGCAGTACCAGTGCGAGAGCCGCGAACGTGAAAGGCAGAGTGCCAATCACGCGCAGTACGAGCGAGTTGCCGGTGCTGAGTAAACGATGGTCGGAGAACCCAAGGTAGCCGCGCTTCTTCAGAACGAAGAGCAGAGGCAACAACAAGAGCGCTGCGAACCAGATTGGTTGCGCGAAAGTCATAATTATCGTCCTCCGGTTGAGGCGTCCAAAAGAATCTTCGGGTCGAACTTCTCGGGCTCGCCGCCTTCCTTCTCGGATGTTGCGGTTTTGCCGGTCGAGTCGTACTCGATGGTTTTGACAACGGAACCGTCGTCTTTCAGCAGCTTGACGCGTTCGAGCGTACCGTCCTTGCGGTAAGTTTCCGTTCGATTAACGGTCGAGGTCATCGGGTCGAACATCAGGACACGGGTGTTGAGTCCGGTCTCGGTCGAGACTTCCTCGACTTTCCACATGTCCCAATTCTTGATGTGCTGGCGCAGCTTCACCTTGTCGTTCTCGAACGCCTCGGTGATGGTCGAGCCAGTCGGGTTGCCATCATACACGCGACGCGCGATCACTTTGCCGGCAGCGTCGAACACTTCACGAACACTGCTGTTGTCGAAACGAATCTGCTTCTCGCGCACGGTGACCTTGCCGTTCTCATCGAACGATTCGCTCCAGGAGTCGCCGTTCGCCTTGAAAGTGTTGCGGTTTCGCAGCTTTCCTCCGGAGAACATATTGGTCTCCTGGTCGGCGTTATCGAGAACCCGGCGTTCCGAACGAAGTTGACCGTCCGGCTCGAAACTACGCTGTTCGGTCGCGACCAGACCATCCTCGGTCATAAGCGTTTCCGAGGCGACTTTGCCGTCAGGATAGAACTGGCGCTCGATGACGAATGTCTGTTCATCACCGTTCCAGAGCGTGTAGCGTTCCATGGTCTTGCCGTCCGCCTGGAAGTACACTTCCTCGACGCGTCCATCTTTCTTGCTGCGAAGCTTGACGTGAGTGGGCACACCAAGGCGATTCCACTCCTCGAGGCTGACCACGGTCTTGCCGTCGTCACCAAAGACGGTGCGACGCTGGATCTGACCGTTCGAGTAGAAGGTCTCGCGCGACTGCATCGTGCCGTCCCACCAGCGCGTTACGACGCCCTGCGGGTCCTGAGTGACCTCCTTGTGGTAGACGGTCGCGGCTACGAAAACTAACATGAGCGCGCCTGTGAAGGCGCACCATCTCAAATTCATGATGTTCTTCATAGGGTCGGCTCCTGGAGTTGGGTGAGGACACGATTCGCGGCGGTTTCGCCTTCCTCGGTGCTCACCACAATCGACTTTGCCCGGCAGTCTTTGAGACGCTGGAGAATACCCGCTTCACGGGTCTTGAACGCAGCGGCATGCCGGCGCGCTCGACCACGTGTCACCCAGACGTCGCAAGCGACTCCGGATGCGTCCTGCACCGTGTACAACACCGGCAGGAAACCAACGTTCGGCAACTCACGCTCGCGCAAGTCCTGCACGTAGAGCGCGAACAACCGATGTTTACGACCGGCGCGCTTGAGCGCTTCCCAGTCGGCGGCAGTGACGTTCAAGAAGTCACTGACGATGAACACGATAGACGGACTGCGCGGCAGCAGCAGGAGGCTCTTCGCCAGGCCGCTGTGCTCACCAGGTCGAACCCGATGCGTCGTCTGCAAGGTGTTGAGAATTACCGGCAGCATCATCGCCGTCGGTGAGCCGCTCTTCACCCGCCGCTCGACACCGTACTGTGAGTACGATACGTGCGCGACCGGGTCGTGAGTGGTCTGCAGGGAGCGCACGGCACAAGCCGCCAGCTCCGCTGCCAGAATGCGCTTGGTGACGCGGGCCGAGCCGAAGTTCATGGTCGGAGAAACATCGCAAAGAACAGTGCTCTTCACGTGCGCCTCCTCCTTGAACAAAGCCACCAGTACCTGCTGACCACCGGTCATAGCGGTAGCATTCCAATCGATTGTGCGTGGATCGTCGCCCGGCACGTATATCTCGTGCCCATCGAAATCGTCGCCTTCACCCCGGTGTATGGAACGCCGGTCGCCAGGAAGCCGTTGATGCGACTTCAATCTGCCGACCGGAATTTTCACCGAAGCGACTCGACGCGCAATGTCGCGAACGATCCCCATTGTCTTTGGGTCTGTTTGCATAATGCACATCTCCGTTTAGCTTTGAAAAGAAGACACCCCGAGGGGCGTCAGTTAAGCAGCCACGGGGACGTACTTGTCCTCGGACTTGGTGAACTGCACGTGCTTGACGATCGAGTCGACGGCGGCATCGGAGGTGATACCGTCAGCGGTGGCTTCGAACTTGAGCGCGATGCGGTGACGCAGAATCGGCAGAGCCACTTCCTGGATGTCTTCCGGCAGGACGTACGAGCGTCCCTTACTGGCGGCGAGGACGCGAGCGAAGCCGCGCATGGCGAGCTGACCGCGAACGGAGCTGCCGACCTCGATGATCTTGCCGAAGGCGGCGTCCTGCTTGGCGACAGCCAGGTTCTCTTCGAGACCCGGACGAGTGGCGCGCACCAGAGCCACGATGTACTGCATGGCGGCAGGCGAGACATAGACGCCCTTCTTGATCGCCTGACGAACGGCGACGATCTCAGTGACGTCGATGACGGGCTTGATCACACTCTGGGGATCGCGCTCGTCGAGAGCGTCGTTACCGAGGATCTCTTCCTCCTCCTTGGCGGTGGCGTACGGCACAACGAGCTTGAGACCGAAACGATCGATCTGGGCTTCCGGGAGCGGGTACACGCCTTCCTGTTCGACCGGGTTCTGGGTCGCCATGACGAAGAACGGGTCGAGCATGACGAATTCACGGCCGGAGATGAAGATGCGGCGCTCCTGCATGCCCGAGAGCAGCGCGGAGAGAGTCTTGCCGGGCGAGCGGTTGATTTCGTCGACGAGGACGAAGTTCTTGCCGCACAACGGACCCTCTTCGAAGTCGAAGGCGCCGGTGCTGGGGTTGTAAACCTTGACGCCGACGAGGTCCATCGGCTTCACGTCGGCCGTCATCTGGATGCGGACGCTCTCCGAATGTTCGACGGCGCCCTGGAGGCACTCGACGAACAGTGACTTGGCGGTGCCGGGCAGACCTTCGAGGAGGACGTGCTGGTCGGCGAACATGGCAGCGACCGAGAGGCGCTTGATGTCGGCATAACCGATGACCACCTTGTTCATTTCGCCAATCAGGCGAGCAAACACATCGCTAACATTTTGCGTAATCATGAGAATGTTCCTTGTTCAAAGAATGGCGCTTGCGCGCCGGTTACACTTTTGAGGCCGTTTTGACCTCGGTTAAGACAGGAGAGTTGTAGAAGTCCTTGCGGACCGAAGCACTGCGAATCCAAACCAAAGCAATCCAGAAGAGTGGCAGTTTCAGAGCTGTTTCACCTACGCTCAGACACAAGTTGACGCTGCCAACCTCGGGTCGAAGTGGGTCGCTGTACCGGTGTACAAACAGTCGTGAATTGCGCTGACGAAATAAAACTGCTTTTTGGCGCTGGTTTCGAAAAGAGTGGGGTGCTTAGTTACGCCTCTGAAACTAGTGGTATTGGTGCACTGACCACAACATCGCACGCGCGAAGCGATCTTTGAGTTCAAAACTTCAAGAAGTCCTGGTAGTTTAAGTTTGCGGGATTGATGACAGATTTTGGATAATTCAAGTTGTCAACATGATCCGAATCTTAGCTCTTGATTACCTCCTCACAGCTAGCGCGAGAGCCATAAATCCGGTTATGTGATATTACGCAACCCGGCTGTCAAGCACTTTATATTACGCAACCCGTCCGTCAAAATCAGGATGTCAGCAGGCTTTACCCAAATCAGCAGTTCACCACGTATCACGATCGTCCACTCACCTATCGCGAGGTGCACCAACCAGCAACTCTATGGAGACCGCGCAAAACTACTATGCGTTGTCGTTTAATCACCCCAAAAGCGCAACGAGAAACTGCAGGAGCATTAACGCTCCTGCAGTTCTCGCTAAACATCTGCAGAACAGCGTCCGGCGCTAGTCCTTCTTGTTCTTGTTCTTCTTCTGGTTACGAGCCAGCAGTTCGTCGATCGGCTGGTCACCAGCAGCGGTGACTCTCACAAGTTCAGCACAGTCGTCCGGACTGACGCCACCGTACTGAACACCAGCAGGCGTGACGATCACGGTGGGACCGGTGCTGCAAAGTCCGAGACAGCCCTCGCACTTAACCTTGAGCTTATCGCCCAGGCCCTGCGCTTCGACCTGCTGCTTCATCGCCTTGAGCACCTTATCCCCATCGCGTTTGGAGCACTTCTTGCCCTCCGCACAGACGTGGATTTTGATTTTCTTAGGCATATCATCTTCCTGTGACATGCCAGGGTAAGTTGAAGTCGTGTTCACTCCTGTTTCCCTGGCGTAGTTGGTGAAGCTGGAGTAATCGCATCGGCACCCGATGCAGTTGTAGCGGCTGCAGCCGAGAGCGGTGCCGACACAGGCAAGACGTGGTTCTCGGACAACCGCTCAGCAGTCTCCTCACCAACCGCTGGCGCGGAGACACTCGCAGGAACGGCTTCTGAGGAGAAAGTCGATTCAGCAGCAGGCGCCGGAATCACAGGCAACTCCACGCGTGTCGTTTCCGCCGACGGAGCGTCGTGAGCTTCCAGTGTCTCGGACTGATGCTCAGCACCGTCCTCGTCCCCGCAGCAAACCGATGAACACCCGGCCTTGATGCCGTGAGTCTTCTCCTCCTTCTGAGCCCATCGACGAGCGAACACGGGGTTCTCAGCACGCACCGGCGAAGGCAAGACAGCGACCTTTCCACCGCGCGCAGTGGGGAAGATGTGGCGATCGATGGCATGACCGTTGGCTAGATAGCGGTCGTACATCTTGCGGCAGGCAAGCAGGTATTTGTCGACGGCGACCATCGACTGAGAAGGCAGCACCTCAGGTGTGCAAGAGGCCAGTACAACCCGATCTTCCTCGAGAATCATGTTGCCGAGATTCTTGAGGCGCTCATCGGCCGTTTCCGTCTTCTGGAAATTCCGCACGCCCATCATACCGAAGACGACGGTGTTCTCGTCGATCGGCGTGAAGTGGAACAGCGTCACGTCCTTGTAGGGACCGACCGCGAACGAGTTGACCACCACCGTCGGCATGTGAAACCGCAGATAGGAATCGATGTCCGGGTTCGTCCCGAGCTCCGGAGTGGGCGGGAAGACAGGGATGTGCTCGCTGAACTTCACTTTCACGCGGCACGACACCTCATACTCCGTCCGCTCGACGTCGTAGTTGTCACGGAACGGGTGATTGGCATTGCCGAACGAATTGCCGTGCAGGTAAGTAAAGTGCGTGAAGTCGATCAGATTCTCGAGCAGCGGGCGCAGCGAACATTCCCAGGTGTACTTCGAATACAGCGCATGGAAGTCCGGGTCATTAAACTCGGGAACGTCGACGATCGGCGGACGCTGGTCCTCCGGCTCGTCCCCGAGGTAGACCCAGAGCATGCCGTACTTCTCGACCACCGGATAGGAGTCGACCATCAAAGTCGCCGGAATGGTCTTGGGAGCGACGATGGCGGGCACGCTCTGACAGCCGCCCTTCGAGTTGAAAGCGAAGTGGTGATACGGGCAGACGAGGCAGCCGTCCTTCACCTTGCCGAGCGACAACTGCGCGCCCATGTGAGGGCAGATGTCGTTGACGGCGGAGTAGTTGCCGTCCTTGTCGAGGAACAGAGCGAGGTTCTGGCCCAGAACCTTTTTCCGGACCGGCTGCGTCTCGGCGGTCACTTCCGAAGCCTCGCCGACGACGTACCAGAAACCCTTAAGCCATTGGTTGTTCATGTGAATTTCCTTTGAGTTAGCACCGCCCGGCAAGCGCATCGGCGCCAGGAGCAGTGGAGTTAGATTGTTTAGAATCATCGGCAGCCGTTTCAGGCAACGACTCCGAACAACGCGGGAGGAACAGCATCACCGGCGGTACCAAGTCAGCCTTCCGCGTCAGTCGTGCAGACCCGGAAAGGGGATGACCGAAATAGCCTCATCAGACTCGAGCGGAGTTGCGTGAGGTCGAGGATCTCTTCGTCGAACGACGCCTGGCACCAGGCACAATGTGCGTTTCAACTCAGTGAGAGATGCAGTCGAAACATCAACGCTCGCCTGCGTAAACCACCCGACACCATTGCCCCAGCCTTGCTGCCGGATGGTGATGACAGGAGTGTGCGAATCCGCGCTCACGCGAACCGCGATTTCAATCCGCTCGCCAGGAGCGATTCCATCGAGATGTGCAAGCACATTCTCTGTTGCCTCAGACATAACAGTACCCGAGAAATGAGGAGCCATAGACGTCAATCGAACCCTGTGCCACAACAACCGCTAGAACGGGGGCTGAGGTGGTTTTGAATTCAGAAAAAACCTGATGGGTTTGAGTTTTTGAACGTCCCAGATTAAAAACAGATGCTATTAACGATAACGAGTTGCAGTAAGCTAATTCAAATAGGGCACATACGCCCTACCCCTTGACACCACCAACACATAAAGCGCTTTCCGCCGACCAGTGAAGACTCACAGGCAATTCCCCAAGAAAATTTTGGTCTATTGGCAAGAATATTTGCAAACGATTCTCAACAAAGTCGCTTAGTGAGACTCGCGGGTTTGAAAAACATTGTCATTCTTACAACCGCGCCCTGAGCCTGCTCAAACGCCCACCTCAGGTCTCTTTCTTCACGACGAAGATCGCCAGCGGCACGCAAAACAGCGTAGTCATTGCCGAAAGCCAGACCAGTGGCATTAGTTGCGAACCAAAAGCACCGTAGAGATAGCCGCCCGAAATTTGCCCCAATTGACCGGAGATATTGTAAGCCGCCACCAGCGCGGCAAAGGCCGTTGCTTCCATGCGTCGAGGACAAACCTTGGTGGCCGCCTCATACATCGCGAGAATCGCCGCCATCGAAGCAATGCCGCTTAGAAAGTGAATACAAGATGCAACAACCGGATCGCGACCTAATAAAAGATACGCAAGATTGGCACAGGAACTTAAAACAGCCGTACCTATCAGCTGCTGCTTGGTAGTCAGCCGTTTTTCAAACAAAACTTTAAACAGCAGAGCGCCGCACAGCATGCCGAACGAGCTGCAAGCATTGAGTTGGCCAATCACAAATTGGTTGAAATTTAGAACATTGGATTCGTAGAAGTAGAGCGGCACGTTGAAGGCTGGACAGAAATTGAAAAAACACATATAAAGCCCGATAGCGAGAAAGGCAGGTGCTCTAAAGCACGATTTCACATCTGCCAGCACCAATTTCCAATCTGTAACGACCTTTTCGCAATGTGTTTCGCGCACCGCATACAACACCACGTAGAGAAATAACAGCGGCATCAGTCCGGCTATAACAGCCGCATGGCCAATAGCTTCGCCGGCACTGAATTCCTGGCAAAGATATCCGCCAAGGGCCACACACGCGATGTTGGCAGTGTAAAAAGAGAGCGCTTGAGTACTCCACATATGTCTATTGGACTCACTCTGACGCGCGCTCTCAATGGTCAACGCATTTAAAACGACGTTCGCAAATGCGATGCCGATTCCCGCCAGGACAAGGACTGGAACTATTGTTGCAGCCCCCGAAAGGTATGGAACCGAAAAGAACGCAAAACCCGCGATAGCACAAACCAGGAGGAGATAAGACCGCCGTCTGTATCTGGCTATCGGTTTAAAATCACTGAGCAGCGCATACACCGGTTTAATAATCCAGGGCACCATCAGTAGTGACATCCAGAAGGCCACATCGCCGGCTGACAGTTTTTCAGAACTCATCAAGAAATACTGCAGAGGCTGGTTTATAACACCTATGTGCTGCGAAACACCTTGCATCAAGTAAGCGAGAACAAAAAACGTCAAAGGTTTTTTGAGCGAAACCACACTCGTTGCCACCCCACCAGGGACAGCATTTACGACGGTTTTCTTCGCCTGCGCCGACCGCACCTTCGTTCTGGAACCCCCGGATGATTCGCCAATTTCAATTGCTGAATTGTCTGAAGACAATCCTTGACCGAATGTTTCTCGATTGGTTTTTTCTGCGGTCGTCATTGCAATATCAAACGAACTCTGCGCCTAGCCGTCAGGGAGTAACATCACTAATTTAGACGGTTGAACCGAGAAAGATATGACAACTCGCTAACCTGAGCGGCGCGCGTTTCAAGAAACCCACAGGCGGAGCCGCCAAAGCTTGACGTGTTTTAAAAAAGTTGCACTGAATTAAACGAAAACGACCCGCCTGCAACACAGGCGAGTCGTAGAAGTTGATCGAATCTCGAACTAGGCGAGTTTTACCTTGCCGTGATCGTCGCAATGACCTTCATGATGGTGATGCAAGTGGCCTTCAACGAGATAGCAGGTGTGATCGCCGTGTGGTACAGCCTCATGCCCGCATCCGGCGCCATGCTTGTGATTGGCATCATGACCGGCACAGCTGTGACCAGCGCTGCAACCATCGAGGTTATGCTCATCTACGTGATCATCGTGCTGATGGTGAAGATGGCCATCATGCAAGTAGTCTACGTGGTCGCCGTGCTGAACTGCGGTATGTCCGCAGGTGCTTGAATGTTTGTGATCGTGCTCACCATGGGTCTTACAGTTGCTCATTATTCTCTCCATAACTACGATTACTAAATTTGGTAATCAAAACCGTTTTCGATATCAATCTGTTTTTGCTGATACCGCGCTGCTCCCCGCAGCAACACTCTCACTTTATAATGCACCGAAACTTCGTTCGTCAATCGTGTGCCACCACGGATGAGGCGAAATCAGCAAGCATTTTTTCACAAAACCAGCCTGCATAGCCATTTTCCAGCCGAATTAAATTCAGAGTAAAGAAATATCAGGCGACGATAATCGTTTTCATAACCATCGAAATTTCAACCAAAACCCAGTAGTCAAGCCATTCTTGCAATTTGACAACCATTATCATTTTCAACAGCAATCAAAAACGGCAATCGTTATCGTTAACGCTTCATCGAGTAATCACATCCCTCACCCTGACGAAGAGACACAAGCATCAACAACCAAAAAACGAATCTGGGAAGAGATTCGTTTCTTGGCGTTGAGTTTGCATCACTCCGAAAAAAGCTTTTAGTTGTCTCTATTCATCTGCGCGAGAAGCGCTGGCAGAGCGCCTACCTCTCGAGTGGCAATCGACTGTATCCTGCGCGCTTCTGCAGCTACATCCGCTCCACTCAAATTACGACTTGATGAAGAAGAGTTCTCTGAGATCGAACTCCAAGCAGACATGCCCGTTCCATCATTTTCAAAATTCGACGAAATTGCCAAACGTGTTTCCTGACTGCCGGTTACGAGATATCGTGGCGGAAGCGAGGGGCTATAGGAAGTGGTAAGTGCCAGTTGAAAGTGATTGTTCTTGTCGATAACAGCAGTCGCATCTGTTCCAAGAAGATTACCTAATTGTTCGGCCATTTTTTCGAATTCGCGACGCCCCTCAGGTCCTCTGCCTTCCAATTCCTTGAGGGTCGCGCCCAACGACTCGAAGTCACCACCAATGATATCAGCAGCCGCTGATACCGCCAGCGGATCAGCACCAAGCATGTCGGTTATAGCGGTTTGTTCAAGGACATCCAGAGCAATACTTTGCGCTTCTTCCGTCGGCACCGAATCCTCTCCACCTATATGCCGATCGCCGAGCCGACCTTGCGGACGATGCTCCGGCCGAGACACCGGTTTCGCCTTCGCATCGCCTTCCTTGGGCAACGCCTTACCGCCGAGGGAAATCTTCTCATTGCCATCAAGCAAAGTTAAGTCGGGTAGCTGCGTGTTATTCTTTTCAGAATTATCTAATACGCCCTGCATACCATTACCGGGATTAAGCTCCTTGAATGATGGGGCATCCGACTGACGCTCTCTCATGGTACCGCCGGTGAGGTCAAAGGTCTTCTTCGTTCCGGAAGCAGAGATCACTCTGGTTACATCGCCGTTAATTTTTTCAATGGACGTGCCGTCACCGTTAATCGTCTTGGAAAATCCATCGGGGATAGAGAGACTGTCTATCTTTCCACCAGGTCCCCTCGTGACTAATGCTCCATCAGAAGCGCCTTTTGACGAATCGTCGGCGGTCAAACCACCACTGCCACTACTATTAGTATCACTCTTCTGATTGCTCGCGGCTTTTGAATCCTTAAAAAAGCTCGAGACTTCTTCATAGAATAAGGCTGAAGCCTGCTGCATACTCGAATGCAGAGCGGATCCCAGCGTTGATTCCGGACTGCGGTTCTGGTGGTCCGCTGTTTCCTTTGGCGCCGCTCCTGCATTTCCCATCAGCTATCCTCCCTGCAACTCGACTCATGCAGAGATGATAGGAACCCAACGTTGCAATCAGGTTGCAAAACCAGGACCGAAATGACTGACCTAGACAAGGTTTATAACTGCAGCGCTCGAGGCGGACTAAGCCTTTCGAGCCAGAAAACTAACATCCGTGCAGGTCCAAGTCACGAGCCGGCCTTCCAATTCCAGATTTTCCTTATATGGCACGAGCGACATTCTATCGATCGTCCAACCTTTATAGGTCCGTTCCAAAATCTCAGCGACCTGCTCCTTGGTCATTGGAGTCTCAACCCGAGTATCGATCGACTTACCGGTATCGCATTCAGTGGCACACCTGTCCGTGGAAATGGTTATGCGATTGACTCCACCTTGCCGAGTCCCGCCGACCATCTGTTGCAAAATAGTTTCAATCGCTGAAACAGATTTGCTGTGTTCGAGAACTGAAATCGCCAGAATTGCATCATAAAAATCTGCCTGAATATTCAGTGCGTCCATGTCCACGCATTTGCCAAATATGTTTTCGGACACATCGAACTGCACTGCATACCGGTTCAGCAAATCAATCGCGGAGCCCAACATGTCAAAACACTCTACCATCACGCCGGAAACTTTCAGCTCCTTCGCGACCGGAATAGAATTTCTTCCGACACCACATCCGATATCAAGAACACGAGGTCTAGGCGTGGCAGATAAACATGAGACGATTCGATTAATCTCTTCGTCAGGCTTAGCAAGCCAACCTTCTTCGAAAAGCTTATGAGAAGAATAGTAGCTCTCGTGATACCGAATGGTCTCTTCGCGAGCCGCCTGATTGAGTTCCATGATTATCCGTCCTTGCGAAACGCTCTTGTTTTACAACTTCGAACCACGGCATAGGGACAGCGTCTGTGAAGTGATACGATGCGCGTGGCGGGAGCACCATGTCGTTCGACAAAGCCAGTTCGCTGTAGAGCGATGGTGGCACTCGCATCAAAATTCCGCTCTGATCGTAAGAGCCTTTTTCTACAGTTCCCATGGAATATTCAGGCAGCATGACTACAGGCAGCTTCCGGATGGCTCGACAACGTTTCATAGTCGGTTTGAGCACATGCGTCAAACGACTTCTGACTTCATCGTCGCTAAGGAACGAGGCCAACTGTTTCAAACTCTCGTAGAGGGAAACTTGCCCGAGTGCCTCACGATGCGCTTCTACGTATGCCTTGACCTGCGATTGAAACTCTGCGTTATCGACAGACCAATCAGTGTGGATCGAATTTTTCAGAATGTTCCAAATCCAACTTGCGGTAACTCGATGATTTCCATCGGCGACGCTATCGAATTCATTGACTACGACCGGAGCGAATCCGCGCGTCGGGAGATTAAACAACTCTTGCACAAGCCGTTCACGCACACACAGTTCAGTAGCTCTGATCTGTGGAAGGGGCATGAGACCAACGTCTAACCAGGTGTTCGAATACCAGCCGGAAGCGACAGGCGAAATTCGACTGACATAAGTTTCATAACTGGCAAACATTTCCAACTCGAAAAGAAACGGCAGCAAGTTCCTTTTATTCAATCGAGGCCTGGCTTGTTCGATCAAGCGACTAACTACATTGATTGCAAATTTCGAGTAAACCGGCGGTGGCGTATCTGACCAAACACTGTGAATCAATTTCAGACAATTGTGCTCAACGCGGTCATCGCCATTGATCGCCGCATACGCGCCGTCGTAAAGGTTAGCCAAATATTGCGCATTGGCCGCAGTGTTGTCCTTAACGTCAGGATCAAAATCCAGCTCATAATCGGCAGTTACAAACTGCAGCTTAGGCTGATCAATTTCCACCCAAGGCCAAAATGGAGTTTCATCAACCATTCTCTTGCGCGTTCCGATTGCATCGAAACCGTCGATAGGTGAACCGTTCGAGTATTCAAACAGTTGCAGAAACTGTTCGAATGCCAGTGATCCGCGATATCTGAAGTTGCTCTCGCCATGCAGCGAAAGGACGGTGTTGCCCGGGAAAAGAGAGAGAACTCGCGCATAACCAGCATCACAATCCAGCGCCGCTGAAACGCGCCGCGAAAAAAAGTGGTCCCAAATTCTCGCTAGATATCTTGGCGCATCGGAGGTGCCGACTGGCGTATCAAGCCAGGAAAAACTATCAAGACAACTCAAGTCGTCGTTAGTGTCATTGACCAGCGGAAGCGATTTTTGTTTGCTGTAAGAGGAAAGGTCCGGATCGTGAAATGAGTTTGTCATACCTCTTCCGACTGATTGGAAGCGATATGTGCCAAGATTGGATGCCAACGAATTAACCATTCAGACCCACCGAAGTAGTGAACCGACCGAGGACAATTTTCGCGAGTTCCAACCCGCCAACAAATTATCATTTACAACCTTGGAAATTGTACAGGGAACTTGTTTTTAGGTTTGTTATAATGGCTTTTTGTGATACCAAATGTAAAACTATCCGCGACTCCATTTTTCATGCAAAGCAAAGGAAAAACTCGAGCTCAACGGGCGGTAGTAACCGCTCTACGGGAACTCCGAAATGCTACTCCGATGGAGCTTTTTGACGCGATCAATTCCGTCAGCAGCGCGCGACACATTGGCTTAACAAGCGTATACCGAGCCTTGAATTCCTTAGTCGAAAGCGGAGAATTGCGGCGCGAAAGACTGAACGATACAACCGCGAGATACGGTTTTAATGATGGCGTAGAAGCGCATAGCCACCACCTTGTTTGCGTCCGTTGCAACCAGACGAAGGTCGTCGCCGAGTGCCCATTCGATGCTACCGAACTAACCCTGAAAGAAAACTTCACACCGCTGTATCACAACTTCCAAATATTCGGATTATGCTACGCCTGTGAACCTAGACAAGTTCAAATAAGCTGAGCGACAGAAAACCGCCTCAACCGACCCGACC
>CAZRMH010000116.1:0-20329 GCA_964600935.1 uncultured Candidatus Obscuribacterales bacterium
AAGTCACCTGACATACCTAGCGTCCCGGAGGATAAGAAGTTGAGAAATACTGCTTTCACCAGGGAAGACAAGCTTTTCGACAACATAAGCATGGACCGAGCTTTAAAAAAGGCGCTCATAAAATGTTCGCAATCTGATCTCGTTGCGGCGAAAGAGATATGGTCGAAAGTGATTGAATTTATGCACCAACCACGATGGTTTCCAACCGCTGCCGCGGTGCCTATATGTCTTGATTTCGCAAAACTGGCGAACTATTACATTGATGCAGGGCAAATCACCGATGCGCACGAACTAATTAAAGCGTCGTTCGAATTTCCATTCCATGTTCAACAGGACGAAGACACCATAGACGCAGTAGCGAAGAAACTTGTCGATCACGACAAACGCAAAGGTGATTTAGAAGCAGCCAGAAGGTTCTTACAGTTTGCCGTTAGTAAGATTCAGAAACCCAGACAAGCTAAATACCAAGAATGGCTTCTGAACGTCAACTAAGTGGTACTAAGTAGCACGGGGACGACTCGTTTCCAAGTTTCTTTAGTGGCACTGTGATGTGACCCAAATATGTCACATGCACAAAATTAAACTCGTTAGTGTCACACGCATCGAAACAAACGCGCAGCCGCAAGGTTCACTTTTGTTGCACCCTCGTGCGCCCAGATAAACATTAGAGGAAAGACTAATCATGTCCAAAGAATTTGCAAATCCTGTGGATAATTCTCATACTTCATCGACAGCAGAATCAGTTTCACTCTCTGCGTTTCAACAGTTAGTTTCCTCCGAAATATCTCTGGTTAATCGCATCGCAGCAATGATACCTGATTCATTGATTTCGCCAGACTTCGACGAAATCACACCGATAACGGCGGAGTTGAAAACCGCTGTCGACAACTCATCGACTGTCACAGTAAAGTTTTCGTCGAGTGATACCACAAATGTGGATCTCGTCATTAAGCGAGACGGAACTATCGAGCATTATCTAAATATGGATCCCAATAGTTATGTCAGGCGAAATTTGATTGTTGCCATCGAAGGTGATTCGAACTTGTCGCTTCCTATGACTGAACCTCAATCCGAAACGCTCAGAGAATTATCCGACTACTGTAAATTTGCAAACAAAGATTTTTCATTAGAACAGCCAACCTCAAGCGATGCTAATGCGAGAAACTTAACCGAGAATACAGAACGAAGAGAGCGACGCAATTATTCTCTTTCAGGTAATCCAATTACTCCAGACTCGATGGACAATGCTTCGTCGACGCCTCAATCTGTTGCTCCGGATTCGTTCAGACCTCGTCCTGTTGAGAGGAACCACATTCCTACTCGAACCAGTGCCAGTGACAATTCCGGAGATCCGAGTTCAGCCTTGCGATTTTCAACATCAGAACAAAGAACGCGAGCCGGCACTGCAAGTGATACCAGTTACTGGCATTCACCACGATATGACTGGACGAATGTCGATCTTTTCGAACTTCTGACGGACTGGTTTTCTGCTGATCCACAGTCCTTCAAGAAGCTAATGCCAGGTCTATACAAGAAGTTGGTTGGTGCCAATGGCAAAATAGATCCGAAGAAACTACGACATATGGTCGACCAAAAGGATCCATTGCTGACCAATCTGAAGGGAAAGCTTCCTGCATTCGCGGACTCGTTTCATTCCACAAATCAATCACGCAAGGGGAATGTAGCAACGTCGGATTGCGCAGTTAATTCAACTGGAGCAGTGTTAGCTGACAAGGCAGCACAAGTTTCCGATGAGCTAGGGGGCTCAGGCTATTGCGCAAAAGGAGTGAGCTTCGCAATCGAACGAGCCACAGGAAAAGTAATTTGGGGCAATGCTAACGATATGCGAGAAAGCTTGCCAAACCAGGGTTTCACAGTCGCGAATTCGAAAGACTTGAAGGTCGGGCAGGTCGTCCATGTTTACTGGACGCCGGAAGTGTACGCGCAAGAGCAGGCGAGACGCGGACCGTGCGCCAACTACGGAGACATCGCCGTAATCGGAAAAGGTAGCGACGGACAACTTTATGCTTACAACGACGCCGCGACTCCGCTCAACGACTACCTTCAGAAGTCCCGCTACGACTGGGACACGTTGAAGGTTTTCAATCCTCCAAACGTTTGATTCGAGGAAATTTCAACCGAACGCACAAATGTCTCCAAACCCAACAGATTGGACTATTTCGGGCGTTAATCGGTGATGCGCCGATCTTTGATATACTCTCGTGCGGAGTAAATCATGAAAAAACACAAAGATCGACCAGCCAGAGACGTTGACGTTGTCCTAATCGGCGCAGGAATTATGAGCGCCACATTAGCGATTTTCCTCAAAGAACTGCAGCCAGATATGAGGATTGAGATCTACGAGAAATTAGACCTCCCTGCTGAGGAGAGTTCCAACGCTTGGAACAACGCCGGCACGGGTCATGCGGCGCTCTGCGAACTAAATTACACACCTGAGAAGAATGGCAAGATCGCAATTGAGAAAGCTCTTGAAGTAAACACTGAGTTCGATATTTCCCGACAGCTGTGGGCGTACCTTGTTTCGAAAGGCGAGATTAAAGACCCCAGGTCATTTATTTATCCGATGCCGCATATTAGCTTCGTGCGCGGTGCTGATGACGTGGCGTTTCTCAAGAAGCGTTTCGACGCTCTGTCCGGACACCATTGCTATCTGGGAATGGAATTTACCGATGACAAGAATAAAATCGAAGAGTGGATTCCACTAATCATGGAGGGGCGGGATCCGGACGAGATTGTCGCAGCAACCCGTATGGAGTCTGGAACTGACGTCGACTACGGATCGCTGACCAGGCAATTTATTCAGTCCCTCAGTCGGAAGGAAGGTTTCGCAATTGAATATTCCCAGCGCGTTCACGACTTGGATCGCGAAGGCGAGAAGTGGCGTGTAAAGCTGCGGCACGAGAAGACTGGACAACCAAAAGAGCTGTTGGCAAAATTTGTATTCATCGGAGCCGGTGGAGGTTCACTGGCCTTACTGCACAAATCCGGCATCCCTGAAGCCAAAGGTTATGCCGGATTTCCTGTCAGCGGACTCTGGCTTCGCTGCGACAACGAAATCCACGCCGTTCGACATAACGCGAAAGTTTACGGAAAAGCTAGTATCGGCTCGCCACCAATGTCGGTGCCTCACCTTGACACGAGGCATATAGATGGAAAAGTTTCGCTACTATTCGGCCCATTCGCCGGCTTCTCCACTAAGTTCTTAAAACACGGTTCCTATCTGGATCTCTTCACATCAATCGATCCAGATAACTTATTGCCCCTGCTGGCGGTGGGTCGAGACAATGCAACGTTGACAGAATATTTAATCGGTCAGGTTTTCGAAGACGATGACGAGCGCTTTGCCGCACTCCGTGAGTTCTATCCCTATGCCAGGCCAAGAGACTGGCGAATGGCGGTTGCTGGGCAACGAGTACAGATTGTCAAACGCGATCCTGTACATGGTGGCATTTTGCAATTCGGTACTGAGGTAGTGAGCTCTTCGGACGGCTCACTGGCATCCCTGCTCGGCGCCTCGCCGGGAGCGTCAACCGCTGCATGGATTATGCTCAACATTCTGGAAACCTGCTTCAAAGATCAGTGGATTGGGTGGAACGCTAAATTGAATGAGATGATTCCATCCTTAAACAAATCGTTGGCAGATGATCCGGAGTTGTGCCGACAAATCAGACTACAGACGTCAGCAGTTTTAGGCTTGCGCGAGCCATCGTGCCTCACTGAAACGCTTCCCGTCTAAGTCTCAGTTTTGCAATCGCGGTTGCATAAAGGTTTGTGAGAGCAATTGTTCGCGCGGACATCAACTCTCAGATTTGTGTTTCTTCTTCAACGTCTCAAGTTCTGCCAACGACTTCGGCCAATCAGATTTCAGGATGCGCGACAGACCTCGGTCAGCGAGCAGCTTGCCTTCCGTTTGGCATTGAGCGCAATAATTAGTTTCGTTATCTGCATAACGCAATCGCATTATCGGGTCACCACACACAGGACATGGCTTTCCATACCTGCCATGAACAGCCATTTCCGGACGAAACGCCGTTACCTTCTCAGGAAATTTCTTCTTCGCTTCTTCGACGAAACGGTCTATCCATAACTGAAGAACTTCACGTGTAGACGTATAGAGCCGTTCCCATTCCTCTTGTTTCAATTTATGAGTCTGCAAAATAGGAGATAAACGCGCAGCGTGGAGAATTTCATCCGAATAAGCGTTCCCGATTCCGCTGAGCAAACGCGGGTCTGTTAGCGCCCTCTTAAGAGTTCTGTTCTCGACCATTAATGCGTTTCGAAACTCATCCAAATTGATTTCAAAAACGTTTATGCCACCAGGATCGATCTCCTGCAGAGCCTCTTCGAAACGCACCACGTGTAGTGACGCGCGCCTGGTACTTCCAGCCTCAGTGAGTACGAGACTGCCATCTGGAAAATCAAACGCTGCTAAATTTTGCCGACCACCAAGTTTGGCACCGCTAGCCCGCCAATGCAGCCGACCAGCGATCATCAGATGCAATACCATCCAATAGTCATCATCAAAACCAAACGCTATTCGTTTACCGATTCGACGCAACTCTCTGACGACTTTCCCTTCGAGCTCCGATATCGGTGGTTCTGCCGTGCGTAGCAAAAACGGACTGGCGATTCGAGCCTTAACCAGAGGTTTTCCAAGAACGCGCTCTTCTAGAGCATAGAGATAGGCAGAAATGTCGGGAAGTTCAGGCATCTATTTAAGCGTACAACAATCGAGTGCAAACGTCCAAGGTGAGACCGCTGATAACCACTGACTGATTTTGATCTTCGAGTTGTTCATCGTCAACTTCTAATTTCTTTCTCTAATTTTTCGAACCTCCTAGTTGTGTTAGTGTCCGACAATCAACACGAATTTCATAAACCTTAGGAGTGCAAATGAAAATAGGGCAGATGATCGCAGCAACTTTAATTTGTTTACTCTCGACCTCTGCTGCCCGCGCCGCATCCATTTTAGAACTCTACGATTATCATGGCGACGAAGTCAAAGCGAAAGCAAATCAGCCATGGCTCGGACTCTACACGAGTCCGATCGACAAGTCAGAATTGAAAGCGACAAAAGTTTTAATCACGATGGTCAACGATCAAATCATTGACGAAGATCCAAAAGCCAAAACAGGCAAACGCATTTCTGTTCCCGGGAAACAAAAGCCTCAGTTCTTAATCAGCGGAGTCACAGGTCTCAAGACAGGTCCCGTAATCACGAGTCCATTAAATAAGAGGGAACACTTAGAAGTCGGACAAAAGTTGAAACTCACAGTTGGAAGCAACGAATCCACACTGATTGTCGCTGGCAAGAAGAACAAAGAGTATAGAAACGATTACTCAATCACTCTGAAAAGTGGCGACACAACGCAGGTGCTCGTGAAGGCGAAACAGATTGGTGAAGACAGCGCGCCTTCGTTGAAGTGGTGCGGAGATCTTGATGGCGACGGCAAACTCGATCTGATTATGGACATCACGACAAACTACAACGAGAGCGTTGTAACCTTATTTCTGTCGAGCAAAGCAAAACCTGGAAAGCTCGTCAACCAGGTCGCACAGCAAGTCGCCACAGGCTGTTAGCAAGCAGCCGAACTAAGCGACGCCCTTCGCGACAATCGAGAGATCCCCCCAAACGGATTCGAGGAGCTCCATCCGTTCGCGAACACTGGTCAACTCTTCAGGGTCCGGTGTGCAATACGCCCGCCAGTAAAGGTCCCACCACTCGGCGTAGGCGACTTTCCGCCCCTGTTTCGTCTCATCGCGAAGCTTCTCGTGCCCGAAAACGATGCCCGGTGGCATCATACAGGCGCCAGCGCATTCAATATGCAGGTCGACGAAATGTTCCTTATCCAGGAGCTCGCCGTGCAACTCCCGGACCTTTGAGACTTTGCTAACGGTCATCTCGTGCAGGTCGAGCACCGGTAATTGAAACCAGTCATCGAGCCGCCGAAGCCCCTGGGGGTGAATCTTGAATACAGCGGTGTTCGGAACAGGTTCAGCCAAATTTATAGGCTGCCCACCTGCGTCCAAACACTCAAGCTTGATTGAGTAATTAGTGAGCAGCTTATCGAAGAGTGCCTGACGAATCCGATACCAGAGCCGATCGGTGAGCCTGACAGCCCCTTCGCTGCTTGCGTTCAGGGCATTTTGGACGGTCTTAATCGCTTCCGCGATCGCGTGCAGTTCAACTGAACTTTCGACCTTGATCGTCGTGCAATAGACTTCGTATGCACGTTCAAGGGACATCTTCTCGCGACGTTCTTGCGTTGTCACTTTGGTCGTGCCTCCGAGATTCCAATATCTACAGTTTCTATACCCTCGAAAGCCCTCGCGTACTCTCTTTCTAAGAATCAACCTCCAATTGGAATGTTTAAATCAGCGCCAACTCGGCGTTCAAGACGAGAATATTTCGAGGATTTACGCCACATCCAGTCCGGCACCACGGCACTAGCCAGGGGTTTACAGCGTCGGACAAGCAAATCTCACAATGCCATGCTATTATCGGTTCAGAGGTCAAATTTGAATTCAGACTACACACCAAAACGCTTGAAGATCGGACATGTATTGTTCTGGTTCTTCCTTATCGCCGTCGGGATCAAGGTGGCAATTTTTGGTGCGTTCATGATGCTCGGACTTTTTCCGCACGAAGTTCTGATCGCATTCGCCACGAAACTCTGGACTCTCGGACCAACCTTCTTGATCAATGGATTGATTACATCGATGGTCGGATTTTTGATCGTTGGGCTCTGCGTTTGGCAACTCATGAACATGAGCGCAGATTGTCACAAACGAAAATCTTAGTGTTAGTTAGACACTTGATACTACCAACGGTGCGTTACGGCGACCGTGGTCCTCTCATGATGCCTGAGAAGCCCTGAAGGTCGTTACCGCTCGTTTTTGAACGCCTTCCGAGCCTGCTCTAGCTTGTTCGGGTTTAGCCACTCTTCAGAGAAACCGCAACTGAGACATACGTAGCGCTCTAAACCAAACTTTGCTTGAAAAGGCGCGGTCTGAATAAAGCTGCGGTTTGAAGCCTCACCCAGAGTGCAATTCAACATCTCGGCTGAGCATTTTGGACAGTTCTTTATAGCCACGTATAAAACCTGCAAAGTCTTATCCTGTGCCGCTCAGTTATCTTGACATCAATCTCTGTTTTTAGGTCGGATGTTAATCCCTTGTTCATTTTAGAAGACGAAAACTGCTTCACCTTCAGGACGAATCCTTATAAGACGACACGATAAGACGACATCGCTATAAAAGGATAAGACAGCTAGTTGTTAACTTAACCGCCAATCACTAGCCTATCATTCCGAATGCGCACCATTATGGTGGCGATCTTCGAACACGATGATATCCGTGGAAGCATACAGTCAAGCACTAGTGATTGAGACTGAAAATCAATATCGTCAAAGATTTATCTGTAAACATTGTTGACGGAATCTAGACTGCGGATATTTCGCGGTGTCGATTGCAATAATGAATTTCAACAACCGAAAACAACGCGCCTTCCTTAGAAGTAGAAGAAGCAGAAGAAGTAGTAGTAATAGACGAAGAAAAAGCAGCAGCTTTAGAGGAAGAGCGGCAGGCAGGCCGCAAGCGGTGTAGCGGAAGCGACAACAATTCATTATTGAGGATAGACGGATGCTTACACAGCGGAAAAGTGCCGCAACTACAACTGCCACCAGTCCACGACTCATTCAAGCCAGATACCGCGGGGTCTGCATATGCGGTCGTGGATTTTCTGCCGGAGATCAAATCGAATTCGATCCAGTCGGTCGTTTCAAGCGTTGCGGCAAATGTGTCAAACAGCATCCATCAGCAAGACAAAATTTCAACGGTCAAGTAATCCCATTTGATTCCTACAGTGGCGTTGTACAACGTTTGAAGCGGATCGACGCCCTCCCACGTCCTTTAGCGCCAAACGTTGTACACGAATACTGGAATTTGATGCAAGAGATCTCGACTGCTCCAGAGTCATCCAAATCGGTTAGAAAGTTTCTTCAATCTGCTGCGCGGTGCTGTTCATCTGATGACACAGAACGTTATGTAGTCAGCCTTCTCGAAGACAAGCAATGCGTCCATTGCTTCGAGATGCAAAGAAAAGGTGAACTCGTTTTGATGGATTTCCCGAACAGAAAAGTGCACTGCATTTGGTGCGAATGCACAAGTCTGTAACTGATTGCTTGAATTTTGCACGAACTAAAATCAATTCGGAACGGAAGTTTCACACCGGCTTCCTTTAATTAGTTACGGCCCTTATATCAGTATTTTCTAAGTTTTCAAGTCATAACTTCACAAACAGGGTCTGGCGCCCAGCCGTATGCCATACTTGCATGAGCCTAGGCTAGCCTGGCAAGTCGTGGAAGACGAACAGTCTCTCCATGCCCAGCAGCAGGCAATTACAAAGGGATCTGTTGAATGAATTTTATTGAACTTGGAATATCCAAGCGAACCTCCATCGCGTTGGAAACTATGGGTTTTGTTGAAGCCACAGAAATACAGGCTATGACGATACCAGCCGTTCTTGCAGGACAGGACATCATGGCCTCCGCTGAGACGGGCTCGGGAAAAACCGCCGCATATGCTCTGCCCATCATTCAAGGCATTAGAAGCAGTTCAGAAAAGCATCCTCGAATCTTAGTTCTGGTCCCCACTCGCGAGTTGGCGGTTCAGGTACAAACTCAATTTGATCGTTTCGCCAACGGATGCGGAATGCGCAGCGTCACCATTTATGGTGGCACTGGATATGACAAGCAAGTAAAGGCGCTTAAGCGTGGCGTTGATGTGATAGTCGCTACACCAGGCCGCCTTTTCGATCATATAGAGAGACGCAATGTAGACTTGACCAAGGTAACCACTCTTGTTCTCGATGAAGCCGATAGAATGTTGGACATGGGCTTCATGCCACAAGTCAAACAGATCATGAAAATGCTCACGAGCAGAAAACAGACACTCATGTTTTCTGCCACCATCGATAAGAACGTAGAGACAACAGCAGCAGCATTCCTAAAAAATCCTGTCCGAGTTGCTGTTAATCAGAAGCAAGTTCAACCCCTAGCCATCGAGCAACGTGCGTATCATGTGGACGAAGCCGGAAAGACTGGTCTTCTCGTTGAACTCATCAAAGATCAAGCCAACGTTGATTCCGTAATTGTGTTCGCAAGAACTCGCAGTCGGGTCAAAAGAATTCGAAAACAACTTTGCGCATCGAATGTGGTAGCAGAAGAAATCCACGGCGACATCTCGCAGAACAAGCGAGACCAGACCCTGGCACGTTATAGAAAAGGTGCATTCTCGGTTCTCGTCGCCACCGACGTGGCAGCCCGCGGACTCGACATCCCAACTATCAGTCACGTTGTAAACTACGACCTTCCTGTTTCCGCCGAAGATTACGTTCACCGTATCGGCAGAACAGGTCGTGCCGGTCGTTCCGGAACCGCTCTCTCTTTCGTAAGCGCAGACCAGCGTCACCTCGTTCGAGGCATCGAAAAAGTGACAGGCAAACGCCTGGAACTAATCGGTAAAGCACCGGAATCCGGATCAGGTTCGCAACCAGACGGTTCGCCTGACGGTCAAACTCTATCGACTAGTGCTAAAGCCAGACGTCGCCGACGTTTTCGCTCAGACAACCGTGGCGGAAGCCGTAATGGCAGCAGTTCAACCAGCAGAAGCGGCAGTAGAACGTAGACATCCGTTTCTTCAGTCTTTTAATCCTCACCCTGCGGCATTTGCCACGTAGCGGCGCAGACAGCGACGAGCTCTGTCAGCCATTATCGATGTGTAATAATTGATAAATGTCCTCGGAATTTTGCAGCGTGCACTCTTGGGCGAAACTGGTGCGGACAGAATTTCGCTACTACCGTGTCAATATCGAATTTAAACAATCGGATTGAATAACCTGCGCCAAGCTGGGCTACCACTACCGAAGGGAGTTCCAGCTCCTCGACTTGCGGCGGGCTTGAAAACCTGTGAGAGCCTGGCATATTACGGTTCGCATTAAGCTCGGCGGAATCACCAGAGTGATACCAGCACTGGTGTCCGAGGAATGGGACAAGCCACCATTAATCGGACAAGAGAATGCTAAGATTGCAGACTAACAATTTTCGAAACGAAACAGGGTGAACTCGCAGTGCTTGTTGATCTAAAAAACGTCGCTAAAAGCAAATATGCTCGGGTGGCATTCGCCATTTTCACTAGTTTAAGCATTTGTGCCGGCGGATGCGACGGTGATTCAGGTACAGGAGGCTCAGCCAGCAGCTCAAGCACTGCTACAAGGAGCGATACAGAAGCGCTACAGGCACAGGCGAATCGACTCGAAAAAATTGAGATAACAGTTTCTGCCCCGGTCGAAAAAATTCTACAAGAAGACAATCGCGGTCTTCCTCACCAAAGGTTCTTAATCCGTTTGTCTAATGGTTCAACAATTCTAGTAGCCAATGATTTGAAATACGGAACGTTCGTACCGCTCCAACCAGGAGATTTTGTCACTATTCGTGGTGAATATATTTGGAATCGTCGCGGTGGCGTTTTGCACTGGACACATAAATCAGATGAACCAAAACACCAGGGCGGTTGGATAGAACTAAACGGGAAACGGTATCAGTAGAACTGATGCCACAAAAATCTATAACTCGTCAACAACGCCGCGGACTTCATCATCAGAAAGTTCGGAGCTGGCTTTCAAACGCACGGACAACCATTTTGTAAACTGCCGTCGATCTTCCTCAGGAAGAATCAAATCACTCATTCGACCTTTGGCCCATGAAACAAACTCGACTACGTCCTTCGCAGAGATGTTGGCGTTCTCGCGATTTTTAGGTTCAACGTCATCTTCGTCAACGTTTGAACGCGTCATCAGCCACTTATTAAAATCAGCAATCTCACTTGGAGAAAGCTTCGCTTCTTTAATTTGCCGCTCCAGCCATTTTTTGAATTTTTTAGAGTCGATTTCGTCTTTTGACATTTGTCTCTACTTATCAAAGGAATTCCTGCACCGGACAAATGCAAGAGACGCGTAAATCCATCTTAAACCAGATGCCATGGAATCGTAATCCCGATCATTCCAGCTTAATCTTCTATAGCAAATTTACAGATTCGAGCAGCTCTCCTCTTCCTTTTGTTGATAGGAAGAGCCGCAGTACGGGAAAAATCGTAGTAACAGAAGCTGTGCCTTGCTCACCCATTTCAATCTAATGAATTCTGGTCGGCACAAACTTTTAATGTTGAAACGGAGATGCACGAGTTGAAACTATTGAGCTACCTCACACTGCTGGCACTGATTTTAAACGGACAGAGCGCCGCAGCTGACAATTGGCGCGACGATAATCCCAATCAACCGAACGGATACGCAGCCAGTATGTACCGCTATCATCACGGCACGCCAGACGATGACGGACCGCACGACGGCTATCGCGCGACAGAAGCGAGGGCGCGCTATGGATTGGACAGATTCGCTCCGCCTTCCAAGAATGATGGTTGGGGCAATAGCGGTGATTCCGACGGTGGTGGTCGCTGGGGAGGAGGAGGCAGTGGTTTAGGACGTCATTTCCGCCAGGGACAAGCAGAAGGCGAACAGTATTGGAATCAGAGACTGCAAAGTCGCATGGGCGGCGCTGGAATGGGAATGCCATCAAGTGGATTCGGAAGAATGAACGGCAGCATGCCTGCTGGATACGCAAATGGTGTCGCTGGTGGTGCTTCCCGAAGCAACTGGGGACAACAAATGCAGATCCAACAATCGTTACCGATGCGACAGGGTTATTCAAGCAGCGGTGCGACGGCTTTCAATAGCGGTTATCCGACCGACAACCGAATGCCGCACTTCGACGTCAACAATCAAATGGTCGCTACTTCGGGGAACTACCAGTACGCACCATCGAGCGCTGCTTACAATAACGGTTCGATCAACTCAACGGCATTAAGACATGCCTTGGGACAACGACCAATCGGAACGCTTCTGCGCAACAGCCAGGGCGGGTTCAACCAAATCTACTCAGGACAATAGATTTACGGCGACGACCGAACAAACTCTCTGCATCAGGGCTCTCGATCCCTTATATCGAGTAGGCCTAGAAAATATGGTATCGCCGAAAACGTTCTTTGCACCACTAATGGTGCCGACCGCGGGTGAACGCGGTCACACCATTCTCGTTTGATATAACTAACTTTAGGCTAAAGCGGTATTGGGACGAGCCACTTGGTTCAACGATGCAACCATGTCCTCGTTGCTTTTGTGCTTAGAATTAGGTTCAATCACAAGTTGAAACTTGACGTCTTTGTCGACGCCATTGACTCCTGAAACATCGTTAAATCCGAGCCCTCGGAGAGCCGCACACGATGCTTCTGGCTCCCCGCGGTTCCAGTGCTTTTCCGGACTAACGTCACCAAATACGACAGGCACAGCCTGCTGTGTGTCTTGCCGGATCAAAAAACCTTTGTCACCAACTTTGATACCATACTGTTCGCGAACACTGGGTGGCAAAGCGACAAAGCTGTCTCTATCAGTGTCCAGCGACCGTCCATTGACCTTCAATGACGTCTGTGACTGTCGGCACGGATCTTCGGTGTGTCGCCAGGCGCCGGAACCGTCGGTGTCTACGCGACATCCCCGGAGATTGGAGAACGAAATCATTCCGTTGGATAGTTCAGCCCCTTGCGGACCATGACCAGCTTGCGGCATATCCAATCGCATCGAAGGCACTCCGGGCCAATCGCCTGAACCGCCGCCTGAACGAGGACCAATATTATCAGAAAACGAAAAGCCACCACCACCGGTGCGACCGCCTCCGCCACCACGAACGCCACCAGGAGAAAAACTATTGTTCCTGGATTCGCTGGCATTCCTCGACGCATCTTGCTGCGCATAGTACGCGCGGTCTTTTTGTTTCGCACGCAATCGTTCTAAACTATCCAATGCGTTTATTCGTTTCGCATTCCACTCATAGCGTTGAGCCTCGCTGAGATTGGCCGGCGGAGCCTGCAGATACTGTTGATCGACACTCAAACTATCATCAGCACCAATCCTTCCCGACAACACTGGAATCTGTCTGCCAGAACTGTTCTCCGAAATCGTGATGGCGCCTTCTTCTCCTCTAGTCGGCGCCTGAATCCGCAAATGTCTATCCTGCCCCGAACTATCCGTCACGTGAAAATCAGTCATGCCTGCCTCGGCGAGCTGCATTGCGTAGGATAGTTTTGCCTCCTCCGACGTGTTTGGATCAACCAGCGCTTGTTTCTTTTCTTCAAACGATTTGTCGACAACGTCCACCGGAGGCAGATTTTCTGTTGCCTTCTCCGATCGAACGAAGTCAAGCTTTTGCTCGTGCTCGCCCACTTTGTAGATTGCCGAGTTTTTAAGCGCCGCTCCGTCACCTATGTCCGGAAGCTCAGCCTGAAAGATTCCCCTAGTCACGAGTCAACGCCTCTTGAAGTCGATTGGCTCGACTATAGCAATGCAAATCTGGATAATTCCTGAACTGTTCGTTTAATACGCAATAACCGGCTTCTTGAAATTATCCCGGTGACTTTCAACCGGCCGCGAGAGGAGAATCTTAAATTTCGAAGAAACTTTTTGATCTTGAGCAACACAGTCGTACACGATGTTCTACAGTAATGTTCGCATTGATCAGTTGGAGTTCTTTTATGCAAATTTTTAAGGCAGTCAAGACAAACACTGGCATCTTCGAACAACACGAAGAAACCATCAAAAACGCTATCGAGGCAGTGCACAAACGTGAGCACTACGCGTCGTTTCCAGAGATGCCGTCGCCTAAAGATTATGGTGAGACCGCTGAAGCAGAGCAAAAACAGAAGTTCGAGTCGCAATTGGAAAACAAATTCGACCGCCTCAAACAGTCATCGGATGCCTGGCTGACCAGCGACGAGACCAGCCCTTACACTGGCAAGGCACTCGGAATCAGCTATCCGGTGCATACTGACATCGAAGCCTACATCAAAGCCTCAGAGTTGGCCAGTCAAGATTGGAAGCGCACCGATGCAAAGACGCGCGCCGGAATTCTTGTAGAAAGTTTGCACCGTCTAAAAGGGCATTTCTTCGAACTGGCCCATGCCACGATGCACACGACCGGTCAATCTTACATGATGAGCTTCCAGGCCAGCGGTCCTCATGCAGCCGACAGAGCGCTCGAAGCGATCGCGTTGGGCTATCAGGAGTTAACTAGATTTCCCGAGCACATCACTTGGGAGAAACCGGCAGGCAAGTTCACTCTGAAGCTTGAAAAATTCGGCACCAACGTCGGTCGCGGACTGTCGCTGGCAATCGGTTGCAGCACATTTCCAACCTGGAACACTCTACCTGGTCTATATGCCAGCCTGATCGCCGGCAATGCAGTAATCGTCAAGCCACACCCGATGGCGATTTACCCGATAGCAATTGTGGTCGGTTTACTTCAAGAAGTTCTGGTTGAAAACGGTTTTGATCCGAATCTGGTTATCCTCGCATCTGATCGGTCTGAGCATCAGATTACGAAACAACTTGCTGAACACCCGGCTGTTCAAATCATCGACTTCACCGGCAGCAGCAGCTTCGGTCGTTATATCGAAGGTCTGCCAGGCAAAATTGTTTTCACTGAGAAAGCTGGAATAAACAGCGTGATTATCGACAGCGCAGATGACCTGGAAGCGATGGCGAAAAACATCGCATTCAGTATCAGTCTTTACAGCGGTCAAATGTGCACGGCCCCTCAGAACATCTATATTCCAGAAGCTGGTATCAAAGTAAAAGATGGACATGCCTCATTGGAAGATGTGGAGAATGCCATCGTTCAACAGACAAAGGCACTGGTCGAACATCCTAAGGCAGGCTTCGCAGTTGCAGGCGCGATTCAGAGCAAAGCAACTGTCGAACGTTTGGACACAGCACGTAAACTCGGAGGCAAAATGCTGCTTGATAGCAATCCAATTGCCAATCCGGAATTTCCGAATGCCACCACGCAAAGCCCGATGATCATTGAGATGAACAGAGAGAAACGTTCTTTGGTTCAAGGCGAAATGTTCGGACCGATCGTGTTTATCGTTCCGACCAAAGACACGGCTGAGAGTCTTGCACTAGCTGCAAATGGCGCCAAAGAACACGGCGCCATCACCTGCAGTGCCTACACTCAAGACCCGGATTTGATGGAGCTTATCGCATTCCAAATGGCTGACGCCGGCACTCCGGTTTCATTCAATCTCACCGGTGGAATTTATGTAAACCAAAATGCTGGTTTTTCAGACTTCCATGTAACTGGCGGTAATCCAGCAGGCAACGCGTCTTTCACAAACGCAGAATTTATCGTAAAACGATTCGTCAGAATTCAATCGAGAGTCTGTGTCTAGTCCACGGTGCAATTGAAGAAAATCTGCAGGTAAGCGATAAGTTCCGAAAACGGTTCGCATTTTGGCGCCGTCGACGCGAGGGGATTGGGATGTCCGACATTATGGATGACGCCTTAGAGATTCTAAAAGGCACTGGACCTGAATTTGGGCACGGATTTTCGAATCACGGACCGATGGCAACAGAAGCCATGATCACATTGAATCGCGAGGATCGAGTAAAACATTGGACAGTGCTTTATAAAAAACGCCTGCACGACGAACCGCAGCAAGTTGCGGACATCAATGAGGATAATTGGCGCGAAGCTTTGGGTGATCACAGACGCGTCAGCGATTTCGCGAAGTTCTTCGAGAGTCAACTAGAGGAAAATTCATTCGCAGAAATCATTCGTCGTTGGGTGCCGATTCTAGCACCAGGGATGATGGCAGGTGGAACACATGGAATTATCCGCACCGGTCATGCCACCAGGAGTTTGACTCGCGGTTTATCCCCTCTCAAGCTTCAAGAACTGGCACAGGGACTGGCCTATTGGGCTTCGTCCTATCTGCTTTTACCCGGAGTTCGAGTGGCGGGTTCGGGAGCTTTAAGACCGCCTCTAGCGATTGATAAAGTTCCAGTCGTCCCCAAAGAAGAACTGGGCAAGTTCAGATTAATCGAAGAATCGATGCAAGCTCTCGAACTACTTCCGACGTTCCCAGCCGTGGTCAATACCATTGATGTGGGTGGCGATTACTCACAGTTTTTATCTGAACTGACCGAAACCACCGCGGCGTGTTATTTGGCAAATGCGGTCACCATAGGACACGCTATAGCATTCATTCACTCGGTAACCGCGCCAAGTATGTTGCGCGTGCTCATGCCATTTATCCCGGAGGATAAACATGATGAAGTCCTGAGTTATGCATGGCAAACGGCGATGGGTTTGTATGCAGTCTCAGGACAAGACGGCAAGTTTGCAGGATGCTCTGCTCAAGACGAGTCGCATGATGAACTGATCGACCGCGCCGTGAATACAAGAGATGAACATGCAATTAAATTCGCAGAGGCCTGCTTGCGGGAACATCAACTGAATCCGAAACCTATTTATCTAGCGGCAACTTCGCACGCCTCGCGATTAATCGGAAAGGAGCCGGTCACTCCAGCTCTAGCGAAGTGCTAGTCTAAGCTGAATGCATAACTGTTGCCCACTTGTGGCGCCCAATAATCGAAATTGCGAAAGAAATCTGAAGACCTCTCTCGTTGCCAAGAAGCTCGTCTATAATTCGGCTATTACCAGAGAGTCCAAGGATTAGTTCATTCGACTGCCCAACACGCTAGTCGCAATAGAACTGCTTCGTGATGCGATACAAACATCTATTCTTCTCGATTGGATGCACAGTTTCCAGAATCACTTCTTGCCTTCAAATGGATTCCGAAACAAGGAGAAAAAGAAGCCTCGCATTCTGATGTAATTCGAAGGTTGAGAGCGCGCATGCTTTCTTTCACCACGTGTGGTGACCCAGTTGGAGCTAGTATGTTGATTAAGAACGAAACGCCCATGGCACCAAGAAACTCAGGTATCCATCGACTGGAAGGAAAAGATCGTTGGCGTTGGTGGCAGATGCACGGCTTCTTTTCCTCTCCTTTCAAGCGCAAAAGAGAAGAGGACAAATTCAAAAACATCGCCATTCAACATCAATTATTATTTTTGACGCAGCTACCAGTTGGCGTTGGAATCATGCTGTACACGGTCGGCATGGATGGACTGAGAATGGCTGCTGTGGGAGCATTCGCGTGGGTAATTGCTTTTATATTTCTGATCCTGACGTTCAAACAACACTGCAAGTACATCGTTGAAGTTTATGAGCAGCCGAGCGGACTTCTTTTGAAATCGCCCATGCTAAGCCGAACTATCCGCTGGGGGGAAATCAGCGATTTCTTTGAACTCAAAGACGGAGATTACCTCCTACAGAGCAGAGATGGAGCGGATTTTATCCTTACGACTGAACTCACCGATAGCGAGGGTTTGTTCAAGCGAATTCAGGCGGTAGTACCTAAGAATAGGGATCCGTACAACGTCAACTTTCGCCTGCCTAATTCGCACATGGATTTACCGAGGATGGTGTGTTTCGCAATCTCATTGGCAGTAACATTTCCGTTTATAACGACGCTCGCTTATCCAGAACGCCATACCGAACCTATATCAATCGTCTCGATTATCGGATCGATTGTCGCGATATCGTTAGTGGTGGCATACTGGAAATTTACCTGGACGAAAGTAGCCGAGCTTGTCAGGCTCAGTGATCACTCATGTCAAATTCGTACGCGAAGTGGCAATGTAAACCAGATTCCTTTAGACGAAATTACTGACGTGAAACGACTCGGCGAATTTCATTTGCTCAAATCACGAAGGCAAGGTTGGTTGATTATTCTGGCAGATAAGACAGAAACGGTTTCAGTTAAATTGCTAGAAACAAATATGCTGACGCTGCCGGTCAACTAGCGTGCGCGATTTTCAGTTCAATCCTGATGGTATAGTAGGTGCGTTGCTTAAGAGCGAAATTCACCTAATGATCAAAAAAAATATTGGTACCATTCTCGTTTCCTCTCTGATTTTCTTTGCGTCAACGAACGTCGTTCCGTCGCTTGCGGAAACAACGATCCAGCAATCAGAGAAGCAAAATCAGACAGTTATCGACTGGTTCAAAACCTATGACCAAATTCGCCGCGACGCAGAAATGCCTTTCCGTGAGAAGTTGAAGTATGGTTCAGGCTTGAAAAAGGCGCTCAAATCGGGGGGCAAACTATCCGATAGCCACAAAGCGTTTATTCAAAAGATGGTATCAAAATATGCCACCGCATCCGCAGCAATGAAGACACTGGGCTCTGTTCCGGAGACGAAAGAATTGCAGGAAGGTTACCTGGAATACTTTATTGAGATGGAGCGAACTTTTGCTGACTGTTTGAAATCGGAAGAGCTGACAGAGACTCAGCTAAACGATAAAGCTGCAGCAAAGGAAAAATTAGAAACCCTCAACCAGAAAATAAGAAAGATCGATTCGACATTACGAAAGCAGTACGACATCGAAAAGCATTAGCACAACTGAAACTCGAGTACGATCCTCCGCGGTCTCGAATCGTCGAAACCGCGCACAGTATTAATACCGAAAGCAGTGTCATTCCCGGAATGGTTATCGCCACCGGGTCATTCTGTGGATGTGGTAAAACAGTTTGAGAGAGCGAATTTTGATTTACTCATGAGGATAATGGAATGTCTGAAGACGAGCAGCCTATCAATCTGGCCGATTCTATTCGAAGAAAAATCGCTGAGAGCCAAGACAGCGCAGGCTTACCGTCGAAGACATCACAGCCGAGTGCTTTACAGGTCCATCTCGAGTTCCCTGAGACGAAGGGGAATTCGTTACTCGGATCCAAAATTCGCGAAATTGGCGAGAAGATTTTCAAGGACAACGTTCAGACATCTGAAGGCAGTCGTTATGACGCCGTGAACGCGCGCATTCGAGAACTCGTCGACAAGGCAGCCGGTCCGTTCACTCAGGCGGAACGCGGTCAACTGCTCGAGGGCGTCCGGGACGAGGTTTTCGGATTTGGTCCGCTCGGAGCTCTCCTCCGAGATCCCACCATCGAACACATCTTCGTCAACGGATGTTCAAAGATTTATGTGGTGCGACTGGGTCGTAAGGAAAAGAGTAATATCGGTTTCGAAGACGAGAAGCACTTGTACTCGACAATTGAAAAGATTTTGCAACCATTGAAACTGCAGCTGGATGAAAACAATCCGATGGTGACAGCACGCATGCCAAACGGCGCGACCGTGGAAATTTGCGGGCCGCCGTTGAGCGTTGACGGTCCGACGATGACGATCAATCCTTTCGTATCGCAAATTTTTTCGCTCGGTCAAATGGTTGAGAGAGGAATGATTTCGACGGAATTGGCTGAGGTACTTAGACAACACGTCAAAAACCGAGCCAATATTGTCATCTCCGGGTTCGGTGATGTCTCACAAAGCCTTTTGGTGAGTGCATTGTCTGCGCATATCGACCCACAAGAAAGAGTCATAAGCGTAGAACCACTCCTAAAATTGCGCCTGATGCAAGAACACTGGATCCGTTTCGAGAACTCGAATCCGGAGCAATCAGTGTCAATGAGAAGCCTGGTGACAAAAGCACTTCGCATGCGTCCGGACCGTTTGGTCTTGGGCGAGTGCCGTGGTGAGGAGGCTCATGAACTCCTGGAAGCGTGCGCTTATGGTAGCACCCGCAGTATCATGGTAGTAAACGCATCCTCAACAACAGATTGTCTCCGTCAACTCGCTAAAATGGTGAGTGCAGGAGATCCGAAAATGCCAATCGAGCAAGTTCGCGAATTGATCGTCGCCGGAACACAAATCGTTGTTCATATGCGACGAGTCGAGGACGGCAACTGTCGAGTGACTGAAGTTTCAGAGCTCACCGGAGTCGAGGGAGATCAGATCGTAACGGCCACACTGTTCAACTGAAAAACGATGTGCAGCAAATTAGTTTTTTTTTGAGTAAAATGTTCAAATGGTTGCAAATTGGAACTAGGACCATTATTGTGAAGTCTCAGATGAATGACCCAAGGGATGCACGAATTTTGACATGGCAAAAATCCTAATCGTCGAAGACGAAGAAGATCTATTAAACATATTGAAATCATCTCTCGAAGCGCAGGGACATAAGGTTGATGTCAGCTTAGACGGTTCCGATGCGATTGAAAAACTCGACAACTTCAAGTTCGATCTAGTGATTTTGGACTGGCAACTTCCGTTCAAAAGCGGAATTGAAGTTTGCAGCCACCATCGAAATCATGGCGGCTGCACGCCGATTTTGATGCTCACCGGACGAAATCATGCCATGGATAAAGCGCATGGTCTGGATACTGGTGCCGACGATTATCTAACTAAACCATTCGATGATCGTGAGCTCGGTGCTCGCGTCAGGGCTTTGTTGAGAC
>CAZRMH010000117.1:0-20014 GCA_964600935.1 uncultured Candidatus Obscuribacterales bacterium
CCATTCTCCGCTTCACTAAAACGCCCCTTGTCCAGAGCCGCCCCCGCTGACCTGTAAATCGATCGCAACTCCTACAAATGAGCTAACACTGGTTTATCTGCAACTGTAAAAAGCATCCCTGTTTATAAACCAATCGCTGAGCATAAAGTTAAACGACTCGAAATTTTCAGACCCGACTCCTGGGCGCATCCAGTCAGTTGATCCACGAGGATCCCAGTGCATACTAGGATAAATACCCACCTTAATGCGTTAAATTCACTTTTCATATGGCATATAATCCAAGGCAGAACGCTTTGAGGATTCGGCTCCTTGACCAAAATTCTGGTGGTTGATGACGACTTAGAGTTGTCGAACATCACGCAGCAAGCACTGAAAGAAGAAGGCTTCGTCGCCGACGTCGCCAATTGCGTCGCGGACGCTGAGCCGATGCTGTTCGGCTTTGCATATGATCTGATAATTCTTGATTGGATGATGCCAAATAAAACTGGAATTGAGTTTCTAAACGAGATTAGAAACCGCGGCATTCATACGCCTGTCCTGATGCTGACCGGGATGGATTCCACGGACAATAAAGCGACGGGCTTAGACACCGGCGCCGACGATTATTTAACGAAACCGTTTCAACGGAAGGAATTATTAGCGAGAGTACGCGCGCTTCTCCGGCGTCCGGCTAAAATCGAAAGCAACGAGTTATGCATGTCGAACATCACGCTCGACACTAGAACGCTGCGCGTGATGCGCGGTCCAGAAGAAATCAAACTGACCAAGCAAGAGTATTTGCTGCTCGAATTTTTGATGAGAAACGCAAATGAAGTGTTCAGCCAGGAAGCGCTCGTCGAACGAGCCTGGTCGTCGCTTTCAGAATCCTCACCAGATACGGTGCGAGTTCACATGTCGCGACTAAGAAAGAAGCTTAGCGCGGACCTTGATTCATGCCCGATTCGAACGGTTCACGGACAGGGTTATTTTTTCAGAAGCAACTGATTAAAACGCTATCTCAGTGTGTGTGGTTATCTAAACGTGCATCGTCTGGTTTTCACAAGATCTCAGACTCTTTTTCTGATCTAGGAGTGAACGGTAGAGGCTTCTCGAACACAGGCTCCAGCTTCTTCTTCAATGAGTCCGGAAGCGCTTCGAAACCGCCAAGGTTATTGACGATTTCTGCGATCTGATCTGAGTATCTTTTCGCCTCGTCGCGATCGGTCACTTGTTCCAGCAGATCTTTTGCCTGAGTCAAATCTTCCGCGGACGGCTCAACATCGCCGTTCACATCGGAGAGTAATTTTGCGTATTCAAGTCGAAGAGAAACTGGTGCATCTTTGACGAGCAACAAACTCTCTTTCTCTAGTTCTCGTTGATTCGCCAACTCGCTGTCGGCGCCTGGATGTTTATAAAAATCATAGGCGGCCTTTAACTCCTCGGTCGGGACGTCGAACTTGTCCGCCAGCCCAATTCTACGCTCGAACTCCGTCCGCTCAGATTGCGCAAGTGGAGCGATGTCGTTACTCGTGTTTCCGACCATAATCGGATTGACCTTCTCTAGACATGTTTTGATATGCGCGTTCTTAATGCTGTTAATGCAGCGCTGGGCACGATTCCTTACTTCTGGATCCTCGCTAGCCACCAATCCGTTTTGAAGGAATGGTACCGCCTTGTACCCAAGCTTCTTAGCCTCGGCTTCAGCGAGTTCTCGAGTTTGAAAATCCTCGCTACCCATCCCCCTCAACAATGACTGGACCTGAATTTCTTCTGACGAAGGTGCCGCCTTAAGCGCATTGGTAAGTTTAGAATCAACACCCGTCAGCACCAATTCCGGCACCACTCCACCACAAGTCGGATCACATCGGTCTGCTCTAAAAGACTGTGAATACGACATATTCGGCGTCCAATTTATCTCTGGAGCGCTACCAGGATTCGCTTCGTTTCTCATGGGTGGTATGTCGGGCATATCGCTTCTCCTGCTCACTGAGACGAAAGTGTCATAGCGTTTTTGCAATGCCAGAACGATACAGGCGATTTGTTACAAAGTCGCTAAGAAATCTGATAAATCAGTTCCTCGACTCCGCAACGACGAGACTAATATGTGCGCCCAAGGGTCAATTAACGACGCTACTGTAAGCGAGTAAACGCAGACAGGGGCCCCTCGCGGAGCCCCTGCTTTTTCCTTTTAACTTGTTGGACGGTTTAATTAGATCAACCGTCTTTAGTCTTTTTCTCTTCGCCGGCGTGGCGGCGTTCAATAGATGAGATGTTTACGAAAGGCATGCTGCCACCACTAGAGAAAGTTGGGAGCTCGCCGTCCCATTTTTCAACAGCTCTGAGCTGGATCAAGCTCGGGTTCTGCGCAAGGGCGCTGGCTTCTCGTTGAATGGCTTGAGCTCTCGCCACACTCTCTTTTTGAATTTGATAGGCTTGTGCGTCAGCCGAAAGTTCCTTCTCTTTAGCTGCGGCTTCGGCCTCGGTGATTCGACGTTCCTTCTCGTTCTTAGCTTGCAACGCTTGCTGCTCAGCCTTTACCTTAGCCTCAATCGAGAGGTTAAACTCTTTCGAGAAATCGAAATCGGTGATCGCGACGTTGGCTATTAGAACAGAGCCTTCAAGTTTTTTCTCATTCAAAGTGTGTTTTATGTATCCACGAATCGCATCAGTCACCATTGTTTTAACAGTCTCACGCCGCGTGACTAGCTCTTCGGCGGTATATTTCGCAGTGATCGCTTTTAAACTTTCCTGCACCGCAGGTGCCACCACCGTTTGATCTATCCTTTCGAGATCTCCGATCGTTTGAAAACATTCTGACGCCATATTCGGTGCCAAACTGTGTTGTACGGAAATGGTCGTTTGAACAGTCTGCAAATCGCGTGAGGCAGATGCTGCCTGGACTTCGAAGGATTTCAAACGCGTATCTATTTGCACGACTTCATCGATCAGTGGACGTTTAAAGTGAAAACCCGGCGGAAGAACTATCGGATTGACCGCGCCCATCGACTTGAGAACGCCGACATGCCCGGCATCGACCGTGACCCAAAAGCCTGCCAGCAGCGGGATGGCCAACACCAACAAGACCGCTCCTAAAGAGAGGGTGCCAATCACAGCGCCAGTTTTCCCGGCGTCCATATTGAAAGTCTGCGTCTTCGTATTCATTCTAATCGTACTCCAAAATCATTAAAAACCAGTTCCGATGCGCATTGCACCGGACGGAGACTGACAGCGCAGTCTTCAGTTTCAGTCAAGAATAATTGAATTTGCCTTACGTCGGTTCTCGACGGATTCGGAGTTTTAGTTTTGGCGTGGGGTTAAGTTTCATGTCCAAATCTCGCAATAACAGCAACATATCACACCGCTTGACATCGAGGCGTCTTATTTCAGAATTTGATCAGAATCGCAATTCTCGACCGTGTGAGTACGCTAGCGCCTAGCGGCTATATGCAGTCATCTGTGGGCGTAGGTGGCGTTCGAAACCATCTTGTCCGTTCGACAAGTGCATAAGCACTGCGGCCGTTTTCATGACCTTACCAGTAAGCTTTTTGCATTGTGGATGACTGGACTGAGCGATAGATCTCAACGAAGCCAGCGCTTCGAAACTGGAGTGAATAGCGAATTCAGAAGTGAACGCTGTGCTTCCGTTCGCATTGGTTTTATTCAAACCACGATGCGGGATTGATTCGATTGGATTCACGGAGCCGAAACTATCAGCGCGATTCGCACAAACAGTGGCATGGCGCCCAGGCGTCAGGGCGATGGTTTGACTGTTGAACTTCAAAACCACAGCGTCGCGCGACGAATCATGCAGGTCGTATACCGAGGTTCCATGAGCTCCAGAAACTACCATAACGAGGGAGTCGCGTTTGATCGCAATCTGAGCGCTCGGCGTGTTCACGATGATGTTCTCTGACGGAGCATACATCGCGCTGCCGGACGATTGCGAAAACTGTTTCAAGGAAGAGGAAAGCGATAGCGTTCCTCTCGCTTCAACGCTGACTGTTCCTTCTAGAGCGTTGTTTGATTGAACTGATATGTTTCTGCTAGTCGAGCTTGCAACCGATGACGTTTCGTCTTTAGACGAAGCCTTGCCTTGCAGCAAGCCAGCCGGCAAGTAATCGGAGATGAGCTCCTCCGCGGCCATTTGCGAGAATTGATTTGAAACATATTTTGCGTTCGACAATTGAGCAGCCGATAGCGCGTCAACCGCAGTCGCTGAGACAGTTTCAGTCAACAGAACAGCGGACTGATTTCGATTCAACGGCGTCCCAAGTCGAGCAACACTGGTTTCAAATGACGCCGCATTTGCCGCATCAGATGCCGAACTTGAAGACACCAGTTCCGATGGGAATTGATTGAGCTGAGTTGAAACTCGTTGCGCACGCTCTGACGCAGTGAAGACATCTCCTGGAGGATCGGCAGTGATATTCACATTAGACCCGAGGCTGATGGCTCGACTGGACTGCCGAGTTCCAGTGTTGAAAACTAGATTACGACCAAGCGCCTGCAGGACGATATTAGTCTGCCGTTTTACGCTGATGCCTTTCCGGCCGAGAAAGACAGTCCCACCATTCATTTCATTCACGGTGACATTCTTCGGAGCCCTGCGAGTCACCGGCACAGCAGGTATTCCACCTAGAACTATGTAAACTTCGCCGACACCGGCTGTGGTACCAGAACCTTTGATGTTTACGTTGTTGCCGATCTTTATCGACCCTGTTTTCTTGTCGATATCATTGTTGTTAATTACGACATCGCCTTCCGTGGAATTGATGTTGACACCACTGTTTATCGTCAAAGCACCTGTGCCGTTTTGATTGATCGAAATCTCACCGGACACTGTGCCGCTTGTGGTTATGTCGCCACCTATCGTGATTGGACCAGCTGCTGCGAATTGAAATTGTCCGCCCGCCGCTCCAGCGCTGAGCAGAACACCAGCTGTTCTGGTGCTTTGAACAAACGCTGAATTGCCCGCTGTGACTTGAATCTCTAAAGCGTCGGTTGAGAACGGATTCGCCAAGGAACCCACGGTTCCAACATCAGAATTAAGCAGCAACAGTTTCGTTGTGCCGATGCTGCCACTGATATCACTGAGTAGCAATGCATCGCCACTGCTCAGACTGACTGAGTTTGGCGAAGTAATCGTTCCAGAGACCGTCAGATTGTTGCCAGCCGCAAGTCCAACATCCTGTCCGGAAAGAACACTGGAAACGCTTAGGTCACCAGTAGTTGCAGAGAGAAGAATGTCATCACCAGCGGTCAAGTTTTGATTAGCCAAAAGATTTCCGCCACCATTGACGGTGAGCGAAAGATCTGCTGTCACTCCAATGGAACCACCGAGAATGATGCCGTTTATGCCAGCTCCCGCATTAGCAGTCAAATTCAGATTGTCGACACCCGTTACGCTGCCGGAACCAACGAAGACTTTGCCGCCTGCAATTAGGGTGAGATTCAGCGAAGGACCGGTCGCCGAGGCGAGCGTCACATCCTTGTTGCCCTGGAGCAGCGTTATGTCGCCGGAACCACTGGCGACCAGAGTGCTTATAAGACCGCTCAAATTAGCAGATCCATCACCAGTCACAACAGTAAGAGTTTGAGTATTGATTGACGTGGCAGCAGCTTGCGAAATAGTGTTGGAAAGCGCTTGTGCGCCGATCAACGTCACATCCGCATCCGGAGCATTGATGCCCTTAATGGCGATGTCTCCAGCCAATGGAATTCCGGTTGACTGAATCGTACCGCCGGGTTGCTGCGTTCCATTCTTGACCGAAATCGTGCCTGTGATAGCGGCATTCGAAGAGGCGATTGAAACATCACCATCCGTGCCAGTACCTTGCGTATTGATAGTACCGACTTGAATTCCACCCTGACCGATGATTAGAGCGGCACCACCGTCGCCTGCGGTAGCTGTGGTATCAATATCACCTAGCTTGACGGAACCACCATTTACAGTTCCCTTCGACGCGACCGCAGTTAGAGAACCGGCATTTCCTTTAGTACTGCTTAAGTCTATGTTGACGTTAGCGAGGTCGATAGAGCCGCCCGTCGTTGATGGTCCGGTCACTGTGAGAAGTGTTCCGCTTGTCTGCTGCCCCGTCAGGCTCGGAGTGAAGTTGTAGCCCGCGAGAATCAGCAGTGATCCACCAGGTCCAACGACAGAGGACAAGTCAATTTCCGTAGCTCCGGATGCGAAAACATTTCCGCTTGCGATTATGGCGAGGTTTTTCCCGGTGTAATTCACGCCGTTCAAACTACTGGTGAGAACGACGTTACCATTGTCGTTTACGATGTTGTAAAACGTACTATTAATGGTTTTCGGATTTCCGGTCAACGTTCCAATTTCATTGAAGGTATAGGTATTCACGGTTACTGGTCCGAGACCAGTGTAGTTCGAGGCGGCTTGAACAGTCACCATCGCGCCGGGAACGGCGAAGGCATTGATTGTCAGCGGTCCAGAAAAAGTCTGCGTACCCGACAAACTGACATTGCCGGCATCGGCCGTGATGGTGGTAGAGGTGGTGGCATTGACCTGCCCACCCGCACCGCTCATCGAGAAACTATTGCCTTTGAACGTAATCAATCCACCATTGATGGTGCCTGTGTTAGCTAGTGCGGTGCTGAAAATGCTGAGTGCATTCGTTCCCGTGATTGTGGTTGAGTTAGTGACGCCAGATCCCGCCGATAACGTCAACGTGTCTGATGCAGAGACAGGAGCGGAAAGAACCAAAGCGCCGGAACTATCTATTGTGGAATTCTTAGTGTTGTAGCCGCCGCCAGCGTTCACCGTGATCCCAAAACCGTTATTTGTTTTCAAATTAACAGTGTCAAACGAACCAATATCAAACTGGTTATTGCCCGTCCCGAGCGCCAACGCTTGTCCGTTGAGAGTTATGGACAGAAAACCATTAGCACCACCACCGGTACCGCTTCCGCTTATCGGGATAACTGCAGCCGGTACAGTTGATATGGTACCCGCGACGATCGTGGCGCTTCCACCAGCCCGGCTAGCGGCTGAAGCGGTAGCAGCGTTAACATTCAAATCTACCGCAGCACCGATGGTGAGAGGACCGTTAGGAGAAGACAACAAGTAAAAACCGCCGTTGCCCTCAGTGACATTGAATGGGTCAAACGTTTGAAGATTGAGTCCGCCTGTTCCGTTCGAGATAATCGCAGCCGAACCGGCATTACCAGACGTAGTGCCACCATTGGCTAAAACTGAACCGATTGTGTTGCTGCCAGTCAATGCACCTATGTCGAGAGATTCGTTCGAACCGGATGTGACGAATATGGCGCCACCATTGCCGACAGCAGCGGCGGATACATCAAGGTTTCCAGCAAAGACGTTTCCATCAGACAAGAGGCTTATGACACCGCCGCGAATCGTGATGTCACTCTTACCGGTATTACCGACGGTGATGTCAGCCTTGCTGAGCTTTCCTCCACGGAAATCGCCACTAATCAACCCGCCGTTCAGT
The DNA here is from genome assembly GCA_964600935.1 of uncultured Candidatus Obscuribacterales bacterium. GTDB lineage: Bacteria > Cyanobacteriota > Vampirovibrionia > Obscuribacterales > Obscuribacteraceae > JADYXR01. The sequence goes on from CAZRMH010000117.1 coordinate 7,455, forward strand.
CTTGAAACTACAACTGGAGCTATTACGGTCGCAGCCGGAGTCGCAGCTTCGACGAACACGGCACCAGAGCCAGCTTTGCCACCGACCATCGAGATTGTAGTCGGGGCTTGAATTGCCACCCCGGTTGTAGCTCCTCCGACAAAGGTAATAATTCCATTCTCGCCAATGCCGGTCCCATTAGCGGTGACAGTGGTGTCAAGATCAAAGAAGATTTGTCCCGTGTTATTAGAACCACTAAATGCCGCGACTGTGATGTTGCCGGCGGTGCCACCAGCAAACGAACTGCTGGCATCTAACGCATCAAGGTTTGTCGCGTCAAAATTAACCTGACCACCGGTCGCTGAAGAACCAGTTATAGTTACAGAAGTAGCCGTTTGAGTGAACGCGGCGCCTGCAACAATAGTGATGTCACCAGCATCGCCAGTAGCGGAAGCCGTCGACAATTTTGTGTTAAACACGACGTTCGCGATGTCGGAACCCGAAATTAAACTAACTCCACCAGGTGAAATCAGATCACCAGCGAGGCTGATGAAGCCGCCACCAACGACGGATGTTGTACCAACGTTAATTCCTTTAATGCTTTGAAAATCGACTGATCCAATAGCTGAATTCGCAGCGCTCACGTTCAACGATGAGCCAACACCACCTTTATAGGTGGTCAGCTGAAGAAAACGACCCGACGTGATCGTGATCGCGGCACCGTTCCCTACTGTAATGTCGTCTACGAAACCAGCTGAGTTCGTAATCGCCCCGCCTTTGAAATCACCAGCCGTGATCGCTCCGGTAGCTTTAGCGATAGTGACACCACTGTTCGGCGTCGCGGTTGCAACGAAGGCGTTTCCAGTGCCAACAGCGGATCCACCAGAGGTGTCAACGGAGCCTCTGATGCCGATTCCATTGCTATCAGTATTGTTGCCGGCGATGGCAGTAAAGTTGCCATTCGAACCAGTTCCGGAGCCGCCGGTTCTAATCTTGGTATTATTGAAGTCGGTGTAGACGAGACCATTTAAATCAGCTCCAGTGTATGCGATTAGCGTCACGTCACCGCCAGAGCCGTTCGCTGCAGAACTACGAGTATCAAGCACTCCCAACTTACCGTCGAAACTGAAGTCGATAAATCCACCCGTTCCTGACCCACCAGTAATTTGAATAGAAGACGCAGTCTCAGTAAAATTCGCACCAGCGACTATTGTTACATCGCCACCATTAGTCGTGCTTGATGCTGTTGAGAAGTCTGAAACAGCTCCACCAGCAAGCGTGATGTTATGTCCAGCTACAATCGCTATGCCACCAGGGGCGGTTAGATCTCCTTTTAACTGAATATCGGTAGATGCAGTCAAACTGAGGCTCTGACCAATAATGCTTCCAACAGTTATAGCGTCGCTTCCTTGAACATTGACATTGCCTCCGGCTTCAATTGCTCCGCTCACAGTCAGATTGATAGTGTCAGCAGGAAATCCGCCTGAGGCAAATGCCCCCTGGACAATTGCTCCAGAGGCATCGTCGATGAGAACTGGTCCATTTACAATGGCTGGTTTGAATGCGCTGATTAGAACGTTACCGGTCCCTGCCTTGCTGCCCGATCCGCGGGCATCAACCCCAACTATTGAAACTTCTCCGCCACCAATAATGGTGACGTTTCCATTGTTTCCACCAACACCTCCCTGCGCGGAGATACTCGCAGAGTCTAAGAGAATGCTGCCTTTCGTATTACTCGCCGAGGTGAACGCGATCAAGTTTATAGCACCAGCATCGGTCAACCCATCAGTTTCAAACGTGATGGCGTTTCCAGTCCCGATGATAGAACCACCGCCGCTCGAACCGCCCGTGATAACGTTGTTAGCACCCGACGTTTTCCAATCGCTACCAGCGACCGCAGTGATTGCTCCGCCTGCACCTGTGGTCGACGATGTATCGATTACTGCATTGGCGACGAAACTGATGTCACCTCTTGCTAGCAACGCGAGTGGTCCGCCGTCAGTGTCGACGTTTCCGACAACCAGATTCCCTGTGCTTTTGATTGTCGGATCACCGGATGTTTGCAAATTCTCTATAAACAGATCCGAGTTAGCAGCGAAGTGCGCAGTTCCAGCCTTAGCGGAAACCGCTCCACTCAACGTGTTTACGTTTACTTCCAAATTTCCATCGCCGGAGTTAGCGACAAATGTCTTGGAAAGAAAGTCTCCACCAGTTATCGTGGTGTCGTATTTCTCCAGAGAGCTGGCATCACCGACGTTTATACTGCCATTCAAAGCGGCAATTCTTCCGCCCGCATTGTCAATTGCGATCGGTCCAGCCAGACCATTGGCAGCAAGAACAGTAATGTTTCCTTGCTGAGCAGCGATTGAACCGCTGTTGTTCAGCTGATTCGCTTCAATCGACAGATTGTTCTGCGCGGACAGTACTGCAGTCGTTCGACCGCGACTCTCGTTGGAAACGACTTTCGCCGAAAGCGTGAGATTGCCGGAACTCGTTATGGACCCCTGGTTTAGCAGCGTCTCGTCTGCACGCAGTCGGAGGTCGACAGTGGATTGCAAATTCTCATATTGAGGAAACGCAGATGGATCAACAATTGTAGAGATCAAACCTGCTGAGCCATTGGTGAGATTGTGCGCGGAAATCGATGCGCGGTTTGCGCCTTCACGGTTCGAAAGCGCGATAATTGAGCCATTGTTGACGAGATCCCCCGTCAAATTAAAATCAGAACGATTGCTGAAGTTGCCGACTACCTTCACGGCTTCAGGAACAACGAACGAGGAAACGCGCATTCTGTCGCCGTTTGTCAACGACTCAAGAGCCATGCTCCCGCCTGAAGCTCTACCCTGTCCGTCCAGTTGCAGAGATTGACTGCCTCCACCAAGTACTTGCAGAATCGACGCGTACTCAGCAGCGGTAACTTTGGAACCAACGGCGAAATTCTGTTCGCCACCGCCCACGGTGAGTGTTACTGCTGTACTCGAACTCTGCGCAAAGAGGTCAGAACCGAGGATAATGCTTCGCTCACCTGAACCAAGATTCAACTCTACGGAACCGTTCGTGCTTCGAACTCTACCGTTCTCGACTTGCTGCCATGTTCTGTTTTCACGACGTAGCGCAGTCGTGTCGAGGTTGCGAACGTGATTAGCTCGAACTCGCAGACTGGCGTCGTTGCTCACCTGTGGCATGACGACAGGCGCCTGGATCGAGAGAACTGCTTGTCGTGAAACGCGGTCATTTTGCCGAAGTTCAATGCGCGATTGACGCTGCTCGAGCCGCATCTGCCGGAGCACTGAGCGATCAAAGCCAGCATCGATTCTATCGGCGCGATTCGCGTACGCTGGTCCTACAGCGACAAGGAACGAGAGGGAAACGCAGGGTGCCACAAACTTAAAATCGAGCTTCACGGGCTGAACTTCGCCGGGTTTGAGCGTTGTGCGATTCATTATTCGTTCTCCAAACTTTCATCCCGGTGCCACGATGCAAGCGGGCTTGAAAACCTGAAGGGTATCATTTTATGACCATCAGCGTCCACGAGTACTCCACGAGCAGTTGAGATGAAGACGCCCATAGGTAGCCAAATTTTCACAAAAATCGAAAAGGCAATGTGAAAATATGATAAGCGGATCGTGCTAAAATCAGCGACCTCTCCTCGGTTTAGCAAATGGACGACAAGAAACCTATTCTCTTCAGCACCGCCAGCTATGGCTATCTCAAAGAATCGATGATGAAAAGCAATCGATTTTTGGACGGACAAATTGCCCGAGGGCAGTCGAAAGATGGTCCGGTTTTGGAAGATAAACCATTTCCGGATGGCGAACGCTACCATCGAATACTGACTGAAGTTGCGGACTACCCTGTTGTTCTGCTTGGCGGAACTATCGATGATCGCGAAACAATGGAATTGCTCGATCTCGGTCAAGCAATGGTCGAGAAGGGTGCCCTGAGCCTATCGATGATCGTTCCATATTTCGGTTATTCAACGATGGAGCGTCAGGTAAACCCCGGCGAAGTAGTAAAAGCCAAAAATCGAGCTCGCATGCTTTCAGCCATTCCAACAGCTTCTTTCGGCAATCGCATCTACTTGCTCGACCTTCACTCGGAAGGAATTCCGCACTATTTCGAAAACAGCCTGGTCGCTGTTCATGTCTATGCCAGAGACATTGTCATCGACGCTATCGTTGACATTGTACGCGCATGGCAAAAATCGGAGATGGTAGTATCTGCGGTGGCAGATGGTTCGGATCGAATTAAAACCTCTTCGTCGCGAGCGGCTTCAGGCGAGGTCTTAGACTGGCTTGACGACGCACATTTCACCCTGGCATCAACTGACGCTGGTCGCGCAAAATGGGTAGAGTCTTTAGCTCAAGATATGGCCGACCGCGGAATTCCAGTGCATCCCGCGTTCATTATCAAACGCCGCGTCTCCGGCTCTGAAACTTCGATTTCAGACATCTCCGCCGACGTCGAGGGCAAATTTGTTGTGATTTACGATGACATGATCCGCACAGGCGGCAGTGCCATCAAGGCGGCGCAAGCCTACACCAGGCAAGGCGCCAAGGGCATCGCATTAATTTGCACGCACGGCGTTTTGCCAGGCAATGCACTGCAAGGTCTTCGCGATTCCGGATGTTTCTTTAAAATAATCGTGACCGACAGCCACCCTCGCGCAGTTCAACTGGAAGACGATTTCTTAAAAGTGATTTCGGTCGGAGATCTTCTTGTAGAGAGCATCTTGCACAGACATTAGATCGCTTAGCCCGCCGAGAAATCCTCACTAATTGAGCCTGCCCGAATGTCTTGAGTCGCATTTAACAGTTCAAGCTCTTGGACGGATAAAACTTGCGCGTTCAAAAGAGCCCTGCGCTAGGAGTTGACTGAAACCCCTCCACGACCGATATGCTAAAATTTCGAGCCAGATAATCAAGCGGTTCAGCAACCCAGATTGAAGTTCGGACAAATTTTTCGATTTAATATTCGCTCAAGCCTGGCTGTTCAAAAGAATTTCTGAAGTTTGTTCCCGCAATTGGTTTGAATTTTTCTCACTGTTCTTTAAACTTGTTTTGCTAGACTTCGCATCCACAGCGTCGACCAATAACCGTGAGGGAAATGTGATGAACAGCCGGCTCGCAGGAAACCTATCATCAATTAGTAAAGCCATTCTGGTACTCAGCACGGTGATCACGACAGGCAATACGACGCCCGCATACGCGGCCGACAGCACCACTGCCACTGGTCGCGACAACGCACGTGACATGAACCTTTTTCAGATTGAACCAACCGTAATCGACGAACGTTACTACACCTCCGGCAGAGCAGAACGTCATCAGAAAACCTCTCCGACACTGCCTTACGGGGCACCGATTCCTGACAATGACGCAGCTCCGCCGATTGAAGTAAAACCAGTTGTGCAAACAGAATCAAAACCGAAATCTGAGACTGGTGCTACATCTACGTCGACATCTAACGCCGCTGCAAGTACGTCATCTGCTCATACCACCGAAGCTACTAGCAAGCTCGACGCAGCCATTCAATTGCAGATTAATCAATTGAAACCAGGCGAGGATAAAGCGTTTAAACTTCTACTTACATGCTCCAACGCAGACTCACTGCTTTTGAAATCGCTTAAAGAAGTGAAAAATTTGCGAGTCGTTTCGGTAGATAAAACGAAAAACGAAGTGACCGTCGAAGCACAGTCCTCCTCAATATCCACTCTCTCAGGACTGAGAGAAGTTCAGCGAATAACCCTTTTCCAAACCGACAAGTAAGTAAAAACCGAATGCTGCAGTGAGCGAGTTTCCGTTTCTCCCTTGATGGAATCTCGCTTTTCTGCGTCTGCGGCTTTTTCGCCGCAGCCTTACCGCGCGCCTCTCTGCTTTATCGGTCAGTTAAAAGCCGCACAGGTTCTGCTCGGTTGTCGACCGAGTGGCGCCGGGTGCGTGTCGGGGCACAACAAAAATGGTAAGCTTCTTATGATCAAACAAGACCTCGCAGCAAGGCCAGTCGTATGCAATCGAGTCGCGGGAAAAACCAGAAAGACGATAACTTTGGATTTGTGCGGGTCGCGACAGCGACGCCGATAATCAAAGTTGGAAATCCAAACTTCAACGCTGCTGAAATCGTAAATCAATTGAAGCGCGCACAGTCCGAGGACGTGGCAGTCGTCTTCTTCCCGGAACTATCGATCACTGGTTATACTTGCGGCGATTTATTCCACAATTTCGAACTTATCGAAGGCGCGCTCGCCGGTTTGGAAATAGTAAAAGCTGCCACCGTCGCTGACTTCACGGGCATTGCCTTTGTCGGTCTTCCACTCCTAATCGACAATCTTTTGTACAACTGCGCTGTTGCCGTGAGTCGAGGCAAAGTGCTCGCTGCCGTCCCTAAAAGCTATCTTCCCAATGCTGGCGAGTTTTACGAATGGCGCTGGTTCTCACCAGGTGAGTGCGCAATCAGTGACACAGTAAAAATTGCCGGCGAAATCATTCCCTTTGGCACAGAAATTCTTTTTGCGGCTGACAACGTAAACGGACTGGTCATCGGGCTAGACGTATGCGAGGACGGCTGGGCAGTAAATCCGCCGTCTCTAACCCATGCCATCATGGGCGCCACCATTATCGGAAACCTATCGGCCAGCCCTGAGTGGGTCAGCAAGCAGGATTACCGACGCACTCTGTTCACGATGCGCTCCGCTACAATGATGGCAGCCTACATCTACACCTCCTCCGGGGTACACGAATCCACATCAGATCTGGTTTTCAGCGGACACCAACTAATTTGCGAAAACGGTTCTTTAATCGCACAATGCAAACCGTTTGGTCGCGAATCAATGCTAACCATCGCAGATATAGATCTAGAGCGGCTGATTGCCGATCGCATGCGAATCAAAAATTTCGCAGATGCGCGCAGACGCTTTAAGGAAATTCCGAAATATCGAACTATCAATTTCAGTTTATCTAAAGCCAAAACTCCAGCAAAGCTGATGAGAAGAGTCGATGCGCGACCTTTCGTGCCGCGCGATTCAGCCCAATTAGATGAACGTTGCACAGATATTTTCAGCATTCAGGTTGCTGGTCTAGCGAAACGATTGGAGCAGCTCGGCAAGACCCCCACGATTGTAATCGGAGTTTCCGGCGGACTGGATTCGACACTAGCACTGCTTGTCGCGTGCAGAACGATGGACATGCTTGGTCTTTCTCGCAAGAACATTCGCGGTTTTACGATGCCCGGCTTCGGCACCACTCAGCGAACAAAAAGCAACGCGTTATCACTGATGAGAGAACTTCAGATCAAGATAGAGCCTGTCGTAGACATAAGATCCGCGTGTCTTGAAGAGATGCGACAGATGAATCACAAACCATTTGGCAAAATCGATATTACCGCAATCTATGATGAGGTCGGCAAAAAACTCTCCAAGACGGGTTCCTTTTCAATTGATGCTTTGCAGAATTCCGCTGAAGAATTGTTCGATGACGCATTGATGGAATTGCCTGCCGGCAGCGAAGACCTGATTTTTGAAAACACTCAGGCGCGCATGAGAACTAAGATCCTTATGGATTCAGGCTTTGTACTCGGAACCGGAGATCTATCGGAATTAGCTCTGGGCTGGTGCACCTACAACGGCGACCACATGAGTATGTACAATGTCAACGCAGGCGTCCCGAAAACGCTTGTGCGTTTCCTCACAAAATGGGCTGCAGAGAACCTTTTCGACGGCGAAGCGCGCCGCGTACTAATTGACATTTGCGACACTGAAATTTCACCAGAGCTGCTTCCGGCTGGCAAAGACGGCAAGATTGCGCAGAAAACCGAGAATTTGATTGGACCGTACGAGCTGCATGATTTCTTTTTGTACAACCTTTTGCGTTTTGGTTTCCGTCCGGAAAAGATTTTGTTCCTGGCTAAACATGCGGATTTCGATGTTCAGTACGGAGAGAAAGAAACTGCTGAATGGCTGAAAGTTTTCATCCGCCGTTTCTTCAGAAATCAATTTAAAAGGAATTGCTTACCCGATGGTCCAAAGGTTGGCTCAATTTGCCTTTCGCCGCGAGGTGATTGGCGTATGCCAAGCGACGCCGATGAATCCTTGTGGTTGTCCTGGGCAGAAACCAACTCTCCTAGCTCCGCCAATGGTGGCAACCAGAATGACGCGGCAGCTAAGGGCTGGTCGCTAGGTCCAAGCGAAAACACTGCCGCGCCAAGCCTCCGAACGAATTCCCCGGCGAGCAATCAGACCACTGTCAAGGCGAACAATAAAGCTAGTGGTTCCAACGCAGAGTCCAACTTGAGTCTAGAACCAGATTCAAAAGTGTTGCGAGTGCTGTTGCGTATTGATGAGCAAATCGATTTTATGCCTGGTGGAACTCTTGCCGTGACCGATGGCGACAAGATTGTGCCGATTTCGAATGAACTTGCTCGCAGTGGCTATTACCATCTGGTGGTCGACAGCATGGATGATCATCCAATAGATCACGGTTCATTCGCATCTCAGCATGCAGACAAAGAGGTGCTCACAGATAAGGTTTCGTTATTCGGAGTAGAACAACAATTGTGGCCGGACCACTGCATTCATGGTACGAAGGGCGGAGAATTTCATCCCGACCTGGACCGGACAATGGTGGCGCGCACATTCAAAAAGGGAAAAGACAGACGCGTCGATAGTTACAGCGCGTTCTATGACAACGGTCGCGGAGCTGACGCGAAGACTCGCAAAAAAAACGACTTCCTCGGACAATCAACGGGACTTGCTGATTACCTTCGTCAGTGCGCGCAGAACGCTGGCGCCGATGAAATCCAGATCGACATGGTTGGCTTAGCAGTTCCATTTTGTGTTTCTTACAGCGCGAAAGACGCACGCGATGAAGAGTTTAACGGTCGACCATTCATCGTTCGAGTTATCGAGGATGGTGTCAAAGGCATCGAACAGAACGAAGGCGATTTCGAAAGAGACCTCGATGACCTCCGTGCACATGGAATTAAAATCATCCATAGTAAGGATGTATTGTCACAGATTTCACTAAGCAGCAAGCGTTGACAGCGGACGCCCCAGGTCAACAATTCTGCAAAAACAAAAGTCATAAATATCGATAGCGAGACCTTTCAGAAGCGATTTAGCAGTTCCGAGGTCTAAAATTTCGAGGGTTATTTGGAAACGCCTTGCCACCACTTTCGGTGCATAAAGTTCTCGTGTTTTTTTGCTCACAATATCAATGCATAAAATCGCGCCAACTCAAATTCTATAAAAGCATGGTGGGAGTACGAGTCCGGAGCCGAAACTTCTCGAACTTTTTCAAAATCGAACTGCCCGACGGAACACTCATTTCAGATTCCGTCACGCAGTAACACAGTGGAAAGAGGCATCGAATGTGGGTCTCCACAGTTGATCATTATCTCACCAAAACTCTACGGTTTAGACGTATCTAATTTCTCTTCATCACAAGGAAAACACACAGACCAAACAGCGCCTCTAAAGCCCGTTTCCAAACTTTTTCGTTTGCACTAAGTGCAAACCGCAAAACTCGGCACCGCTGAAGGTACCGATCAAGCCCCCGTGAAAGTACCGTTGTGACTTGTTTCGCACTGAAGAACCCGAAGACGAACTAACGCGTCTTGCCGTGTTCTGAGAACCCGCATTGGTCCTAAACAAACCCACGCACTCACGGTCCGAACGCGACAAGCGATCAAGGCCCATGAGTTCTACCGTCGGCAGTCTGCCGAACGGATGGCTGGTTAGTGTTCCTACCTTACCTCGCGAACCGCACTCGCGGTCGCACTCTGGAGAACGACCATGAACCAAGTCCTCAAGCAAATCGTCGCCGCCCTCACCTCCACCGACGCGGTCGCGATGGGCAACATCGCTGTTCGGGCGGCGCGCGGCGAGGTCACCACCACCGCCCGCGAAGACTTCGCGATCGCCACCTTCGCCGACGTGACCGGCAACGAGCCGACGAACGAATCGGAGGCCGACCGCTTCCAGCGCGTGCTCAGCAGCCGTCGGGACGACTTCCAGTTCGCCCTGTCGTACCTCGGGCACCTTCTCGAACCGGCCCACGCGAAACTGCGCCGCGACCTGGAAGCCGCGATCAAGCGCTGCTTCGACCCGGTCACGGGCAGCGCGGACGCGGCTCGGACGGAAGACGCGAAGCTGCAGTGCCTGGTCGACTACCTGGGCGACCTCGCGGACGAAACCCGGTTGGAACGGCGACTGCGCTTCCTCGACGGCATCCTGACGAAGCCGGGAAGCACGCTCGACGAAATCGACGCAGGCATCAAGGTCACCCTCGAGCAACTCCTCGCCACCGCGAGCAGCGAGCCGCTGTGCCGACAACCGATCGACTTTCACCCGTGCGGCGCAGGTCACTGTGGCGAGGTCACGCTGCTCGACCTGCTCGCTCCGGGCGGCAGCGGCCGGCTCGCCCCGCCCCGCAGCGCACGGAAGGATTGACACTGCGTCGCACAGGCGACTTAGTTCGTAAAGCAGAAAAATGCCAGTTTGACGTCGTCAACTGCAAAAAGAACGCTGCCACCCGGCAGCGTTCTCCTCGATCTGATCTTTCACCTAAACCGCTGCCATCCAGGAGCGGTACATCATGGAGCTCAATCATGACCGAAACCATTCTCAAAGAGCTGTTTCTACTCTCTAGAAGAGCGATCGAGAGCGCGGCTATCACTCAGTGCTGGTGCGGCGAAGTCGGACCAACCTACCTCGGTCAGGAACTGTATCGCCTCGCGCTCTCAGCACGCGGCGTAGAAGCGATTCCCGACTGCGACATTCTACCGACCTTCTTCACGGAGGAGGCGATCAAAACGCTGCAGACAATGCCGAACAAATTCTGGTTCTGGAAGATCGTTCACGAGTCGACCCTCTCCCATGTGCCCGCGACGGGGATGGGCTCCGGCAGCACCATCGGGGTCGAGGCGGTGAAGCGAGCGATAGCACAAGAGCGGCGGGGTTTCCAGCGAATCCGCAACTTGAACGTCGACGAAAAGAGCCTGCCCCCTGAAGAAGCGGCATACTGGCTGGCCTCCGGCGTGCTGCTGGTTGAAGTCGTCAACGACAAGATCACGGTCGTGCGCAACCCGATCTTCAGCAAATCGGCGAGCGCATAGCGACGCAGCAGTTCGAACCGAACATGCGACAAGCCTGATCTCGATCTTCTAGAAAACATGGTGCGTAGCTCAATGGCAGAGCATCGGTGAATACCGACGTTGTGGGTTCGATTCCCACCGCACTAACTGTTTCGAATGACACGGTGTCAAATTTCCCGCATAGCGGCTTCCACCTGCATCGGAACGTTTCAAGACTCCTTACTCTAGGTGCATCATGACCGAGAAAACCTGCGCTCTGTGCAAAACGACCATTCCCGTAGACCGCGTCGAAGTCTTCCCCGAAACGACCCTCTGCCTGAGCTGCAGCGTGACGGTGGGCGGCGAGTTCACCCTGGTCGCCAGCGACGAATTGAACAGCGACGACAACCAGCCGTCCGGCTGCGTCTGCGCGACGATGGTTCGCCGCCTCATCCTGGTGAACTAAGACGAGCAGAACGTTATGGATGTGACATTCAGAGCCCGAGCTAGGCTGACACCGCCAGCGGTGCCCAACTGACCGACGAGGAGGACATCTAGATGTCCTCCTTCTCATGAATGCCGCGGTCGCAGGGACGGTCTGTTCTGGTCCCTAGTCTGAAAAACCTTACTCAAACCCAGGAGTCAATCATGCCGGACTCGAAGAACATCGTTGTGCTGTTCGCCTGCGAGAACCGTTTGGTGAAGGGGGGTTCCTCCGGTCGCGGCGCTCCAGACCGTGGTGGTCTGCTTCCGCTGTCCGACGTCGTCCTGCCGGCCGAGGGCAGCACCTTCGTGGACCATGAAGTCGACCCCTCGGAGGTAGAGGTCTGCCCCCACTGCAAGAACCGCGCGCCCACCGTTCGAGCCGTGCCGTTCACCGTGGTCAAGGTTCGCACGGTAGGCACTGGCTGGAACGGACTGCAAGCGGCCTTCGACGACCGCGACTGGACCTTCTGCCAAAACGAGCAATACGACCTTTACAGCCTGGCGACGGACGTCGGTGCGTACGACGTCGGCGCGCACGACCTCGGCGCCGACTTCAGCGTCCTGATCGTCGACTTGCAGCGAAACTAAGAAAAACATGCGTTGTCACTCGAAACCGAGGCGCATCGCACCGCCACGCGTCCGAACCGACGCCGACCGTCAGACGGAGTGAGTCATCACTCCGTCTCTCAGCTCTATCGTTCTACACCATCCTAACCGCGAATCGCAGATGCGTTCGCACATGGAGAATGACGATGTTCCACGACAATCCGGAACTCTATACGCTGCTGGGCAACGCCATCACGGTCGGCAACCGAGCCGTCCAGTCCGTCCGCGGCGAACTCGAATACGACCCCCACGGCTACGATGACCTCGACGCCGACAATGAGACGGAGACCATCGAATCGAAGTACAACCAGGACGACTTCGATCTGAAGTTCTCCGACCGGCACAGCAAGAGCAGGCTTCGCCACTACATGCGGAAACCGGAGCCCGCCAAGAAGGCGTTCTCGATGGACGAGTACAGCGAGCGC
>CAZRMH010000118.1:0-19860 GCA_964600935.1 uncultured Candidatus Obscuribacterales bacterium
GGGGGTTCACCAAATGAACTGCAGTGACGCGCGAGCCCTCAGCACGCCAGCGATCGACAACGAGTTGACCGTCGAATTGGCGGCTAAGTTCAATCAACATGTTGATGAATGCTCGGAATGCAGAGAGACGTGGGACAGCGCGTTACACATCCGCACTGGAGTGAAAGAAATTCTCGAATCGTTTCCTCCAACCACAACTCTCGAGGCCAAGATTCTTGCAGATTTAAACCGTGAAGAGCGACAAACCATAAAAGTCTGGCGAAACAAATGGATGTTAGCGGTGGCATGTGTCGGTCCATTGATTATGTTTGTCGCACTGGGAACGCCTCACTCTGGACAGGTTTCAGATTCCCACTCCGTTCAAGCTCACAACTATGTGTTGACCGTGAATGACTTGATTAGCAAAACATCTCATAGCGATGACGATCCTCCCGCCACTCAGTACGCCGACACAATCACGTCGCAATCGATTTCTCTGAGCGAAAAATCCAAAGCAGGCTTTCCAGTAATTGATGCAAATTTGGTGGCATACAAATTGGGCGGTGCAGAAATTCTCGTCACCAAAAACAAAAAAATCGTTCGCATGTGTTTTAAAACCGACGGTGACAACTTATGCATAGACTGCTACCAGGCGCCATCTGGTATCATCGCGATGAACCAGAATCCGGATGTTCAGAAAGGCGACGAAAAAATTTCCACAAGCAGTGTCGGAAAAATTAATCTGGTGATGTTTACGAAAGCAGGCGTGGACGTCGTCTACGCAAGCGAACTTCCAAAGGAACAGTTATTGAAACTGGTTCAACCGAACGTCTAAATTTTGTCTTTAGCGAACGCACGAATATCAGGCTAACTGATCATCCATTTTCTGTTTTACGAACATTCAAAACCAAAGCCAGACCAACTGGACAACCACTGTCTACAGCATAAGGTTTAGAATGGTCTCAGGCTATGAGGCGACAACCATTCTTATCAAACTATTTTTCATTCTACTGTTCAGCTGGCTCTGGTTCATGGGAACGAGTGCCCGCGATGCAGGTTTGATGGCAGTTGGATCGTTCTTCGATGACACGCCCCTCGCAAATTTTCCCCTGAGCATCGTGCTTGCGGTTCCTTGGGTGGTCATTCTCATAATCGAAGTTGCTATCAGAATCAAAAACAGATCTAAGAGTCCATAACTCAAATAGAGAATACGAGTCACTAGAAACTTGCTACGCGTTTAGTTTCGCACGTGATCCTTTTGCTAGTTTAAAAGAACCTGCTATCCGTTACCGTGCTCTTAAGACGTTGTCGGCACCAACGTTCTCAATTCTAGGTTTGTGTGGTGTCGGCTTCCAGCTGACGTCGTTGTCCGCGCCATTGAGCGAGATTTGCGCGACCGACTCGCAATAAACTCTATTGCCACTTCCATTGACCGTAAGATGATTGACGACACCTTGAAATTTGAGTTCGCAGCTACTCGCGTTGATAACAACGTTATTGTGATTGCTCTTGATGGTGCGCTCAAGATTACTATCGTTAATGACAATGTCCGAGGTTGATCCATGAACAGCAACGCTGCCGTTTTCCGAAGACACAGAGATTGAGTTTGAACCAGGATGAGATTGCTCCGTCACTTGCACTGTCGAAGTATGTGATACCGCCGATGATTGCGTCCCTCCGACCGCTGACAACAATACAGTGACTCGTTCCTTTAGTGTGCCCGCACCTTTTTTACCGATGCTGTCCATTTCGAGTTTCTCGATACGAACAAGAAGCGGCTTGCCTTGCGTCTTCGCACCGTATACTTGAACTTCCATAGACGCAACTTGGTCTTCAATCGATCGAACTGCCACCACCTGCCCGGACTTCTGACTTGTGGTCGTAACTTTTCGCGTCACTGTGGACGGCTGGCGCACCTGAACCTTAGCCCTGCGACCGCCTGTACCGTTTACATAAATGCCATTTTGATTGATATCAACAGTCTCACGCGATCCCTTCTTGTTCACCGTTATTCCGCCAGGACCGATCGTCACCTGGTCGCCGTCTGCCGATTCCACATTGATTTGAGCGCAACACGCATCAGCAGTCGCTAGAACACACAATAGAGCGAATACAGATCGCGAAAACAATCTCAGCATGTTTACCCCCAGGACAGGACCGCATGATATCCGAGGCTATTGTAATACACTTCTGGCTACGGAATAAGTAGACTCAGATTATGGGTCCTCAAATACTCCGCAAACGATGTGCGCAGGTCGATAGGCAAGTTTTTCGAATTACAAAGTTCAGTCGGAATGTAATAATCTTGCCGCGGTGTCGGGCTGTGCGAGATTCGATCGATAAAATTTACCGGAGAAAAACTAGCGCATTTTTTTGTATGAGACAACATTTTTTTAGTAAAAATCGGAACACCATCACGATCGAAAAATTTTGTCGAATCATGGATGGTGACCTCATTATTGCGAATTGAATTCCAGGTCTGGAGAGACTCTCGCTGGCAAATTGAAATCACTTTATGGCTTGTATTGTCCACCATAACTGTAACCGCGAATATGCGAATAGTAATCGATTCCTCTTGCTCATCCATCACATCGAAGCCGTTAATTACATTGACGTTGATATGATTTCCTTGAACAGTTTTCACGACACTCGGAATCGGAACGTAGGCCCAAACCTGACCGCGCTGATCGGTCTGATGGCCGATCACTTCGTTGTGCGGATAGCTGACCGTCACATGTTTCTTAAACGGAACGGGCTCGTCCTTCTGCAGATCGTGAAACGCCAGAATTTCGATCTTTCCAGTTTTGTGCCAATGACCCTGGAGCCACTTAGGTACGCGCCACCAGTGGCCCTCGTTTTCCCCACGAGGCAAACTGTTTTCATCAAACTTAGTTCCAACTGAAATATTATCGAACGGGGATACCGATTCAGAATGTTCGACCTTGCCTTCCAGACTCAGCGTCTCAGCCTTCACCATACCTGCGCACAGAATCAAGCAGGTGGTTATTAGAGATGCTTGAATCGCTCGTGATCGCATTGGCGGCTTCTCCTGCCAGTATTGTTCCAACGCGTGCAGTTCTTCAAACGGCGCAGGGACGCCTACCGCTCAAATATTGAGATCCAGATTTTTTTGACTTGGGTTGGAACCACCGATTCCAATGAGGTTAGCCATTTCAGGGGCAAGCGGCCGGCTCGGATCTTTTGGCCAACCGGATCGATGCTTGTGACGCTGAAATTTCTTTCTTTCCGGCACCAGTTCCCTCTGAACTGATCACTTCTCCATTCGCGGTGATTCGTATGGAGGTCGGTGGCTCACCGTTCCTCGCCTCGCTGGCAAGTTCCATCTCAGAAACTTTTCCGGTTTCTGGATTCACCTTCGCTACGACTTTAACACCGTGTTGAGCAAGCTCTTGATTGACTTGCTGGAGACGTTTGTCCATTGCAGCCTGGTCTGTTTTACCAACACTGTCCATAAGCCCGGCAAGCTGTTTTCCATCAAACTCGCCCATGATCATTTGGCGCCCCAACTGATTCGTTAGATTCTTAGTCGGTCCCTCTTCCACCTCAGCTCTACCGAGGAAATTGCCCCAACCATCCGCGTACTGCTCAAGAGAGTAACCCTTATCAGTGGTATTACTGACCAATTCTTTGTATCGTTTTTTCTTGGCTTCGGCTTTGCGAGCTTCCTCTTCCTTTCTCTCCCGCTCTTGATTCTCGTTGTCCGGCTTCCTCTCGTCTTCCTTTTGTTTTTCCGGATCTCTTTGAGGTTGTTTGTCAGGTTGTCCGTCTGGACGCTGGTCTCGACCTGGCTGAGGTCCATTCGGATTCGGATTGTCAACACTCGGTCTTGGTGGTTGAACCGTGTCAATCGGCTTTCCATCAGGACCGGGACCAGGTCGTTTTGCAGTTGCATATTGGAGCTGATCCGCCATTGTCGCTGAGATTCCCGCGCGACCGCCCCAAAATGTGGCAACAGAATCTCCCAGGGCAAAGGAACCATCCTGGTTTTGCTGGACCTTATAAACTCCGGTGAACACCAAATCGGATTTCCCGGTAGGGCCTAATCCTCGACCGGTCTTATCATCGCGCCGAGCGACCTTGCCCAAGTCAGAGTTAGGATCGAGCTTATCTGTATCGACGAACATGTAGACAGCTTTGCCGTCTTTCATGTTTTGTTTTAAGGTTTCAGTAGCTTGCTTCTGAGTATCCATCGCAGTTTGCGAACCAAACACCACCACGACGGGTAGACCTTTTGCAGCTGCATCGCGCAGAGTTTCCTGATATCGCTGCTCTACAGTCTTCGTATCACCTGCTTCTGCGCGGGACTCCGCTCCTGCCTCAGCCTTGGGTGGGCCCACTGGAATTTCAGGCGGTCGAGGAGCGATAGTCGAAGAATCAGTCGCTGGACCATTCTTACCGTTTAAATTATTGAATGCAAAAGGTTGTGCTTTGATTGCACCAGTATAGTTAGTCGCATCATTCCCCCACTTATTTGCCTCGGGAACGATGGTTTCATTGCTTATTTCGACATTCGGTAAAGAACCAGGTCTCGGATTGATCTCGCCACCACCACCTGTGGGGCCGCATGGTCGGGGTCCTCACCCCGAAAACGTTCGTTCCGCACTCGCGTAATTTCTCTCCGACCCCTCCCGGAGAAGCGCGACAGGATCGAAATCCGGTCCACTAGCTGGAGTCGAGCGTTGATAGTTTTCAACGTTTTTGTCAGACATATGTTTTCCACTGATGATCCGCTGCTTTCTTAAGATATTGGGAATTTGTGTAGTTTTGGTACCCAAATTGAGAAATAACAATCCCCCAGGACGCTGTCCAGTTGATTCGTTTGCGCTCTCGGCCAACCTCAATTCAACGACAGTCAACAGTTTTACAACTGTGCAGTGCAGCACTGATGTTTAGTCACTGTTTAATAGTATAGAAACAGTACCTTGGTGATGATATGGAAAAGAACGAACCGATGATAGTTTTGACAGTCGATGGAGTTGGAAACGCCGGTATAATGCCGTGGACGATGAACTCCGTAGTTAAAGCATCCCGAGCAAATCTCGAGGTCCACCACTTCGTATGGTCACATGGGTTTGGTCAAATAGTCGCGGATATCTGCGACAGAAAACACATGTACGACAAAGGTGAGCTGTTAGCTAAAACGGTTCTGGAACATACTTCGACTGGTCGAAAGGTCAGTGTTGTGGCAAAGAGTGGTGGCACCGGCGTTGCGCTAAAAGCCCTGGAATTGCTGCCAACCAACACGGTTGAGACAGTAATATTGCTATCACCGGCAGTTTCACCACAATTCGATTTGAGTATGGCACTAAAAGCAGTGCACGGAAAAATGTATTCGTTTAATTCAAAATATGATTTATTTTGGTTAGCATTGTGCACGTCCATCGTCTGCACCGCCGATGGTGTTAAAACGGTGGCAGCCGGATGTGCTGGATTCGCTAACCCAGAGAAGTACGAAAAGCTTGTAGAAATTACTTGGAACAAGCTGATGATAAGGAGTTTGCACTTTGGAACGCACACTGGAACCAGCATGTATCCGTTTTTATCATCTTATGTTTTGCCGCTTTTGAACAAACATCACATCTGCGAATCAAACGTTTAAAGCCATAGATTAAGGAACAATACCTTTGCGAAGCTGAGATGATAAACCATGAGAAGTAGTCCAAGAAGATTGTCCGGAGCAGATCACCGAGTTTGAACTGCCAGTCCAGTTTTTGCAATTGACAAAATGAATTCTCCACTCAACCCTCGACTCTGATAGTGTGTGATCGAGCTACGTATAGCTTATGCATTCTGGCGAGGGGTACTGATGTTTCGGACTCGAAAATTTCCTATTGTGATGATGGCTGCACTGCTGCTGCTGTGTGCAAACGGAGCGCCTGCATTATCAGAGGACAATTCCAATTCTAATCAGCGCTCAAAAGATACACACGCAATCGACGAATTTCCCGAATTCGACCACCACGATGAACATAGCGCCAATCAGGAAGTCGAAAAGGACGCCCAACGACAGCTTCAGGAAGGGAGTCATGAAAAGAAAGAAAAGGCGCTAAAGCCGCGCGGTTCCGGCGATGTCATCGACTCGCGGCAGGAGAAAAAAGAGAAGTCAGACGAATCGACAGAAATTCAAAGAGACAGTTCGGTTGGGGCAAATGCTGCGAACTTACCATCCCGATCGACCATAGACAGACCGACTGTGGCAATTGCTTTGGGCGGCGGTGGTGCCCGGGGAGCAGCACACATTGGCGTTCTACGAGTTCTCCGAGATGCAGGAATTCCACTTGATTACATTGTCGGCAACAGCATGGGTGCGATCGTCGGCGGGCTCTATGCGGCTGGTGTGACGCTCGAAGACATAGAGAAAATCATGAAGGATGGCTCGCTCAAAAAAGCATACATGCCAGGGAAACTTTCTGCGAAACTGTTGTTCAGCCCAATTGCGAAAATCGCTCATCCTTTCAAAAAGCATTACGCCGGCTTATGGACTGGAAATAAATTTGGTGAATTCTTAGAGAAACAGCTACCGGAGGGCGTCGAGAACGTTGAAGATACTAAAATACCTTTTTCATCTGTCGCCACCAACTTGATTGATGGCAAGGCTTACCGAATAAGTGATGGCAAGCTATCAACCGCGATCCGGGCCAGCTCAACCATTCCACCACTGCTCAGACCAGTGGCGATTGGAGATAAACTCTATGTAGATGGCGGTGTCAGAGCCAATCTCCCAGCCTCCGCCGCACGTGATACTGGAGCCGACATCGTCATCGGCGTGCTCGTTGATGAGCCGCTTCGCAAACTTCCGGCCGAGCGATTTCAACATATCAGCGGCATCGTAGGTCGACTTGGTGATGTCATGTTGGCCGTCGCCGACGCCCGCCAGCTGCCATTTGCTGATGTGATTATTAACCCGGACGTTAGCGGACTGCCAGTACTCACAGCAGAACCTGAAGACGCACAAAAGGCGATTGAAGCCGGCGCAGCAGCAGCCAGAAAAGCATTGCCTGCGATTCGAAAGCGGATGGCGAACAAAAACTTCAGATCGGCGACTAACTCTACGACCGGCTCTGCTGCTAGTTCCACACCTTAGCTGCCACTTTCATGCTAACTTCTCGAACAGTTCGATAACTCTTACTGCTCGATTGAAAATTGACGCGTTTCACCCCTGGTATCAACCCCGTCGGTCCTGTTAAAGAAGAACTCAGTCGTCCTGCAAATCCACGGTGGCAAGAACTTTCGAAAATAGCTGGTGCATCTCGCTGTCGCTCCATCGGGATGATACTAAAGATAGTGCGTACGCATGGTTGCCGTGGCGGAACATGGCGACCATCTGTTTAACCGGCTCACCATTGTGCTCGTATGTCTGCTGCTGAACAACGCCACTGATTTTGCTCATCCGACCTAGGTTTTGAGCTTGTCGCTGAACGCGATGAAAGTCCTTTTTGGGTGCGAAATATTCTTTCTCTAAAGAGTCGGCAAGGTCATCGACTGAAACCCAGGCATGTAGATCTCCACGGTTTAAGACAATTGACGCGGCTTGTCCTTTTGCATTTGTCCCTGCCATGCTGACCGCCTCGTCGCTGTGAGTGCCCGGGGAGACCTGCCAATCAGCAGGGTAGCCGAAAGTAACTGGCAAAAATTTTACTTGATAAGTGCGCAAGGCAAGCGGTTTTTCAATGGGAACACTGGCTGTCTTTCCACTGGTGATACCGTTTACAGTACCAGCAGCAGTATTAGTGATGGTATTGGTATTCTTGGCGGTGCCAACATTTTGGCTTGCTCCGGTCCGAACACTCTGCAACGTGTTGTTGAAAACGTATATGAGCGTATTGAAGGGTGCACCGCTGGCGGCAGTGAACACAAATGCCATAGTATTCCCATTGACCTGAAAAATCACATATCGTTGACTGACCTTTAGTCCATTGACGGAAAATGTTATGTCCTGCAGGATCGCTGGAATTTTCTGACTGACTCCAATAGTGACTTTCTTTTCCTGAACGCTTTTGAAATCGACTAACTTCGGAAAAACATAGTCACGAATTACAGTACTCGCAGCCTCTGGACTGGCAACATCGGTGAAACGGTTGAGGACCATCTCGCCGCTATCGCCAAACATTGATCCCGAGATTTTGATGATGCCATCTTTTCCATCAGCCTTCGATCTTTGCCAATCTCGCGGGTATTTAAAGGCGATACCACATTCGATATTAGTATATGAGGCAAACTCATCAACGGCAACAGCTGCTGGAGTCTGAGTTTTCTTCGAAATCGGTGGCGCAGCTAAACATGCAGATTTCGCGCCAAAGAACACAGTAGCAGCGATCGCGCATATTAACGCTTCTAGAACCATGATGTTCACCATATATAATTGTTTTGAAAGTCTCAAATCAGTTAAACGCCGCGAATCGAAATCGTACAAGATTGGTGCTAAAACTTTATCGCCCTGAGAATTTCTAAGATAAATTACTTCAGGCTCTGGTCTTTCAATTTAAGCAATGCTGCACGCGCATCACTGGCTTCCTTATACCCAGGCCAGAGCTTGAGCGCGCCATCATATTCGGCAAGAGATTTTTCATACTGACCCATCTTGGCGTAGATGTCGCCTCTCCTTTTCCAAATTTCAGAATTGTTAGGATCGATAACAAGTCCTCGTTCGAATTCCTCGAACGCTTCTGTATTGCGTCCCAGGCCGATAAGCGAATCCGCACGCGCAATACATGCACCGACATGTTTTGGATCTAAAGTCTTGGCTCTCTCCGAGTCTTTCAGGGATTCTTGATACTTGCCTATTTGATTGAAGAAGAACGCACGTTCGATTAATCGCGGCACTTCATCTGGTTTTTTCGAGAGATAAAACGAAAGATCGTCGATGCCCTTTTGCATATCTCCCAGTTTCTCAGCAACACGCGAGCGCAAAATTCGAGGGTGTGGATCGCTTGGATTTAGCTTGATGACTTGATCGCAATCTTCCATCGATTTCTTATAATTCTTCAGATCATAAGATGCACCCGCACGATTTAACCAAGCCATGGGATTGCTCGGGTTTAACTCGATAGCTTTGCTGGCATCTTTATACGCCTCTTCCGGTTTACCCAATGCGGAATAATCGCGAGCGCGACCGATGAAGGCGTCAGCATACTTAGGATTCAACTCGATTGCGGTGGTGTTATCATCCGCGGCTTTCTGCCACTGTTCCATCAACGCATAGGTCCAACCACGCTCTCGATAGGCTTTTGCATTTTTCGGATTTTTACTGATCGCAACAGTGAAGTCCATTAAGGCATTCGTGTAGTCGCCGCCCTCGCGGTATGTGGTACCACGCATGATGTACCAGTAATCTTCATCAGGGTGAGCCAGTATTTCTGTTGAGAAGCTAGCGACAAGCTTCTTCATCGCCGTTTTCTCGCCATCGGGCAAAGCGGTTTCAACGGCTCTGTCGCTGTGACCGAGAGTAGTGCTCCCCAAATAACCGATCGCGGCAACCCCCAACACACCGACAAATATCGCCGCCTTCTTTAGCAAACTCCGCCGCATCACTGGCGAGCTGTGTGCTATCGATGGCGCTTTTCCTTCCCTCACATTGACGAGATCCTTAAGCAAATCTCGAACAGTCTGATACCGATCTTGTGGGCGTTTCTCAAGACAGCAAAAGACAATCGATTCAAGGTTTGCCTGTTGTTTGGCACCATCTCCGATACTGGCCTTTGCAAACTTCGTCGGTTTCTCGTTCAAATGTCCAAAAATGATTTTGATCGGATTAGCGCCTTCAAATGGCGGTTTGCCACTCAAAAGTTCGTACATAACACATCCCAACGAATAAATATCGGATCGCTCGTCGGAGTTTTCACCCATGCACTGCTCTGGGCTCATATAGAGTGGACTGCCAAAAACTTCACCGGACTGGGTCAAACTAACGGTATTACCCGTGGAGGCAGTACTGAGTACCTTTGCAATACCAAAATCTACCACCTTCACTAAACCTTGCACTGTTACAAGCACATTACTCGGTTTCAAATCTCGGTGGACCAGACCTTTGCCATGAGCATGCTCCATCGCCTCACACATGGCAACAGAAATATCGAGCGCGCGTTCGACGTCGAGCCTTCCTCCTTCTTGCAGCACTGAGCTCAGATTGGATCCTTCAACATAATCCATAACGAAAAATGGAATTCCGTCCGATGTCTCGCCCAATTCATAGGTGGCAACCAAATTGGGATGCGCCAGCTTTGACGCCGCTTTGACTTCTTGTTTAAACCGCAAAACCGCCGCCGGCTCACGCGCCAGGTCAGGTTTCAACATTTTAATAGCGAAAAGCGCGGCATCAGCTTTGCTGCGAACTTTGTAGACAGAAGCCATTCCGCCCTCGCCAATAAGCTCCAGCACCTCATATCCGTCGCCGAAAGTGAGCGGCTTCTTGTCCTGAACATTAAGACGATTCGCCAGACTAGTCCGCGGATTCGATTTAGTATCCTCGTTTAATCGAGGAGTGCGACACTTACAGCTCGCTTTGCCAAAAATCCACGAGGTCATAGAACCGCCGCCAGCGGTCACTTGCTTACCACAGGCTGGACAATTGCTGGGATTTCGTGCTTGGTCCATTTAGCAGAATCTACCCCTGAATTCCATTATGGCATCAGTATGTAAGACCGAACGCCAAAAATCCCGAAAACTATTGCCGCACAATGCTTTCCGACAATCACTCAAAAACATGGGCACCCTGGCGAGTTCAGGTTCCGAAAACTTGAGGTGAATCATCGGCATCTTATGTTAGTGGTACTACCTTCAGTGCGCATTTGTGCAAACTCCATCTACGACCTCGACGGCAAAAATTCGAGGACAGCAACACTTACAACAATCAAAAAAAAGAACCAGCGACGAGTGGGAATCGGCTGGTCCTTTGAGTTTGTCCTTTCGGACTATGGCGTTCGCTTATTTCTTGAACCACTCAACAGCAACTGGTTCAAGGTTGATGTTGACCTGCTTAACTTCAGTATATGCATCCAAACCGAAGGTGCCGAGTTCACGACCCCATCCGCTTTGTTTGTAGCCGCCCCATGGGCACTCGTTATAGGTGCTATGGTAGCCGTTCACCCATGTGATACCAGCGCGAAGCGCTTTGACCACACGATTGGCGCGCGTGATGTCGTTAGTGAAAACGGCACCAGCAAGTCCGTATGCAGAATCGTTAGCCAGGTCGATAGCCTCTTTCTCATCAGAGAATTTTTGAATAACCACGACTGGACCAAAGATTTCTTCTTGAACGATACGCATGTCAGGTTTAGTGTTCGAGAAAATCGTCGGTGCGACGTAGAATCCACCTTCTAGATTTTTGCCTTCAGCTTTGACACCACCACATTGAAGTTTCGCGCCCTCTTTTTTACCGATTTCGATGTACTCTAGAACGCGGTTGTACTGTGCTTCTGAAACCAGTGGTCCCATTTCGGTTTCTGGATCGAGTCCAGGTCCGACCTGGATTTTCTTAGCCCGCTCAGACATTTTCTTAACGAATTCGTCGTGAATTTTGTCTTCGACTACAATTCTCGATCCGGCAGAGCAAACTTGCCCGGCATTACAGTAAATTGCGAACAACGCATAGTCGACAGCAGTGTCGATATCGAAGTCGCTGAACACCACCATTGGTGACTTGCCGCCCAGTTCCAGGGTAACTTTTTTCAAGTTAGTTAGGGCAGCCGCAGCAATAACCTTTCCAGTTTTGACACTACCGGTGAAGGCGATCTTGTCGACCTTGGTGCTCTCTGCCAGCGGCAATCCCACGACCGGTCCGGCGCCCAGAACAATATTCACTACACCGGCTGGCAATTCACATTCATGGAGCAATTCTGCCAGTTTGATTACCGATAGTGGTGTGTATTCAGATGGTTTTAAAACGCAGGTATTGCCGGCAGCTAGTGCCGGAGCAAGTTTCCATGCAGCCATCAATAGAGGAAAATTCCACGGAATAATTTGACCGCAAACGCCGATCGGTTCACGAACGATTGATGTTACAGATGGTGCCGGCACATCAACTGTTTGTCCGCTTGGTTTGGTCGCCAATCCGGCGTAGTAGCGGAAGCATTGAGCAGCATCAGCCATGTCGAATTGCGCTTCTCTTAACGGTTTTCCGCCGTTCATCGTCTCGAGGTGAGCTAATTCATCGGCGTTCTCGTCGATTTTATCGGCGATTTTGAACAGCATCGCAGCGCGCTCGGAAGCTGTCGTCTTGCGCCATGGACCTTCATCGAATGCTTTACGAGCGGCGTCGATAGCCTTCTTCGCATGCTCGGCGGTGCCCTCTTGAACCTTACAGAGTACTTTTCCGTCTGCAGGATTGATCAGCTCGCGAACAGATCCACCATCGACGAATTTACCGTCAATATACTGTTGCCACGCTCTATCCACTTTAACTTTCGGTTCCGCCAATGTCATAGCCATTGTCCTTATCCTCTCAAAAAGTTCTACACTTGCAACCGCATAAGATTCCAGTCGCCATGCTGAGTTTCGATGAGCGCACGAATGATTACGTCGGTTTTGGAACCCCGACTGACTCATTGAAACCGTCACCATCGTAGGAAACGCGAGAGATGTTTCCATCTCCAACGGTTCCGCCAAGGCGCTAATAATAGCACGGAGAGTGGACTTAGAGTGTTCATAAACGCCCAAGATTCGAGCTTCAATTACAAGGAGCAAGAACCCGACTGCGCCATAGGTCGGACTACTGCTCGAGAATCTGTCAGTTCACAGCAAGCCTATTCCAATTTTATTTCGTGGACCAGACCGGGCAAGTACAATAGCCATGTTAGTCCCGCCGCCGACATCTTGACAAAGATGCCTAAATTGCACATCTTTTCTGTCGAATTTGCGGCACACGTTGGAAAGCAAAACACAATTTAAATGAGCAAGGAACAGGAATACCCGGGAACATTCGTGACTTTGGAAGGTCCAGAAGGCGCCGGAAAGACGACACAGGTAAAACTGCTGTCGAAGCAACTTACTAAGCTTGGCGTGCCGCACATCGTCACTAGAGACCCTGGTGGCACACCGCTCGGCAAGCAAGTGCGCCGCATTTTGCTGACGCCAGGCATCAATGTCGCACCAACGACAGAACTTCTACTCTATCAAGCCGATCGCGCGCAACACGTAGCGGAACTGATTAAACCGGCGCTAGAGGAAGGCAAGTTGGTTTTATGCGATCGATTTATTGATTCGAGCATCGCCTATCAAGGCTATGGTAGAAACATCGATATCAAACTAATCAAGGATTTAAACGAACTGTCTACCGGTGGTTTAAAACCAGTGCTCACGATTTTGTTCGACATCCAAAGTGAAGACGGACTGTCACGTTTGCATCCAGGCGGACACGATCGAATTGAACGTGAGGCACTCGATTTCCACACCCGCGTTCGCAAAGGTTACCTTGCCCTCGCCGATCTTGAACCTGAGCGCTGGCGAATTCTAGATGCCGCCAAGCCACTAACTACGGTGCAAGGTGAGTTCACTAAAATTCTCAAAGATAAGCTTGGCTCGAAGCACATGATGAACTTGGTCGAATAACACCAGTCGCGGGTTAGTCGCGAATTGCGCATCGTTTGAACGCAGGATGTCACCCACAGTAAAATTCCTGATGCTCTGGCTCTAAGCGCATGGTTTTCAACGCGGTGTTTTTGACGTTCTGATTCTCGAACGTCTCTTCGGAACGCTTTCTATACGTTCCGTTTCCACGAATTCCCTTTTTTAAGACTTGGTCTACTGAACTTTCTCAGCCGGCGTGCTCTTGCCGCTGATTTTTTCCAAAACCCATTGAGGCAAATGGTCATCGAAGTACGGACCGGAAATGGCTCGGCCACCGTCTTTCCAATCGAACATCATCCAAGCATATGGTTTGGCAACTTGATCGCTTGGTAGCACCGGCAGTGGCTGCCAACCATTGATGGCTGTGCGCAATTGTTCCTCGGCATCCTTCTGCGGTGTCTCGCCACCAACAGTCATTTCCGAAATCTCGCCTTTAGGTCCAATCTTCAACGCTACGTAGATGCTCTTACCACTGCCTTCTTGTTTCCATTTCTCTAAAAAGAAATCTCGCAAAGTCGACGAATAATCTTTGGGCATAACACCGTCACCACCAGCACCTCCGCCGTCATCCTTTTTGTCAGGATCGGTGCCGAATGCCATTCTCATACTGCCGTCTTTACCCTTAGATTCAGCGACCCAGTAGTCTTTATGAACCTTCCAGAGACCGCCTTGTTTAACAAGTATGGCGCTACCAGTCATTTTGAAAGTCGGCTGGTCTGCCATATCGGCGCAGGCCTTGGGAATCTTCGTCGGCAAC
This sequence comes from uncultured Candidatus Obscuribacterales bacterium, assembly GCA_964600935.1. Taxonomy (GTDB): domain Bacteria; phylum Cyanobacteriota; class Vampirovibrionia; order Obscuribacterales; family Obscuribacteraceae; genus JADYXR01. Next base: position 14,321 of record CAZRMH010000118.1, read on the forward strand.
AGTTCGTACGTGACTTTATCGCCTTCTTCCTTTTTATTGACAATCTTCACATCGACTGGATGTGTAGACCGAATCATCTCGACAAACAACGGACCCAGCGTTGCATCGTCGGGACCAGGCATCATCTTGCTTTTCACTTCAGCAGCCAAGAATGGTTCGATATCTTTCGGACCCGTCGCCTGGGCCATCGACTCGAAGTAACCTCTTAAAAACTGGTCAGCGGAACCTTTGCCAAGAGTATTCGCAGTGGTTTCAGCTTTAGCTACACTGTTCGAGATCGGTGCATCATCGGCGCTTCTAGCGGAGTCCGGCGAGAAAACCACACTACCGACACAGAGTGAAACCGCCAACAACACCCTATTAACAGTACTGAAACGCATATACTCTCCCCCAGCTCAAGCGCACAAGAAGATTGTCGCACGTCTTAAAGGTCAAAATGTTATCAATTCAATCGCTAACTGCTTCCAATCGACACGAAATTAGTCGGCACAATACCGACTTTGGTTGCCGCACAATTCGCAGTTAACTTGAATTAGTTTAACCAGGTTGAATCGCGAGACGCTATCTATTCAAACGCACTCTATCGATTCAAACGCCAAGTCAATTCACTACCAACTTGATCCAAATCGGTGCGAAGTTGAGTTTCATCGCTCGGGTCGAGTGAACCGCTTCCAGCGATGCGCATGGTTCGTTCTTTCGACTTGAGATCCTTTACTCGACGAGCCATGTTGGTGTAATCGCGCTCGGTGATTTTTCCATCTTTTTTCGAGTCATCGAGATACTTTTCCATGTCGGTCATCATCGTCGAAATCGGCGGCAACGCTGGAGCCGGCGATGTGTTTTGTCGGTTATCGATGATTAGAACCGGCATTGGATAGGCATATGCAAAACCACTAGGTCTGGGGCACCACGGGTAGTAGTATCCCGAAGGCGCTCTCCACATCGGCAACTGCGAACTGCCGCTCGGTATTCTGTAATAGCTCCCTCCCGTATTTACGGGAGTTCCAAACGATGGGTAATTGATGTTGCCGACTGTTGGATTGTAGAACCCAGTCGTGGACTGATAGGGGTTGACGTAGCTGCCACCGATAGCGGTGCCGGAGGACGTACCGGACGAATCAACAGGGGTGGGACTAGCTACGACACTGGATTTAGCGACGCCGCCGCTCTGCGCCACTACGGGTAGTGCCATGCAAAGACTGGAAACAATCGCCACGATCAGTTGAACTTTCATATTGTTTGCATCCTCGCAGGTACCGATGTGTCGGGATTCCTACATTATAGTCAAACTAACTGAGTGGCGTCTTCTCGGGCGATTTTTACGGTAACTTCGCCGTCTTCGTTAGTTTGTGCTTTTTCAATCTTTTCGCTGACATCGCTTGCGGATGCAGCCTGGTGTCGTTCGATCTTGACGGTCACATCACCCTCTGGGGCTTCTTGATCGAGCTCATTTTTTAGTTTGCTATCAGCAGAATCGCCCTGGTTTCTATCAATCTTCAAAGTGACATCACCGGCCGCCGAATCTTCCTTTTCGAGCTTAAGAGTTACGTCTCCACTTGATGGGTTTGACTTCCCAAACTTTGTGGACGAAGCTGCTAACGACGAGACGACCGCAGTTTCGTCCTCAATGACCTGAGGACTCTTTTCGCCTCTGGTGAACCACTCGAAGTTCATTTCTTCAGCACACAAGTAAATAGTTACCATGCTCCAGAGTACGAGGAAACCGAACGAAAAATTCAGATAAACGCCGCTCTCAGGAAGATGACCGGTAGCTAGCAAAAACCCACACCCAGGCACAGCGAGCACCGCACACGCAGTAGCAATGCGGCGGGAAACGACGAAAAATGGTCTGGCGAAATGGTGGTTACGACCTTTGAGAACGACTGCGCAAATCGCAAGTACGATAGCCACGCAGATTCCGACGATTGCAAAGTCGAACAGGATGTGACAAATGACCGAGACGACGGCCTCTCCGACTGATCGTACAGTGGCTTGAAAATCAAATTTTTCGACGCTTCTGTCCATGATGGTTATGTTTGCTCAAGAGCGGTTGCCAGAGGGTTAATAATAGCTCACGCCGCACTCCATCTGCATGTGCTCTGTCTCAGCTATCGATAATCTTTGCGACGGCTATGGGTCGAAACCGCCCAGCCAGCGAGTTCCGGGGTCTGATCGTGATCGATGAAGAACGTGACAGTCATTTGACTGTCCCCCAGATAGAATCCGGAATGGTAACTCAAGAGCTCGTTCTGACTATGGCGCTGCAGTATTTTCGGAACTACCGGTTGCTTTACGCACCGGTTGCGGCTCCACTATGTCGTCCTTAGCAGCTGCGGATTTCTCATTCCGCTTAGAATCAGGCGAAATCAGCGACCTGACCTCAGCACGCGCGTGTAATGCCCTGCCGATATTGACGTAAGGCTGCGCCAGTTGTGGATTGAGCTTAATTGCATCATGCCATTGCCTGAGCGCATCGTCGGTTTTACCCATCGTCATATAGACCAGACCCAGGTTATTGTGAGCAAGAGCGTCATCAGGGGTGGCTTGTATGCACTTGCGAAACGCATCGGCAGCTTGCCTGGTTAAGCCAGCGCGAAAAAGCGCAGTCGCCATGTTGTAGTGAGCAGGCGCATAGTCAGGTTTCAAAACTAATGCTTGTCGCCAAACGTCAATCGCTTCATCGTAGCGCTTCAGCTCGTAGAGCGCGATTCCAAGATTGTTTCGAGCTCTATAGAAGCCCGGCTCAATCTTTATCGCCTTTTCCAGGACAAAAACCGATTCGGGTAAGTGATGCATCTTTTGAAGAAGTACTCCCAGAGCGTTAAGAAAGTCAGTGTCTTGAGGATTGGTGTTGACCAATTCATTGAGCACCTTCCGTGCTTCATCCAGCCGGCCCATTGATTCATAACATTTTGCCACTCGAAACTGAGCAGCCGACGAATGGTCATTCAAGCGAATAGCAGTCTCATACTCGGCTAACGCTTGTTCATGGCGCGACAAAGCCCGAAGGCTATCACCTAAATCGCGATGATACAGGCTGTTTCCGGGACTGGCTTTAATCGCTTCCTGGAACGCGGTAACGGCGCTCTGGTGGTCTCCGCGCAGAGCCAGGAGATGTCCAAGATTGTATTGCGCCGACGCAAAAACCGGACGCAGGTGAAGAGCCTGGTAACAGGCATTGAGAGCCTCATCAAATTTACCAGCGGCAAGGTAAGCGGTCGCCAGATTGTTGTAAACCTCAGCCTGTCCAGGTCTTATCTGTATCGCCTTCTTCAGGTGGTCGATCGCCTGCTCCGTATCGCCCCTTCGCTTGTGGCAGACGGCAATGTTGTTTCGAGCGGAAAGATTACCGGGCTGGCGTTCCAAGACGCGATTGAAGCGTGCGATGGCCTCCTCCAAAAATCCGCGTTGGGCAAAATCCAGTCCAGAAGCCAACAGTTCTTCTGTACTCATCGCATCCAGTTGAGCATTAAACCCATAGGGGCTGCTCGGCGTCGAACTCAGATCGTGCGACTTCGGAGCAACGAGCTCGAAACCTGATTCATGAAGAGCGGAGTCAAGCCGCATGGCATCAGGCGAGACGGACTCTGGAGCTCCGCTTCCGGTCCCGGCATCCTCTGCAGGCGGACTGGCATCGTCCAATGAATCAGACGAAGACTCCGATGATGACTCAGCGGATGATGCGTCGAATGACGAACTCTCAGCCGAACTGGCAGGCAGAAAGCTGCTCGCCCCAATTTCGATGGAGAGCGAAAGTAAGATTATGCAAATCGAGACTGGACGTATGAGTCGGATTTCGCGCATGCGCTGCCTGTCGTCACCGTTTCAGGAAGCATTCATTATCCAGTGCAAAGCCGATCCTTGCAAATTGTTCATCAGCAAAATCCATCGGAGTTGATAGCATGAAGCTCAGAAACACTGAGCCTATCGCCCAAACAGATATCGGAAAGTAATATGCGGCACTCGAAAAAATTCAAACGGAATCTCGGAATCGCCCTTGCAATCTGCCTCTTGGCACCATTAGCAGGTCATGCCGGTAGCGGACCTTCACCGGACAGAGCAGAGAAGATGGTCATAAACCTCCGCGTCGGACAAGGCAGCACGCTGTTCTATCTGCTTGAGGCCGCAAAGCTCTCAAAACAAGCAGAAACCGACATCCGAAAAGGACTGTTTCAACTAAGAGAAGTAGACAAGAGTTACTCGAAATCGCGTGGACGTCCGGACGACAAATTCCTGGAACGCGCAGAGGTGAAGCTTGCCCAATGTCACGAGAAAGCTAAAGAACTGACAGAAGAGCTTGAAGATTCAAGCACAGTGCTTCGGGAAACCATCAAAGAAGCGCTTTTACAAGGTTCTGGACCAGGACCATCGAGCAAAAAAGAAAAGTAGCGCCTCGAAGATATAGAACACCAGGTTACCTGCGCCAAGTTAACTCAGACTTGTTGTGCCGAGTTAACCGACTTGTTGACTATCGGGTGGTAACCACAAGCCCTGCTTGACTAGAGGGACAGGACAGTGTCTATCGATACACGCGTGTTGGCGATCAATGCACCGCCACTCGTGTGGAGTGGAGCCCGTTTAGTTAGCTTGTTCAGAATTAACTTCGATGTAGTCACCGCCGATATCAAACTTGTCGTTGATCCACACGGTGAGTGCGGTGGCGATTGAGATAACGAATAAGCCTTCTATAAAACCTGTCATAACCTGTTCCTTGTTTGACTCTATTCTTCTTTTTCTTTTCTTCTTGTTAGTCCTATTCTTCGACGTCTAGGGTTAAGGCCGGTTTAAGAAGAAGATTTTTCTGAAATACCCCGAAACCGTCAACCATTGCGCCTTCGCTAGCGCAGCTCCTGTCCCTTGACGTCACATTTAGTTAAGCCTTAATCATTTAAGCGCCGGAAGAAGCGCCGGAAGAAGTTCCGGAAAGAGTCCCGAAGAGGTCCGGCAAAACGGACTGACGCTCCGAACTCGACCAATAAATGCCCGTATTTTTTGACCGACCCGCCCAAGCCTCTTAACGAGATCGCAATTTTTTTAAATAATCCCAAAGCCCAAGCAGAGCACTAATCCTTGGACATTGTTCGAATTTCTGCTTAGGTCCGATCTCTGAAACGCGATTTTCATTAAACGCTTACAAAACCTTACTCAGATTGCGTTTTCGGACTTTCCAAAAATCTCCAAATCAGGATCCGGTATAAGGAGTTCAATTCAAACACAGAAGACCGAGACCTGCACTCCTCCACCTAATACCGACAGCCGGAAAGCACGCGGCAATCAAAATTCAAAAGAACATCGTCGTCTATTCGTCGCCACACTCTTGTGATACCAGATACGGTGCTGGCGACACAAAGCAACAAAGCGCCATTGCTTTATCAAAATTACTACTAGTCTCGAATCTGATCAAAATAGTAACGAAGCTCTCAGCCGTTTAAAACGTCCGAATTTTGAATTCAAATCGACTTAACTAACCTGAAAAGATGGCTCCAACAGGATTCGAACCTGTAACCTGGCGATTATGAGTCGCTCGCTCCACCATTGAG
>CAZRMH010000119.1:0-19742 GCA_964600935.1 uncultured Candidatus Obscuribacterales bacterium
GCTGGCTGCTGGTGTAGCAATGCGACCGACGCCGCCGACGAATTTACCGAGCATATGACCGCCGGCCTTGAGAGCGGCGCCTGTATGATTTCCGCCGCCGGGATTTTCACTAACTGATTTGTCCGGAGCCTGTGAGGGCTTTTCCGCCGGTGTATCGTTTAAAAATGATCCTGCCGGCATCGGCGCGTTGTTATCACCTTGCTGCGCGCCCCCGCTGGCTTGATAGCCGCCGGGAGTGGTTTGTTGAGCTTGTCCGTAGTAAGTGGGCGCTTGAGGCATTTGACCATACTGGGCGTACTGTTGCTGAAGTTGCGGTTGCCCGTATTGTTGCTGTGCCTGCTGATTCGGGTCGTATGGCTGCTGGGCGTATTGCTGTTGAGGATACTGTTGTTGAGGTTGTCCGCCCCCGGCGTAGCCGTAATTCGGCGAGGTTTGCGGTATGCCGTTGTATTGTTGGTAAGCCGGCGGCTGCTGATACTGCGGCTGTTGCGAATACTGAGCCTGATTTGGGTCGTAACCTTGCGCATTCGCGGTTTGCAAACACGTGAACGCAAAACTTGCCAAAGCCATAAGCTGGTAGGTACGTCGCAGCATATACACAGATCTCGAGTAGTAATTACCGAGAAGCATAGTTGTACCAATAACGGATGTCAATAGGACTTGCGAGCGACTTATGTGCTAATTTCGATTACCTTGGAGATTCAGTCGAGGACTTATTGCAATGACGCTCACCGCCAGTGCCCTACAAAATTTGTCAGAATCCGAATGGACAGTCGACAAAGCCAGGCAATATCTAAAGGCCGGAAAGTTTGAACTGGCTGAAGAATTGCTTTCTCAGGCAGTAAACAAACGCAAAGCCGCTATGGACGCCAAAGATCCGGGCGTTGCAGATTTGCTCGATCAACTCGGCGAAGTGAAAGTAGAACTCGGCAAATACGGAGAAGCCCATGAGTGCTTCGATACGGCGCTGAAAATTTATGAACAAGTTTTCTACGCTGGACATTTCAAACTCGGTCCGGTGTTCAACCACCAATCGACTTGCTACATCAAGGAAGGCAAATTCGAAGCAGCCCTCGAGGTTTGCCTGAAAGCGCAAGACATCTTTGGAAAAACCCTGTCAGGCGAACACAGATTGGCTCTGGAAGCGGCTTACAAGCTTGCCACTATTCAGCGTCAATTGGGTAAATCCGACGAAGCGCTCAAAGTGATAACCAAAGTGAAGAAAAACGTCGAGACTCCGCTTGGTCCCTTCGAGGAGTTTGCCTTCTTGGAAGCCCTTCTTCAAGAAGACGAGAAGAAGCCTGATCTAGCAGAGAAAGCCTATCAAATTGCCATCGCCGGTTTCAAACAACGTCGTGCATTTAAACGACTGGGACAATGCATGCAACGCTACTCCGAATTTCTTCGGGAACAAGGCAAAAAGACCGAGTCTGAAGAAGCCGCCCGTCAGGCTCAGAACTACAAACACCTCGGCGAAGGTCAATCGCGATCCGACGATATTTTCCCGTCGACAATTCTGAGAGCCTGAGAAACCCAAGGCATCACCCGCGGTGCCCTGGCTAACAACAGCGGTTGAAGGCACAAACGAGCAAGACAAATACATGAACAAGAACGCGCTTCCGCTGAGAAAACGCGTTCTTGCTTGGATCAGGGATGCTTATTGGTTTAGTCCTTCCGGAAATTCAGCGCTACCCGTAGCAGTGAATGTCAGCCTCGCCGGTGGACCGAGTCCCGGCACACCACCGATGAACGGCAACATGCTCATGTCCATGAATGGTCCGACGTTAAAGTTGGCTTCGACTTTATACTCATAGGTGTTGGTGTCAGGATTCGCGACAGACGGCAGCGGCGTGTTTTTTGTCCAAGTGGTGGCAGTCCCTCCACCATATGGAACTGAAACAACATAAACATCAATGCCACTACCGGCGATTCCACCAACTGGAACAAGCTTAGCAAACGCACCAAATCCGGAGCTCACGAACGTGGCGGCCTCTTGCTGGACGACGTTGGTCGCATCGGTAAATGTATTTTGCGTAGATGCACGACTGGCGCATTGCTTAGCACAGAGGTATCCGGTCGCGTATCCAGTAGTGAACATAATCAAGTTGATTAATGGAAACAGAATGACCAGGAAAAAAATTACCAGAGCCGGAGCAAATTCAGCCGCTCCCGCGCCGGAACCAAGTTGGTTTCGAGAGCGATTTTGATATCGGAGACGTGAATGCTGCATTCGCTTTTGCCGCCGGCCACTATGCTACTCATAAAGGCACATTCAAGGTACCCTCTACTCTATCTATACCACAGAACTGTCACCGTGAGGCATCCAAACGTCCCACGAGTTCGGGGTTAAAAGCGCTTACTTAGTACCTGACGGCAACCGAAGCCAATAATAACTTTCTGGACTATCAGCAGCTTGTCCGTAAATTTCGGATCCGAAAAAGCCTTTATGCAGAGTGATAATCTCTTTGCAGAGCTCCAAACTGCGTTGAGCGAGCGCATCGGCAAGATTGGCGTCAATACTGCTTCCATCAGGGTTTTTGCCTGGTCTAAATTTGACTTTGAGTTCTGCCCAACCGTTTTCCTGATGAGAGATGACTTCGACTTCACTACCCGCATCGGATTCCTTGATCGCTCTGCGTAACAACGTGGCAATCACTTGGGGCATCCGTTCATCATCGGACTGAACCGGCATGCTCACGGCATTGTCGATAACTGTCACCGAATTTTCATCACAATAGGCATCGACCATTCCAATTGCTTGCTTCACAAGATCGCGGAGATCCTGTCGGCGCGGCTGCAGTTTGATGTTTCCGCTCTCTAAGCTCTCCAGGTCGATGATCTCATTGACCATCAGAATCAAACGTTTGCAGTTTCGTTCAGCAATCGTCACGACGTTTCGAACGCTGTCAGACAATTTCGCCATTCGTTCTGAACTTAAAATTGCCAACGAGCCACTAATTGCTGTCAGCGGTGAACGCAGATCAGTACTCACTTTCGTAATGAATTCACGCTTCAATTCTTCGATCAATTCGGCACTGCGAGCATCGGCAAATTGAATAACGAATTTTTCCGAACCCTTATCTTGAAACTTAGAAACACTGATGTCGACAGGGATTGAATTGGCGTCCTTCAGTTCGATTTTGGCACGAATCGGATTCGTCGATGGTGAATTCAACAATTCATCTATTGTTCCAAGCGAGACATCAGCCAAAGTAATTAAACTCTTGAGCGGCTTGTTGCGAAGTTCTTCTGCCGTGAATCCGAGCAATTTTACGGCATGCGGATTGAGGCGTTCAATCTCGCCGTCAGAAGTGATCAGCACTCCTAAAAACGAGTTGTTGAATAGAACGTTCGCCAGTGGATCTAACTGCGAGTTAGGACTCATTTATTACTAATCGCCATGCCATTAACACCGGTGATATTATGCACCGCGTGCCCGCAAATCAAACGATTATGTACCATCATGTTATGGCGCGGAATTTTTTTCGAGTTCAGTCTTACACATCTTCGATGCTCGATCGCGAACCTCTTTGGCTTTGTCGCGTTCAATCTTGGCGGCTGCGAGATCTTTGTTCTGTTCGTACAAATCGGCAAGACTTCCGTAATATTCCGCCAATTGGTCGGGCTTGATGTCCTTACACTGTTCAGCCATTCGCACCGCCGTCAATAAGGTTTTTCGGGACTCAGCCAACAGTCCGCGATCGCGCTGCCACTGACCTAAGTGCAGCTCGGCTCGGATGTAATCCTCATCTTGTTCAGGCTTGTGTCCCGCTTTCTGACAGTGCAGCAAACGGATATCTCTGATCTTGCTATACAACTGCCTCTCACCGACCTCTTCGACACGATCCTGGTTCAATAAGCAGTCGGCAGATTGTTCATACACATCAGCTAGACCGATAAATTTATCACCGTAAAGCAACTTCAACAGATCAGAAGCCTGCGTGAGCAGTTCGTATTCGAATCCATAAGAGTAGTTCGCATCGAGACGCCTGGCAATCTCTACAACGTGCCGAACACGCCCGGCCCAGTTAAACTTCGGATCGGAAATATGTCGCTCAATCGAATCGCCTTTGACGAGAAGCGCATTTACACGTTTCCGCGTCTCAGCCATGTCCTCAAGCATAATTTTTGCCCGATTCTGATAACGCTCTTTGTCCAGACTGACAATCATTTCAGTGACCGAATCCTGTCCGTCAGAATTTCCGGAAGCAAGATACGCCTGTGCCAATCTGGTCAACGTAATTATTTTCGCATCGTAGTTTCGAGTTCGCACTCCCGATGGTCCGGAGAATCCGTCAACGTCAAATGCCGCATGTTGCAGAACAGAGGCAGCGCCTCCTGACCAACCCCGATCCATCATCTTGTCGGCAGTCCAGAGTTCGAATTGCCACCACATTTTTTGAAGCGGTGTGCCGGAAGAGTCCTCGTTTACGAATGGGAAAAATGCGACAAGTGAAAATAACGTCATGAATGCGATACCAAATGTGGTGGCTAGCCCTCTGGTGGTTACTCTTACAAGTCTCTTCGTTGTTTTACGTGGCGTCTTTGTCCTGACTGATGCGGGATTAGGAGTTGTAGAAGTGGAAACCATGTCGCCCAGCCGCATAACAACGGTACCGGTTTGACTGGTGCGCGGCTGAACTCCGCCAGGGAGCGGCAGCGCATCCAGAACCTCAGCGGCAGTTTGAAAACGTTTCTTCGGATCTTTTCTCAGACAGCCAAAAACGACATCTTGCAAATCTTCAGGAATCACCGCATTGGGAGCAATTTCCTTGAACCTTGGTGGATCGTCATTGACATGCATCGACATCGTCTCCACAGCATTCTTGCCTAGAAACGGCGGCGCACCCGTCAAGACTTCGAACATGACGCATCCCCAGGAATAAATATCAGATCTAAGGTCGAGGGTCGAACCAGAGCATTGCTCGGGACTCATGTAAATCGGACTGCCAAAAACCTCACCGGTTTGTGTCAAATGTTGCGACTCACCACCATCCTGTGGGTTGATTTTAGCGATTCCAAAGTCGACGATTTTGACCTGAACAGAGCCGTCCTCATCAATCGCCAGAACAAGATTCCGAGGTTTCAAATCGCGGTGTACAACGCCTTTTCGGTGCGCGTGGCTCAGACCCTTTAGCACTTGCCTGAAAATGTCGATCGCTTCATCAGGAGGAACAGATCCAGACCGATCCAACAAATCACCAAGGGAAGGTCCTTCGAGATAATCCATCACCAGGAAAGCCAAACCATCCTCGGTGACGCCAAAGTCGAAGACAGTGATAATGTTGGCATGGCACAGACTGGCAGCCGCCTTGGCTTCCTGCTGGAAGCGTTGAACGCTTATCGGATCGGACACCAGATGAGGGTGGAGCAGTTTCACAGCCACAATCCGGTCCATGTAGGTGTGCTGAGCTTTGTAAACAGTGCTCATACCGCCCTGACCGACGATGGCAAGGATTTTGTAGCGATTGGCAAAGGTTTCGCCAATCAGCTTGTCCTGCTTCGTGTTGATCAGGTCGCCACCATCCTCCGGACATTTACTGAGTGAAGCATCCACTGCCTTGTGGCAGATCAAGCAAATCTTTGTTTCAGTTTTGTCGGAAGATGTCTGGACTTGCTCTTGCATTGGTCTTTGATGCTCGAGTGGGATTTTAGGAAACCGTCTGTACGGATCTTATAAGATATGCCCGGGGGAAAGTACCTTTTAGCCATGATTAGCCAATTAACCGCAATAGAGCTCTTCTCCGGAATCGGCGCATTCGCCGAAGGGTGCCGCCAGACCGGCATTACAGTGATTGCTGCCTTCGACCAAAATGAACACGCAAATAAAGTTTATAAGTCGAATTTCGGCTTAGAACCTTGTCGACGAAATTTGGAAAACTTACAAGTCGACGATCTACCTCCAGCAGATATCTGGTGGATGAGTCCACCCTGCACGCCGTTTTCGCGAAGAGGGCAGCAAAAGGACGATGAGGATCATCGCTCGCTGGCATTATCGAAACTGATTGAGCTTATTCCGGAGCGCCTGCCGAATTTTGTTTTTTTGGAAAACGTTGAAGGATTCGCCCCCTCAAAAATGAATCAGCGTTTTCAAAAAACGCTCACGACAAGCGGATATCAGTTTGTCTCATTCAATCTTTGCTCGTCGATGTTCGGTGTGCCGATGCGGCGGCCGCGCCATTTTATTGCGGCCTCACGAAGCACCACTCTGCACGCACCGAATTTGGAAATCTTCAAGGAGTCACGAACGCTCTCCGAATTTTTGTGGCGAAACAATGATAGTGCCTTGTTTCTCGACCGCGCGGAGTTGGAAAAATATAGACCTGTTTTAAACATTGTCGATCCAAAAACTTCAGATGCGTATCTGATTTGCTTTACGCGCGGATATTTCAAATGCCGAAAAGCCAGCGGTTCTCTCATTCAAATGCCCGATGGCAACGTCCGCTTCGTCGCTCCAGACGAGATTCTTAGCTTGTTCGGCTTCTCTAAGCAGTTCCAGTTACCGGAGGAACTGCCGATGCCAGTTCAATGGCGCCTTGTTGGAAATTCTGTCGACGTGCGTGCCATCCGAACCGTTCTCAGTACCGCCAATCTCGCGTCGGCAAATGATCTGTAGAATTGAACAGTGTTTGCAAAACCCCGCCCAGTTAACATCGATACAGATTGGCGGTCGGGGGGGGAAAACCAATGTCGAAGTACGAGGACATACATCGAGCAGATAACCATGTGTCACTTCAGGAATCGAACAATCTGCTCGAGTCGATTCGCGATGTTTACACGAGATCAAGAAGAGCATCGGATGTAGTTGTAGGTGGAATGTTTGACGGTGCTTGCGCTGAATCAAGGAAAGAGTTTCAACACCCGGAACGTTTGTTGAACGACGCCTGGATCGCAGTCAAAAATGGTGTCACCGGTAACATCATTGGCTTGGGGCTGAGGGCGTGTCCGGAAGTAGCATTGCTGGCAACGGCCTACTCAATCGGGACCTGGGCTGAGCATGCCCTTCCCTCACTAAAGACGGCGGCTCCTGACCTTCAAAAAACCTGGCAAAAGTCATACGCAGAAAATGATGTTCATAAGCTACAGCTCTACAAATCAGTTGTGGGTAAAACATACGGTCACGCCGCGCTTGAATTCGGCATTGGTGCGACATCAGCGGTTATCGGCTTTAATAGCGGCTTTCGGCCCGATAGACTTTTGAAAACACGTGTCGATGGTTTGACAAAAACGCCTCATGCTCTCAAGAATTTTTCAGAACATAATCCGTTGTCCGCATTTAAAGCATTATACGTTGACAAATCGCTACAGCAGAAACCGCCTGGGACGCGGATTAAGGTCGAACCTGATGGAAGCAAGAGTTTTTATCGCGCTCACAACGATTTTGAAAAACACTATCCCGACGGTTCCAAGTATCACAGAAGTGGAAATGGTATCACTCGCAGACAGCATGTAAATGGTGAGCGGACGACCGAAATACCTGGAGTGATGAACATCTTGGATAAACAGAACGGCGATCGAGTTTATTCATATCACAGAAGCGGACTTGTTGAAACACATAAACCGAGCGGCACCGTTATCAAAGAGCACAAAAATGGAATCGTCGAAACGCAACGAAAAGATGGAACTACCTATCGCGAACATCCCGATGGAACGACCGATGTAATAAAACGACAGGCATCCTGAATTCAGACAGGCAATCGCCGAAGAGGAGCGGCGAAAAAAAACTACAAGAAGTCGATGACCGATCGCAAACTCGAAAAATTGACAGATCGCGTTCTTGGACGCGAGGGTCTCTCAACGGTTTGAACCATGGACGACAGATCGACCAGATTGGCAACCGAAAGCACGCGTTTCTATTCGCGCCCTACTCCCCCCACCCCCTGTAGCAGTACTGACACCCAGCAGTGTTTAGAATCTGCATAAAAAATGGAATGATTGTGATGAATCAATTTTTCTCTGAAAGCCCAATTGGATTTAAACCATTGACCGGCGACTCTCCCGACGACGAACAACGCGATCCCAGACAGCTCCGTCGAAAATCGGAGCGGCTGTTGCGTGGTCCGGCGTCGGATAGCAATTTGACGGCAGCACAACGAACGGCTCGCGAACTCTATCAGTTTCCAACTAGTGACAGCAAGCGATCGTCAGTGTTCGAGTCCGGCGACGCCACCAGTATCCTCTCCGCAAATTCGCACGCAGCCGTTAAGGATTGGCTTTCGAATAATTCACGGGGACTACAGGATTTCAGCAAATATGAAATCAATCGTGGCTTCACTGGCGGTGGCGACCGCTATATGCTCGGTGCGGAATTTGCTATTGTCGCAATCATTGCCATGGCTGGAATAGCCAAGCGCAGAACCGATTTGAGCTATTCAGAATCATGGGTTCTCAGTGACGAGGAGAAGCGAACAAAACCTCGAGCCGAGGAAGTAATATATCAATCACCGCGCTTCAAGCATCAAACCCTCGAGTTCAATCATGGGTTGAACAAAGAAGTGCCTGACTGGTTAATAAGCCTCGATACCAGCGCTGCTAAAGAAGAGGGATATCTCTTCGGTTCCGTTCTCACTCGCCCGACGGTGATTATCACTATGTCAGATTCGTTCGCTTCTATAGCCGAGATGCACTTTCGCGACGCCGTTCTGGCCTGGCTAATCGTCGACCTGAACGGCTCGAAAGTGACCGAAACTTGGAAAGGATCGACTAAGATCGTCGCGATAAAGAATGGTGAAACGATCGAACTGCCAGTCTGGGAAGACATCGTCGAGTTCTATCAGAGCAAACCGAAAACAGCTAAATCGGACAATCTTCTGACTGTTGTTTTAAAAAGAAACGTTGATCGCGAGATGATCGAAGAAGCTCTTGCATCAGTTATCGTCCCTGGAACACCTGGGCGCAATAACTAGAAATCACTTGGCGTCATAGTCGAATTCATCCTCTATCCAGTCCCAAACTTCATTGTCCAATGAAGGAAGATCATCGGTATCGACCAGTCCCCGTTTGATCCCCTCGAAAACAATGCGCGTTCTAGGATTGAAAACTTCCATTCCTGCGGATTCGCGAATATGCGTTTCCTGCCCCTTTACCAATTTGGTTAGCAGCATGGACAGTCGGTTCTGAACGCCACGAACACTGATATGCCTGCGAGCAGCGATCGCCCGATCGGTCATACCGATTGCGACATCCAGCAAGGTTTCGTACTCGGTATCGCTCAGCGAATTATCTTTTGACTTCAGCCTGTTCTGAACACCTTGAACTACTGGATCGATATACGGATCGCCTCGAAGGAGAACACTTTCGATAGCGAAGGCGAGCTTGTCGTCTGATTCACCTTTTAGCAAATAACCATGAATTGCTTCATCTGGCACGATTCGCCCGAGTGAGCGCACATAAGCTTCTCTGTGAAACTGTGACCAAAAGAGAATGCGTGCTTGTTTGTTTGACTCCCAGATTTCTTCGGCTGCTTTTACGCCGTTGAGCTCCGGCATAGAAATATCCATTAGTGTCAAATCCGGTGCCAAAGTCTTTGCCAGTTTGACTCCTTCAAGGCCATTTGCAGCTTCGACAATCTCGACGTCACCTGACAAAACTTTCTCAATTACCTGCTTGGCGTGAGCTCGTAATGCCGGTACATCCTCAACGATCAAAATACGCAAAGGAACAACCTCCCCTGAAGTTTTACCATTTTATCACTTCGGTTTTCTGATGGTGATGTTGACGGCAGTTCCTTTGTTATCCTCGGCTGGGAGCCAGTTGACAGTCGCCGAGATAATGCTGGCGCGCTGGCGCATATACTGAAGTCCCCGAGATTGAGTGGATGTATTTATTTGACTCATACCTTTGCCGTTATCCGCGATGATGATCGTGACAGAGTCACCATCGGCGGTGATAGTACATTTTACAACGGAAGCCTCCGCATGTTTACAGATGTTCGTGACCGACTCTTGAACCAGCCTGTAAAGAAGGGTTAGCTCTATTGGTTTAAACACGTCGAACTCACTGTGTTCAATGCTGCAGCGAAATCGCACTTTATAGTCTGCTCGTTCCGCGCCATTGCGGATGCAATCTTCGATCGCATCAACAAAACCAAGATGCTGCAACACAGCCGGCGAAAGACTGTCCATCACCTCACGAATCTGCTGCATCGAACGAACTATCAAAGCATCAATAGTTTGAATTTCATTTTGAAAAGTCTGATCGTCGAAATTCGCTGACGCTTCAGTCTCTCCTGAACTATCAAAGCCGACCTGAGACTGGGGTTTAACCAAGCGTTTCAAACGTTCTCTAAGCAGTTTCAAATCGTTTAAAACCTGATCGTGCAGATCACCAGCGAGAATTCGTCGTTCAGTCTCATCATCTTTAATCAGCTGCACACTGGATGCAACCAGCTCATTATCCAGCTTTTCAATAACGGTATCCTTGGCGATCAGTTGCTGTCGAGTTTCCTTGGTTTCTTTGATCAGGTATCCGAACGCCATACCAACAGAGCTGGCGATAAGGAGCGATAAGGGCATAGCCAGCCTCTCTCCCGAGATGGAAAGAATGCCGTGTAACACCAGATTCAGTGCTAAGAGTTGAATGAACAAAACAATTCGCAAAGGTCTGCTTAACTGATAAGCAGCAATCGTTCCACAGGCAGCGAAACCCATGCCAACCAGAAAGCGCATCATCAGCGCCCCAGAGCTTAGGGTCAGCTCAGTTTTCTTGAGCGCTGTTGCGGCACCCGAATGATGATTTAAAAAACCGTCGAACATCGCATTGGATAAGAATTGCTCCAGGCAAGAGAATTGATTACTGAACAACCAACTGGCTGACGCGATAAATAAGATGCCAGCAGTCAGTACCAGCGTATCCGCTGACTGATTGGGCGAGCGAGGCTTTGCTCGATTAGTTGTTTTTTCGTCGACGGTGATTTTGGTTTACCGATTTCAAAGAAAAGAGAGGGTCTCGTCACTGAGGATGCGTCAATGAAAGTGCATTCTAACAAGCTCTTTTCACTTAGATGATTTCACTGAAGGGCTGTTCTTCGAAGGTTTCCCTGAGTTCGCTGTCTTCACCGAAGTCGCAGCCGGTCTCGTTTCTATGGCTTGCGGAGCGGATGTCTGAGATGGTTTCACGACTGTTTGTGGTTTCATCAAACCTTTAGCAATCCAATATTCCACACTATTCTGAATTCCATGTTTCAAAATCCAGTCGAGATGGGTTAGCGATTGTTTCGTCTCACCTTTCAAACGCAGGTCCAGAGCCAGGAAGCAATGTGCTTGAGTATTATCGTAATCGCTTCTTTCCGCTTCATCCAAAAGTTCTTTGCTGTTCAATTTTCCAGCAAAATATTGAAGTGCCGGATAGGGCCATTTAAGGCGATCGGTTTTGTTCAACGCGTCTGCGATTAAACTCTTAGCCAGAGCCGGTTGTTTAGCCTGACGGTATCCGAGAGCGCCAAGAATAGCGGCATGTCCACTATAGTCGCTATGCCAGTTTACACTTTTAAGCCAAGCTGAAATTTTCTCGGATGACGCCGCTGAAGTTCCCGAGCCAATTCCAAGAGTTGCGCCCGCTCGATTCAAATATGCAAAATCTTGCTTACTGTCTATCGCAATCGCCCGGTCAAAGTTTTGAATTGCCTTTTCCGTGTCGCCAAGCCGCAAGTAAGTCACGCCGCGGTTGTTAAAGGCAAGATAGCTGTTTGGCTGCGCCTTTATAGCAGCGCCAAAATCTTTTAAAGCCAGGTCATATTTCTTCAGACCGTTAAATGCCGTCCCCCGCTCCACAAGCGCATCCGCATTGTTTGGCGAGGCGACGAGTGCAGCCGTAAATTCTTTCACAGCCATGTCGAAGTTTTGATTGACCAGAAAGCTCTTGCCAATGCCATAGTGACTCTCGAAGGCCGACGATGCTGAAACCGGGCTGATCGACGCCAATGCAGTAAGAAGCAAAGCGCTTGAGCTGATAATTATTTCCCTGAGTTTCATCACCGGTACCTGTAGCGTCGCGTCAGAATTGCCTTCAACGTTATTGTATTTTGTGTTTCTAAGCGGAGTCGCCCGGTTATGTAAAAAACCATTCATATCAACACGTCTAGAAATGAGATCAATCGCGTAATAACTAGACGTGGGGGTATATCGTACTAAGCAGAATTTACTCTTCAGTCGTGAAAGATATATTCACGTACCAAAAGAGCCTGTCGAGCAGAGCTTTCACACGGGAAACAAATATGTCCTGGGCAAATATGTCCAACAATGATCCGAGCACTGATGAGCGCGTTCTGAAGGACGCGCAGAAGACTATTGAGCGGACCGTCGAAGCGATGCGCAGCGCGCTTGATGATGAACTGGCGCTTCAACAGATGGAATACGACCAGGTCTTCGGCGTCAACTCCATGCAATTCGCGATGTATCAGACACTGGTCATGACCTTTTTCCAAGATCACCAGATGCTGGCCGGTTTGAATCTAAAGCGGTCGCGACCTGATCTTTCTCAAGGTGTGCCTGAGCAGAAGCGCGCTTATTTGATGGGAATGATTGCAGAACGAGTCGCTTCAACACCATCGAGTCAAGAGCAACCGAATCAAATCGCCTCTCCACAACCAGCATCCCCTCAGCCTGCCCAGGGCGGTTTCGGACAGACTGCCGATCCATGGGGACAACAGGCACAGCCGCCAACACCGGCGCCTGCAGCGAATTGGCTCGATCCTCAGCCAGCAACTCAGGCGCAACCAAATCCGGGAGACTGGCTCAATCAGTCTAATTCGCCAGAACGACCACCCTCAAAAGCTTGGCCGCAAGCGAGTGAAGATTCTTCTACTTGGACACTGAAACCTGGTGGTGGTCTACCTCCAGCCGTCCCTGCGCCATCCGGTGACTCCAGCGAAGGCAGCGACGGCGCAGCCTGGGGTACCGCCTCCAACTCCTGGCCGACACCCGACAGCCAAGCCGGCGGGTCCGGCGGATGGCCTCTGGTCCCTGAGCAACCCAAACCGACGGTCTCCACCTGGGCTGACCAGCCTGGTGGCGCGAAACAGCCGCCTCCGGCGGCATGGCCAGCATCGAACAATGGCGGTGCGCCGGCTCCGGCACCAGCAATCGCTCTCCCAGAACCGCCGGCCGCCCCTCCGGGAGTGGCAAGACCATCATTCAGTAGCCCGATCGGCGAGTCAGGACAATCCGGAACCTGGACCTTGCCTCCGGACGCAGTCGGTTTCACAAAACCAGCTTCTGGTGTGCCTCCAGCCCCTGCTTGGGACAGTAACAACAAACCGGTGCAGCCTGCCTCCGCCTGGAATGAGCCAGTTAGCAGCGGAAACGAACCTTCCAATATAGGGACCGCTACTCCTCCAGCTCCAGCCTGGGGCGCTCCCGGCGCCCCCGTGCAAGAGATCCAGCCCTGGAATCCCGGCGCCCCTGCGCCTGCGACGCCTCCTTCACCGGCATGGTCAACCCCGACCTCAGGCATGCCCGTACCGGAGGCGGCTCCAGCTCAACCGGCCCCGTGGCAAGCACCACCAGCGCCTTCGAGCGCGCAGGCGTGGCAACCAGAAGCACCCGCTCCAACAGCCGCGCCAATTCCCGCGCCATCATGGCAGCCGCCACCGGCAAGCGTCACCCAATCCCAGCTTCCCTCGGCTCAATCACCGCCCCCGGCGCAACCGGCATGGGAAGCGCCCCCAGCGTACATCACTCAGAATTCATTACCGGCTCAAACACAAGCCTGGCAGCCACCGCACAATCCCAGCATGCCCCAGCCCTGGCAACAACCAGCCGCACCGAGCCTGCCACCACAGCCACAAATGCCGCAGTCGCAGCCGCAACCATGGCAGAACCAGACATCTCTACCGGCGTCTCCGTGGGATCAACCGGGTCAGACAAACGGACAGCAGCCGTACGTCCAACCCGGTCAGCCCCAGTACGGTCAAGTGCAAAACGGTCAGCAAACTGCTCAAATCGGGCAGCCTCAGCCGCTGCCAATGCCACCACAAGTGATGCCGCAACAAACACAACCTCAACAAGCCTGGACGCCTCCGGAAACGCCATGGGGAACGCCTCCTGCACCTGATGGCAACGGAGCGGCGCCACCATGGGCTGCGCCGAACGGTATGCCACTACCAGCGGGGTCACCTCAACCGCCAGCCGGATATCCTGCCAACAACGGTCAACAATATCCAGCCAACGGTCAGGGTCAAGCGCCTAATCAAGTCGGTCTACCGCCGCAAGCCGGCACGCCGACTCCAAATTCTGCGGAAGATATGAGCATCAGTTTTAACCAGAGCAATCAACCAAACCAAAATGCTGGTGGCACCCTTAGTGGCGTTCTTCGCCAGATGCGTTCTAATGAAGTCAACAAGAAACGCGAAGACGAAACTAACCAGGACAGCTACAACCCGAATACCGCCTGGTAAGAGACAACCTTAGTTAATCGACTGCCGGGCAGCAATCAATGCGTTCCTCAGTTCTTCCATTGACTCGAAACGGTTCGAAGGCTTCTTTTCAAGCGCTCGAAAAATAATTTGCTCGACGACTAGTGGAATATTCACACCTGGCTTTGCCACCGCCAATCGATCTGGCACCACATTCACATGCTTGAAGATCGTCTTAACGACATTCTCAGCGATGATAGGCGGTTTCCCGGTTAATGCCTGATACATGACACAGCCTAAGGAATAAATATCGGTTCTTGCGTCGAGCGCTTCGCCCATGCACTGTTCCGGACTCATATAGAGAGGACTGCCGAGAATGTCTCCGGTCTGCGTCAACTCTTGTGCCTCGAGACCACGGTGGTCGATAACCTTGGCGATACCGAAGTCGACTACCTTTACCAGATCCGGCGTTTCCGGAGATTTGACTATCAGAATGTTGCTCGGTTTGATGTCCCGATGAATGACACCGCGACTGTGTGCATGAATCAGCGCTGCGCAAACTTGATCGAAGATGTAGAAGAATCGCCCTGGAGGGAGTCCTCCATTACTTCCAAACTCATCTTGCAAGGTGGTGCCGTCAATCAACTCCATCACCAGATACGGTATCTTTTTGTTTGTTATCCCGTAATCATGAACAACCACCAGGTTAGGATGCTTCAGAGCTGCTGCCGCTTTAGCCTCTCGGTCAAACCGCATTCGATTGTTGCCGACATCGGCTACATGCGCATGCAAAATTTTAATCGCCAGGTAAGCATTCGTCTTACGATGACGTCCCTTATAAATAGCGCCCATTCCACCAATACTGATTCTGCGAATCAACTCGTACTGGTCGGGCAGATCGAGATTCGCAAATGGATCATCAGGCTGGTCCATCATGCCGTTTGGCATCAACGCCAGAGTATCACCGCTGTCCATGCCCATATCAGCAAACAGTTGAGCCATCTTCGGTGGTGAATGATGATTGATCAGACTTTGAGAAAGTATTGCCACCGCCATGCTGGCGTTGGAGTTTGCCTCTTGATGCATGCGCTTGAAATTGACGTTTGCTAAACGTCTTCGATCTAAGATGAAGTCCCAAAGACCTCCAAGACCTGAAGTCGAGTCACCTCGTTTCGGTAATTTGAACTCGGAGGCCTTTGGAAACCAGCGCAGCTTTACCCAACTATCGAGTAGAATCCCGCAAGCGATAACAGTAATGAGAACATACGGTGTGGCGAAACCCTTGGCCGTGACCATCGAGAAGAAACTAGCCAGCACGGCATTAGAGGAGTTGTAGTTGGCGGCGGCGGTGTGATCCAGAACCGCATAGGCGAAACCGACCAACGCGATAAGAATTGCTACTTTACGATTATGCATCACCATCAGGGCCATTCCCAGCGCACCACCTGCGATGGCGCTCCAAACGGCGTTGCCGGCCACTAGATACGTCCAGTTGACATAATCTGCAGTCGGTAGCCACTGCAGTTGGTGAGACCATGCGGTGTTAGCATGCTTGAAAGCGTCGAAGACAAATGCAAAGCCAACCCCTGAAGCTGCGCCCATCAATAATACATCTGTCACTCCTAACGTCCAGGTCGAAAATCGTCGGCCGCGAAAAAAGAATATGTAGACCGGCACCATCTTCAGTGCCTCTTCGATAAATGGCGTGATCAGAGGTCGAAACGTCGACATTGCCGGCGCATTCAACCCTTGTTCTATCAAAATGGCAAGTCCCATCATCACTGCGCCGGAGAAAAACATTAAACCGATTGTTCGGATCGGAATGCTACGAGTGAAGCCACCAATCAAAATTAGTCCAACTAAAAATGAAACGTTGAAAGCCAGCGAAGTAATCGCCGTCGGTCCACCGGTGCTTATCAATGTGACAGCAAGCCAACCGGCCAGTCCAATCCACATCACAATCCAGCGGACAGGAACCTTAGAAGCTCCAATTGGAACTAGTCCCCAGCTATTTTCAATTTTGTTGGCTTGCGCTTGTTTCATTCTTGGCGCGAATCTACCCTTGGTATTACCGGTGGTGCACAGCTAACCAATCCCTGAACGTCTCTATAGTCTCTCAGAACCATCTCCTGAATTAGTTCTCCGCGGTCGAGTCGCCCCCGAGGCGGGTCTTGATGCGGCAGGGCGCCTTCGCGTCGATGGCGACTTCACCTCACCAGTTACACTTTTCGACTCTGGTAGCTGTTTCAATTCAGTTGTTTTCCTAACCTCGATAGTTTTCTTGGGCTCCACTGGAACGCTCTGCTCGCCGGTTTTCTTAATGGAAGCGATGGTTTTAAAACCGCCAACGCTCGCTAAAGACAAGAATGAACCGCTCGCGGCCGAACCGGACCGAGTAGCGCTCAGATAAGCCTGAGTCGCGACCATCAAACCTGCTTCTTCTTCGGAAACAACACCGGTCGTCTCATGCGCGTTCAAAATGGCAAGCGATACATCATATTTGCCTCGCGATCCCAAAAGTCCATCTACGTATGTGCGCTGCAAATTCTGAATCGCGTCCACAGCCGGCGAGTAGGCTTCGGTTATGGCACTCGGCTTAACGGCATTGTCTTCACTGTCCAACTGGTCCTCCTCGGCGGGTTTGACTTTCTGCGCTTTTGGCGCAGAACCTAATTCCACAGCCAGCGCAAAGCCCGCTAATAAGGCGAACGCCGCCGCGATTAAACCGTTGAAGTTAACTACCGAACCGACATCCATTATTCAGTAATGCCTTTGTGGACATATATAAGAGTGAAACTCATAAACATTCTCTTCCCATTTCGTACCCGTTGTTAGTCGGATTTTCGAACGGATTTTAAAATTAGGCAAAGCACGAGGATTTTCAACGA
The DNA here is from genome assembly GCA_964600935.1 of uncultured Candidatus Obscuribacterales bacterium. GTDB lineage: Bacteria > Cyanobacteriota > Vampirovibrionia > Obscuribacterales > Obscuribacteraceae > JADYXR01. Next base: position 17,242 of record CAZRMH010000119.1, read on the forward strand.
CTGAACACCGGATGACACTAAAGTAAGCGCCAAAACAAAGAGCAAATAGAGTTTTGACCTGAAAACCTAAGAGTATAACCACTTCAGTAAACACGATTCAGGTCTTATAAATCTGCTGTTATGATCACTGTACTCGTGAGTGGGACACAAATCGCACCTGGTTTTGTAGCCTACCCCCCGTGGTAAGTGTGCGTAATCAAGGCTCGCTATGAGCACATGATGAGGATATGACGATGGCAAACAAAGATCCACGATTCCTGGCTCGGTCAGGTGTAACTGACTCAGCACTATTGCACTTGCGTTTCGAGGGTAGAAGCCGTGAAATTGCCCTCGATGTCTTGGACGTTGGTGTCGCAAGCACTGACGCTGCAGTGAGAAATGCCGTTGCAACTTTTCTCGACATCCCTGTTTCAAATTTGCAAGCTTACGTTGTCGAACGGCACGAGAACGGCAATTTGACGCTGCGTCCTGAAGCGGTGTTTGGATGAGCGATGGAGGCGTCGACCCACTTTCGCTCATAAAGAAGTTTGCGTCCGACGAGAAAAATCTCTCGTCGGACCTCTTCTTATCTCCCTACATACCGGGCGGCAATATTAGCGTCAGAATTAAGGGGGTCATCTATCAATTAGCAGTGGTCAACTCAGGACCATTGAGAAATCAAAGTGGTTTCGGTCTATTCAAAATCATTGAACCCGGAAAGGCTAGCTGTGTCGAATTGGCTAAACGCAATCAGATCGAATCGTATCTCAAATTGCTTCCTCGGGTGAACATGGTGCTTGTCGGCGAATTCCAAAAGCACTGGTGGTCAGTCCAATCGAATACGTCAGACAATCGTTTTCAATTCAAAGAACCAGTTCCCATCCGCCTTCCGGAACGCACCGCAGCATTCCAGCCAATTCACGCGCGCTTTGATGGTTCATCATTCTGGTATCACGGCGACAATCGACGACGAGATCCAGCCATAGCACGCCAACTGCGAGCGGCCTTAGATAGCGATGTTCCCCCCGAAGCTGTAAGGGTCGCCGGTGCAACGCCCAGTGAAATTTTTGCCTACAAAATTCTGTATTTCGATAAACATCCCACCGCTCTGCACGATCAACAACGAAAAAACAGAACTGATGGCGAAAGACTTCGAGATGCTCTAGCTCATGCCGGCGCCCGTCTCGATGGATATTGGAATTCCGGACAGGATGGATATGTAACAGTCCGCTATATCGTCGAAGGTCACACTCACACATCCGAAATTCGCATTGATGACCTCTCGGTTGTCAGCTCCGGAATTTGTTTGAGCGGTCGAGACAACGATTTCGACCTAACAAGTCTCGTCGGCGTAATGCAGCAGTATCATCATGGCGGCGATAATGACTGGGACTAAAACGAAAGAAGTTACGTCGAAACCTGCCACGCGGAAACGAAGCTACGCAGCGAAATTCCTGGAAGCAAGTTCCTGGAAGCGAGTTCCTCGAAGCAAGTTCCTCGAAGCAAGTTCCTCGAGGCAAGTTCCTGAAAGCGAACTCCTGCGCGCGATCCTGGGAGCGCCGGCTTCCAGCCGGCTCCTAAACCGTTTAAAAATGAAACCACATCTGGTGCCTAACAAAAATTGTACGACATGGAAATAAAGGAGTTCGAACTATGGCAGGCAAACTGCACCACGAAGTAATTTTCCGCGGAAAAGAAGACATCGAAAAATTGGCAAAAGCTCGACTACTCATTTGCGGTGCAGGCGCGCTCGGTTCAAACCTGGTCGCTCACCTGTGCCGACAAGGTTTTAAAAACTTGACCGTTCTCGATCGTGATCGCGTCGAAGAACAAAATATTGGCACTCAGGTTTATTCAATCGATGATATCGGCGGACTTAAAGCCGAAATTTTAAGAAACCTGATTTATCGAGAAGTCGGTGAAGACATCCAAGCTATCCCGAAAGAACTCAACGAGAAAAACGCATCTAAGTTTCTAAAAGGATTCGACGTAGTTATCGACAGCTTCGATAACTCTACCTCAAGACGAATTGTCACCGATGTATGCAAGGAAACTAATACACCCTGCCTTCACCTCGGAGTAAACGGCGACTACGGTGAGCTACGCTGGAACGAAAAATACATCGTCCCTTCGGACGCCGGTGATGACATCTGCGACTACCCTCTGGCTCGCAATTTGATTCTTCTCGTCACCGCTGTAGCAGGCGAAACGCTCATTCGTTTTCTCCTCAACAGCAACAAAGAAAACTATTCAATCACACTCGGGGACTTGAGTATAAACAGAGACGACGGCTAAATTTATCAACGCCACTCAAGAGAGCTTGGTTCGCTAATTGCCGAATGGCATTCGGATTGTGGAATAATCTAGTCATCCAAAGCCAAGAGAACGGACCTAGTGACCTCGCCAGCCGAAAATTGCATAATTTGCGGACAGCCGAAAACTTCCTCGATGACAGGCAGCTTTACGCAATGGGTTTCGGCTTGTCGTTGCGGCGAGCTGGAACGCGGAAAAGAACAGATGCC
>CAZRMH010000120.1:0-19564 GCA_964600935.1 uncultured Candidatus Obscuribacterales bacterium
AAAATTTCTGCCCACGAAGCCGTGAGCGCAGGAAACATGAGTCCTATGGAGCAGCACGCCTTCAAGGTTTTGGCAGACTCGAATTATCAGGAGCCAATGGTTCCAAAACTAACTAAGGTCGAAAGACCGAAACTCTTGAGCACGGCAATCGACAATGAATTAGGCGCAGTCGACAAGACACTCACATCGCTGATACAGAATTCCGCGATGGCAGGAGTTACAACAGCCAGCTTAGCACCCGCGGCTTCAAGAGCCGCCAGTCTTCTCAAGCAAGGCTCTGTCCTTGCAGAAACCGCACCAATACTGGCAGGAAACGCCTCCAAATCTGAAATCATGATATCTGCAGCTAATAACTATTCACGCGGATTCCTCACTTCCGCCGGCGCGGGAGCCGCGATTTCCGCAGACCAACTTGTTCGAAAACATATTTACGGCGCAGAGGCGAAATCGTGGGAAACATCGAGCCTGACAGTTCCGCTAGCGATTACACTTGGTTCGAACTTCAAGCAAAAAGCGCTGCTAAGCGGGCTGGCGATCGCTGGCGGACACGGAGCAGACTATGCAATTCCTGCGCCGGAATGGGTTCCAGAATCACTGAAACACTTCACCACATATGATGCAGTAGCAATTGGTGCGGCAGCCGCCATACCTTCGAAAAGCCGCATTGCCAGAGCCGCTCTGGTTACAACGGCATGGGCGGGATCAAACGTGGCGGAAAGCTATTTCTCCAAATAAGGATTTCTCTCAGCAGACGACAACAACAAAAGTTTCAACGACCTAAAACCGCGACTCTACTGGAGTGGCTTACACACCACCTGTGATACCGTCCGCGAACGTACACAGGTAAAAGCAGTCAGTTTCCGTGTAAAGCAATCGGTTTGGTCAGTTCTTTCCAACTTTTTAGTCAATCATGTAGAGGTTGCCGTCCTGGCTGCCCACGCAGATTCCGCTGTTCGAAATCGCAGGGGAACTAATGATTGGTCGCTGTGATTTGAATTTCCATTTGACTGCACCGTTGCGTGAATCAATCGCCCAGAGATTGGTGTCCGGACTACCGCAATAGATCATAGTTCCAGCCACCGCCGGTGTTGATGAGAGTAGCGGAACAGGCGAAATAATCGCTGTCTTCCAGAGTAACTTTCCGGAATCAGCGGCAAGACAATACATCATTTTATCGTCACTACCAGCGAAGATTCGATCTTTGCCACCTGAGGGAGCAATCGAGAATGATTCTGTCGCGCCATATTTCCAGCGCAGGTTGCCGGTGGCCAGATCCACTGCATAGAAGTTCTTATCCCAACTTCCAAAATAAACGTTGCCATTCATAATCATCGGCGAACCAAGAATCTTGCCATTGGTTTTAAATTTCCAGAGCAAAGATCCGTCATGCATCGATAAGGCGTGAACAAAACCTAGATGAGTCGAAACCACCACCATGCCTGGCGCAAGCGCTGGACTTCCAGTCATCCGGCCGATGCCTTTGATGAAGTCTTTGTCCAGTGGCAGAATCATACCGCCTGTTGCAGTCGCCGTCGCCGGCGTACCATCCGGATTGGTCGGAGCCGGAGTGGAGACGTGCTCCGCACCATCTGCTTTAGGATATGTCCAGATCTTCGCGCCGGTGGAAACATTGAGCGCGTAAACCTGACCGTCCCAACCACCGATATAAGCGACGCCATCGAGAATAGCAGGAGAACCTGAAACTCGATCTTTGGTGTTGACCGTCCACTTGATCGCACCATTTGTGGTATCAACACCGTATATATTTTTATCCTCACAGCCGACAACAAGCATGCCGTCTGTGACAGCCGGCGAAGATTTCACCTTGCCGCTAAATTGCGTTCGCCAGAGCATACGACCGTTTCGTTCATCAATAGCATAGAGATAAAAATCGTCGCTTCCGACAAACACCACACCCTTATATATGGCTGGCGATGAGTCGATCGGACCTTCTGCCGGAAAAGTCCACTTCAACTTTCCGGTCGGGAAAAACTGCGATCCGACATTATAATTAGCGCTCCGGGTAGGATTTTGCAAAAAACATTTCCAGCTCCCCTGAAAGCTGGAAAGCATCGAAGTCGTTCCCTGAAGCAATTTATCCTTGCTAGGGTGCTCACTGCCCGTTGCATTGTGGACAGCATTCCCTGTCAAAGGCGCTGGTTTACTCTCAACAGCAGGCGTTCCAGCAACTGCTGGCGTGGTGGTTGCCGCCGTAGCGGAGGAAGCAGGAGATGTCGCAGTCCTGTTGCTCGGCGATGCAGAGGCGGCTTTCACTGCAGGTGTGGAAACTGCCTTGGTCGATTGCGCGGATTTCGAACCGACGACTCCTGGTGCTGGCGCCTGCGCCGCGACCTGGCTCGTCGCAAGACCCAGAGACAATGCCGTCGATACCCCCGCAGACAGCGTCAAAAATCCAACTGCCGACCACGTTTTTTTAAAACTCTGCTTCATGACAAGTTCCTGCTTTTCTTCCGGCAAACCGGATCGATTTTCTTCTAGTACGACTGAATTATAGAAGCAACGTCGGCTTAATGTGGCAAATTCACTGGTTTTCCAACCGTTTTAATCATCACGAATCTTTCACCTTTGAGTAAGGAATATTCACGTTGAGCCGATAAATCTATATCGAATAAACATTGCGCTCAACGATTTTTTTAACTGCTTTAAACAACCCGGTCATGAACGCAGTTTACAAAGAATCAAAATTTCGTTCAAAAGTTTCGGAACAAATGAAATGATTGCACCACGATCTCGATCGAACGGCATAACCTGGCCAGGTCTCACTGCCGGCGATCGTTCCCAATCAAAGGTTTTGGGACTCGCATCTATATCTAATCGATCACTCATCAGGAATTCAACTCGGCAGCCGAATCGAAGCAGATCAGAAAATTTGTGTCGGCTGCTATTTTTCATCGAAGTTGATCGCGAAAGCTTCAAACACTGATGTTATGGGCATTTCAGCCAATCGTTCGGAGTCATGGTTTCGAGTTCAGAACCATACATTCGATAGTGTGCTGCCATGCCACTTTGAGCAAAACAAATTTTATCGGCAGTTTTTTCGACGAGCTACGATCAAGATTTCATCAGAGTTTTGAACCGAGAGACTGGACTACCACAATCATTCTGTTGATAAACGTCCTTACCAGTGCGTGTTGTATATCCAGCAGATCCGCGCAATATATCGCAAAAATAGACATGCTGTCATTCTTCGATTTCAATGCGGAGCACACGAAGTTCAAACCCCGAACAATAGGCAGCTTCAGTGACTCGGGCTTTTTGACTTTTGATAGGACCGCCTTACCATCTTAGTTTCGACGCGAGTACAAAAAAGATTTTTTTGGAATTGCAGACGGAATCTATTGTTTATTCAAAATCGGAGTGATATCATTCCGCCTTGTGAGTTGGAATGAGTGTTTCCATAGGAGGAAATCACATGAACCGAGCTGAGCTCGTCGAGCAAGTAGCAAAGGCTACAGGCACTCCGAAGTCCGAAGTGACCCGTACTCTCTCTGCAATGCTTCACTCAATTACAGGCGCCCTGTCTAAAGGCGATAAAGTAACCCTCGTTGGCTTCGGTACTTTCGAGCGCCGCAACCGCAAAGCTCGCACTGGCCGTAACCCTAGAACCCTTGCTCCTTTGAAAATTGCTGCAGCAAGAGTTCCTGCGTTCCGCGCTGGTAAAGAACTCAAAGACATCGTCAATGGCCGTTCGAAACAGCCAATCCTGAAACTCGCTAAAGCCAAAGCTGCTAAGCCAGCTCCTAAGGCTAAAGCTGCTAAGCCAGCTGCTAAAAAAGCTGCTAAGCCAGTCAAAAAAGCTGTCAAAAAAGGCGGCAAGAAAAGATAATCGAAGATAGGTCGCAACTCGCATGGGCTGCGACCTTTTTTCAAAGAACCGTTTGTGGATTAGTTAAAGTAAGATCATTTCAACTCAACACTTAAGAAGACCTGGTTTTTACCGGGTCTTCTTTATTTGTGCAGCGGCAAAATTTTGTTTCGCGGAAAAAAACGCCGACTACCAGGTCCAGGGTCGCTTCTGCCGCTCCTCATCAGTAATTTTGGATATCTCAATGAGCTCGCGAAGTTTATTATCTGGTGTCGACCGAGGACCGAGAATTTGCGGGCTACTCGGTGAAATCACCTTCGCAGGAGCATTTCTGAAGCCGAGACCTCGTGATTCGTTGTACAAAAAACTCGGCTCCAATAAACCACGCCAGACGAGAAACTCAATTTCGGCTCTGGATAACGTTCCAGAAACGTTCTCGCTGCTGCCGTCTTGGTGGCACATGCCATGAACTGGCTGGTTGGTCGGTCCCCATAGTTTTGGATGCTGAGGTTCCGGAATAATTCGTTTGGTAGAAGACAACAAACGAGTACGGAACACTTCAATTTTAGTGCTGGCGACGTAGACCGCCTGATCCTCGTTGCGACAGAACCGATAGCGATTCATAAAGCAATCCGGAAATCTCTTTTGCAGATACTCGACAGCATGGTCACTGACACCGGGCATCTCGAAGGTAAATGACAGCAGCGAATTCGCAAGTTTCAACCCTAAAAACTGTTGTTCTTCAGTTTTTACCGCACTCAGTCGCAAGTACTCCAATCCTGAAATCGAAGTGAGCGCTCCGTATCCTCTCTGTCCGATTTCTTTCTGAGTGACGTTCTCCAGGTAGACCAGTCCTTCAATTTCAGGCAGCATCGCTAATCCATCATCGGTCACATCAGTGCCGATCAGGTGGAGTCCTTTCAGGCACGGCAATTTCTTGAGATGGGCAATACCCCTATCCGAGATCCTGGCGTTGTCTATATAAATCCAGTCAAGCGAGGTCAACTGAGCAACCAACCGGAGACCCTCATCGGTAACTAGGGTGTTGATCAGATGGAGTTCCTTCAGCTCTCCGCACCTCTCCGCGAGCAGCTTGAGAGCGTCATCGGTTATGTCACAGCTTTCCAGAATCAGGCTTCTCATCCCCGGCAAACTATCCGCCAACGAACAAACCGACTGGTTGTTGATGGCTTGAGCACAATCCAGATTCGATGGCATTAGAAGACCCTCCGTGAGCTAGATTATCTATTCCCAGACAGACAAAGTTTTTCTCAAAATTCATGACTAAGGCTCAATGTTTTCGGTAAATCCAAACCCAGACGGATGACGTCTCTAATGCGCATCGCGGAAGCAACATAGACGTCCAACACGATCGAATCAACTGATTAGCAGACGCAGTTACAGGGCCATCGAAACCGCGTTTACGCCACCATATGCAGTGGCATGCATAGCTTGACACAGTTAGAAAAACTGCAGTTACTTCAGAAGAACGAGCCAGATTTCACCTCGTTCACGACACCATGCACAGTGGCGTCCTCGAGACATTCATGCAGCTGCGCCAAGCTTGGCTACCTGGCAAAACATGCGCCCTTTTTGAGAAATTCTGATTAACCCCGTCTGATTTAACTGCTTGGCAAGACTGGTAGCTCAGCATCGCTAACATAAATTCCTCTCAGAGATCTAAACCAGAATGTCAGTCTGATCTCTCTTTATTCCGGAAATGCCTATAGGTTCTCTATTTTATATATCTCGCACAGGTGCGTGATGGCTTAAGGTCTTCCTGGCAAGATAACCTACAACTCACAATCACTTGAGAGCTCTATAACGCGGCGACATATCATAAGTTCCAAAGTGTTTTAATCCCGTCTCGCGAATCTTCCTCACCATTAACTAGCTACCCAATCACAAAACCAACAGACAACTCCTGCTCGCGAAAGGTAGGTTGGTGACGCTCAAGTAGCACGTCGGTGCGCCGACGTTTTCATAAATTTAGGAGAACAGCATGGACATGATCCTTGCCGGTTCTGGACTGGCGGACATAGTCGCCTGGTTCAGAAGTTTCTTCTCGACATTGGATTTGGACCTGATCAGCACCTTCATGCCGAAGATCTGCGTTGCAGTTTTTCTCGGTGGTCTGCTGGGATGGGAACGTCGCAATCGCGGCAAACAAGCTGGTATCCGAACGCACATGGTGCTATCGGCTACTGCTTGTCTGGTCGCTGTCTGCGGCGTTTACTTGTACGACATCACGAAGAGCGGTGACCCCGCTCGTCTCGCGCATGGCGTACTGGCCGGTGTCGGGTTCGTCGGGGCTGGTGTCATCTTCAAACGGGGTCATAACACCTCTGGTTTGACGACATCAGCAACGATTCTGTTTTCAGTCGGCGTCGGCATCGCCTGCGGACTGGGTTTAGCACTGGTCGCATCCGCGACCGTGCTGCTCACGATCTTCTCGCTATTCGTCAGCTACAGACTCTTTCCCACATACGATTACGGCGGCAACTCACTGCGCGTAGTTTGTCGGGTCGACAAGTTTACCGAGATTCGGAAACTGTTCGGCCCCAGAGCACACGCAGACCGCATGGTTAACAAGTCTGGACAGCTAGTTGAAGTGCAAATCCGTACTTCGCTGTCGCTCAACGAGCTCGATAGCCTGATCGCGTCGCTGATTCACAACGACGACATCGTCGCCATCGAAGTACTCGACGGGCCTTCGGACTAAACGCAAACGGATTTACTTCGGAGAAAAAATGAATGCATTCGACGTAGTCCTGATCGCCAATCTCAAGGGGGGCTCTGCCAACAAGGGCACAATCGACGGTCTCTGCGCACACTTCCACCGGCGCGGACGCGCAGTTACAATTCTGTCCACCACCGCCGAACCGGGATCGGCAACGAAACTGGCTCGCCAGGCGGTCGCAGGCAATGCCAAGCTTGTCGTCGCCTTCGGCGGTGACGGTACGGTGTGCCAGGTGGCAGAGGGATTGATCGACACTGACACCACGATGGCCGCTTACCCGGCTGGCACAGGCAATCTGTTCGCCCGCACGTATTACTCACGGCTCGCGCCCGGGTTGTTCGTCGACATGGTCCTCGACGGCACGGCCCAGGGTGTCGACATGGTCCAGCTTGATTATGTGGACATCCACGGCGTCGCGCACAACCGGCTGTTCATGACCGCGCTCGGCTTCGGACCGCTGTCCGATGCCACCCTGATAAGCCAGGACGTCAAACGCATCTTCGGCAAACTGGCTTACGTCTTCGGCGTCGGCCAGGCGTGCCTCAATCTCAAACCCGTCAACTTCGAGCTCACGCTCGACGACAAGGGCGAGAAACGAGAGCGCCAGGTCCGAGCCGCGGTCGTCGTGATCGCCAATGTTCTACCGCCCACCATGTCCCTCTTCAGCCGCGGATGCAACGCCTCCGACGGCATGATGGACACCGCCTACCTGGCAGCCAGGAACGTCCTCGACCTGATTCCTTCGGTCGGTTGGCTGCCGCTGGGATGTCCGGAACGGTCACGCTTCTACGGGCGCGTGCGTACCGGCAACCTGACCATCAAGACCGACCGGCCCGTCACCCCGAATGTGGATGGCGACGCCAGCCCGCCTACGACCGAGCTCACGCTCAAAGTCGTTCCCGGCGCGGTCCGCATGGTTCTAGTCTGATTCGCTTCACTGTGTGCCTGCGCACATAGTCTTTTCTTGCGCCGGAGCCGTTAGTCTCGATGGATCGCGCTTCAGGTAGTTCGCCTTACCTGATGCGAATCGTCGAAACCGACTGGTTCTAAACATCAAAAATGCAGCTTCCCACCTCGGAGCTAGAGAGAAAAATGACAAACTTCTCAATCGTCAGCCTCGCTGTTCTCGCCATCGTCGTGCTCATCGTCTGGCGCGTCGTCCACTATTACCGCGAGGGGCAGAAACTTCAGATCGACGGCTATCTGCCGCCCCACCCGACCTTCTTTGGTCAGGGCCTGCTTCGCATCACCTCGAAGATCGCCACCCGACTGTTCGTTGGTCCGGTCAAGGTGATCAATCGCAGCAACGCCTCGGTCTTCGACGGTCGACTGCACATTCTGCCCAATCACCAGTTTCCGCTCGACTTCACGGTCGTCGGAAAGTCTCTGCCCTATGGCTTCCGCCACCTGGGCACGGCTGGTCAAATGAAGGGCGCACTGCGCGGAACGCTGGCTGCTTTCGCCGGGTTCTTCGCAATCAAAACGGAAAAAGGCAAGGCCACCGAAAAGGGCGGCGGCGAGAAAGCCGTTAACGCCATGGGTCTCGCCCTGGCTCGCCACAAGCGCAGCCGCGTGGTCACATTCCCGCAAGGGCAGCTCGTCGGCGACAATGTCATCCGTCCCGAAGAGTTCCGCACAGGTGCAATTCGCGCCTGCAACGTCGCCATCGAACAACATGGTGTCAAGAAGACCGAGATCGCCGTCCTACCGATGGCAATCCACTACCTGCGCGACCCGCGTCAGGCCAGCAGGATGCACCGCCTGATCAACTGCCTGGGCTGGAAGTCGTTCCGTTCATTCCGGATGTTCGACGAGACCACGCAGAACTATGGTGCCGTTGTCGTAATCGGCAAGCCGATTCCGATGTCGGAACTGCCCGCAGATCCGCGAGAAGCGATCGAACATGTCGCCCGAATCATCGACGGTCATCTGACCGAAGCCAAGGCTTGGGCGGATTCCCGCATCCGCAGCTAACCGTCGGCGAAAACGATCCCAAAAGACGCCGAAAATTTCTTCCGCACCGGATTCGGTACCACTGGCAGACTGACCGAGCGACGCCCAGAGGCGGCCGGTCTGGTGAGTCTCGTTCAGTGGTATCGACCGCTGCGGTGTTCATTGTTTCGGTCGGATTGACTCGGGAATTCGCCCGAGAAAATTTGAGCATGACGAAGCGATTGGTCTGTCGAGGGCAACGTCGGCAACCATCGCTAAGTCTCAAACGCGGGCCATCCTCGGATCGGCCCCAGGAAAAGCTATGACATTTGAACCAGTTACACTGATTGGTGTTCTACTCGCACTGATCGCCATCTGGGTAGCCTGGCGCTACTCAAAACCTCTACGGCAGAGGGCTCGTCAGTACAGCAAGCAGGTCTCGACTTGCGGCTTCCTGGCGCCTCCTCCGACACCACAGGCGGTGCGGCGCCTGCTTCGTTGGGCAAAAACGCTGGCTTTTATCCAGGTCGGGAAAATCAAGATCGAAGGACGAGAGAACCTCGAGAACATCCCCGGTCCCCACATCGTCACTCCGAACCACCCACACTGGGTGGACGTCGCCGCCCTGCCGATCCTTATGAACGGTCCAGCTCGCTACATGGCGGCGCAGGGAGTGTTCACTTTCATGGGCGGCTTGGGCGGTCTTCTAGTCGGTCCGGTGGGCGCATTCTGTGCTGACCTGACCAGGGGTCGAGGCTTCCCCGCCCTCGAAGCAGCGATCCGGGTTTTGACCTCCGGTCAACGCCTGGTCATGTTTCCCGAGGGCTGGGCCTATCTCGACGGCAAGCTCGGTGAGTTCAAGAAAGGCGCGGTCCGCATCGCTCGCGAAGCGTCCAAGCAGCTCGGCCAGACGACTTACATCGTTCCAGTCAACCTGCGTTACGGCAAGTATCCCGGCAGCTGGATAACAAAACTGCCGCCCCCAGTTGAATACGCGCTTATCTTCGCGCTCTTTATCTTCTACCGCAGAGGTCTGACAATGGTGGTCGGCAAACCGATTCCCATTCACGATTTCTCCCCCGACGATGCAGCAGCCACGGAACAACTGAAACAGGCGATCATCGCTCTGGATCCTATCCGTAAGAAGACTGCCGTCAGGACTGCGAGCTGACCAAGAGCCAGCGTTTTCAATCCACCTTTGCAAATGTTTTTCGTCTTTGCCAATACTAATGCCGAAAAACACTCTCCTGCTCAGCCACCACAACTGGTGGCTGAGATTCGTTTCTGATTCCTGAGCGATACGAAGCCAAACGGCTCCTGATGCGCTCTCAACTCTTAACAGACAGTTAAACAGAAAGGTTCATGATATGAGCACTCTTCCCAAAAGAAAAGACGTCCCGGTCGAGCTGACCTGGGACCTTACCAAGATCTACGCCAACGAAGCCGACTGGGAGAAAGACTTCGCCTTCGTCGAGTCGCAGATTCCCGTCCTCGCCGCGTATAAGGGCCGCCTGCGCCGTTCCGGTCGCACCCTGCTCGAGTTCAACAAGCTGAGCGAGTCTGTCAGCCAGATCATCGGCAAGCTGCACACCTATGCGCACCTGCACGCCGACGCCGATACCGCCGTCAGCCACTACCAGTCGATGAACAGCCGGGTCAGCAATCTGGGCAACCAGGTAGGCACGGCTACCTCGTGGGTCACCCCCGAGCTGCTCTCCGTCAAGCCCGAACGGCTCGAGGCCTTCATCGCCAAGAACCCGGGGCTCGAGCTCTACCGCCGCGACTTCGCGGAGATCAACCGCGAGCGCGCGCACTACCGCAGCCCGGAAGTCGAGGAACTTCTCTCCCTGGCTTCGCAGATCCATGGCGGCCCGTCTGCTGTGTTCGGCATGTTCAACAACGCCGATCTGAAGCTGCCGGAAGTGGCTGACGAAACCGGTGCGCTTGTTCGCATCACCAACGGCAACTGGGGCTCCAAATGGCTGATCAACCCCAATCGTGACGCCCGCAAGCGCGCCTACGAAGCCCTGTTCGACACCTGGATGGGCTGGCGCAACACGATCGCCGCCAACTATGCCGCCCGCGTCAAGAGCGACATCTTCAGGGCCAAGGCTCGCAACTATCCGAGCTGCCGCAACATGGCGCTCGACAGCATCGACGTGCCGGAAGGCGTGTACGACTCGCTGATCGACACCATCCACAGCAACCTCGACCGCGTGCACCGCTACCTCAAGGTGCGCCAGAAGATGCTCGGCGTCGACAAGCTCGCCTGGTACGACCTCTACGTGCCGCTCGTCGGTGAGCTCGATTACAAGATCAGCTACGAAGACGCGCAGACCAAGATTCTCGCCGCCGTGGCACCGCTTGGTGAAGCATACGTCAACACTCTGCGCGACGGCTTCAACTCGCGTTGGGTCGACGTCGTCGAGAACGAGGGCAAGCGCTCCGGTGCTTACAGCTCGGGTTCTTACGGCACCGCGCCCTACATGCTGATGAACTGGCATGACACGATGGAGTCGATGTTTACGCTCGCTCACGAGGCTGGTCACTCCATGCACTCGTGGCACTCGCGCACGAATCAGCCCTACACCTACAGCAGCTACACGCTGTTCGTCGCCGAAGTGGCCTCGACGCTCAACGAAGCGTTGCTGGCCCACTACCTGCTCAACGAGACCGACGACAAGAACATGAAGCGCTACGTGCTCAACAAGCAGTTGGAGAGCATCCGCAGCACTCTGGTCCGCCAGGGCATGTTCGCCGAGTTCGAGTCGATCGCTCACGCGACGGCCGAGGCCGGCAAGCCGCTCACCCCGGATGTCCTCTGCGGCATCCACAAAGGTCTCAACGAGAAGTACTACGGTGCCGTGGTCGACATCGATGACCGCATCGGCATCGAGTGGGCGCGCATCCCGCACTTCTACAACAGCTTCTACGTGTACCAATACTGCACCGGCATCGCCGCCGCGTTGACTCTCGCCCGCAAGATCATCAACGAAGGCAAGCCGGCTGTGGAGCGATACCTGAAGTTTCTGTCCTCGGGCAGCTCCATGTCGAGCATCGAGCTGCTGCGCGCGGCCGGCGTCGACATGACGACGAACGACGCCGTTCAGGGGGCTTTCGATTCGTTCAACGACTATCTCGCTGAGTTCGAAAAGCTGAGCTAAGAGTTTGAAACCGGAGGGTCGCGATCTCAGATCGCGTCCTCCGGGACAGACCAGGCACAGTCGTAGTCTTTGTGCCGGGCGGCGCCTCAAGGTGCTGCGTTGGGTTCGGTCGATGAGACGCGCGCGAACTCGTTCGCGACGTTCAATCAAATCACCAAGCGCATCGCAGCATCAAGAGGCGTCCGATCGGCGGTGATACCATGCACGGCTAATTCTGGTCGTCCGCATGCGCATTCTGCAACTGGTCGGTTGCTGGTCAAGCAATCACCAGACTAATCAATCGAAAGCAAAACAAATGCGTGCTATCGCAGCATTCTTCATGGGCAGCTGGGGTATTCTCATCGGACTCTTCTTCGCCGGCTTCTTCATCGCATCCGGTCACCCCATCAAACCCCTGGATCACCTCCTCTGGGGCGGCTACACTCTGCTCTTCTCAAGCATGGTCAGCATCGGTCTCGGCCGTTTCATCGGCGACATCAAGTTCGGAAAAACGCTGGCCATCATTGCCGGCGTGGTCATCGCCCTGGTTTTCTCTCTGCGAGTGATGGGCATTCTGCCCGTCGTCTGACAGATTGCGATTTGCACGCTCGACAGACTAGTTTCCAGTCTGGCAGCGCGCATACGCGTGTGTCGGTCGGACCGACACACGCGCTTCGCACCAAGCGGCAGGGTTCAACAGAAACCCAGCCCGGACGCGAACGCTAGGTTCGCCTCCCACCCAACTTAGCTATGAGGCTTGGACTAATATGAGTAAAGATAGCGAAGAGCAGCCCCACACTCCGGCGCGGTTTACCGGAGCGACGCAGGCGCTGCTTCTGCTACTCGCGATCAACATTTTCAACTACGTCGATCGCCAGATTCTCTCGGCAGTCGTGCCGATGATTCGGACAGAGTACTTCGGTCCCGACAAGGACCCCGGACCCGTGGTCAGCACGCTTCTCCACTGGCTCGGAAGCATTCTGGGTTCCAACCCGGAAAACGCGATGATCGGTCTGACGGCCATGGCCTTCATGGTCACGTACATGCTCGCCGCTCCAATCTTCGGTCTGCTGCGCCTCAAGCGCTGGTGGATCGTCGCATTCGGCGTCGCGCTCTGGAGCCTGGCCTCCGG
Source organism: uncultured Candidatus Obscuribacterales bacterium (assembly GCA_964600935.1). Lineage (GTDB taxonomy): Bacteria > Cyanobacteriota > Vampirovibrionia > Obscuribacterales > Obscuribacteraceae > JADYXR01. The sequence goes on from CAZRMH010000120.1 coordinate 12,774, forward strand.
CGCTACCGGACTCGCCACCACATTCGGTGCGTTACTCCTAACGCGCTGTTTCGTCGGCATCGGCGAGGCCGCTTACGGACCAATCGCGCCCACACTGATTGCTGACATGTTTCCGCTCAAGGAACGTGGCAAAATGTTGTCGTGGTTCTACCTCGCCATCCCGGTCGGTAGCGCCCTCGGCTTCATCTTCGGCGGCTTAATCGCAGCCTGGTTGGGCTGGCGCTGGGCTTTCTATCTAGTCGTCCCGCCGGGCATCATTCTGGCAATATGGGCGTCCATGAAGCTGGAACCGGCACACGGTCAGTTCGACTTAGGCGGACCGAAAACCGGCAAGCGCAAGTTGACTCGACAGGATTATGTTTCGCTCGCGCGCAACCGGTCCTACGTTCTCAACACGCTCGGCATGGCGGCAATGACTTTCGCTATCGGTGGCATGGCGTTCTGGATGCCCTCATACATCAGCGAGTTTCGCGGTGTGGGCAACCTGGCACAGGTCAATTTGATCTTCGGCGTCATCCTCGTGATCGCCGGTCTATCAGCGACTCTTGCCGGCACCTACATGGCCGACGCGCTGCGCGCTCGTTTCAAGGGTTCATATTTCACAGTCTCGGGATTGGCTATCCTCATCGGATTGCCATTCTTCATCGCGACCCTATACGTTCCCTTTCCTTACGCGTGGCTTCCGTTGTTCCTCTCGTGCTTCTGCCTGTTCTTCAACACGGGTCCGACCAACACCATCCTGGCCAACGTGACGGAGCCGGCCATCAGGGCTAGCGCGTTTGCGTTGAACATCCTCGTGATTCACGCGCTCGGCGATGTGATATCACCCCTGGTGATTGGCGTGGTCACCGACGTGTTCGATAAGAACATGAACGTCGCTTTCCTCGCCATGTCCGGAGTGATGGCACTCGGCGGTCTGTTCTGGCTCTGGGGTGCAAAACACCTGGAAGCCGACACCGCCAAAGTCGCAGGACCAACCGACCTGGACCACAAGTAAGGTGACTAGCAAACAACGAAACCCAAATGCAATAACCGAAAAACCGGTGCTGCATTATTCGGCTTGAGCGCTGTACTGGAACTACTTGTCTCTGGCAACGACGTCCTCGACAACGCTCGCATCGGCAGAATGGAGGAGTGCTCAGGCATTCTTTCGTTCTCCGATGTTTTAAGCCTTAGTTCTATTATACTCTATCGTTGTCATATACATTAAATTCGAAAACCAGTATGCTCATCCTATTTTGGCTGCCGGCTTCGTAAACTGACAAGCACCTTTTGTGACGAACCCTCGACTACTTTTCAATGTGGAGACAAGCAATGTCAAAGACCAACGCGAAGACCAGGGCGCAAGGCATGAGCATCAAATCCATATTGGCGTCGAGCATTACTCTGGCGATTGCACTTACTACGACCATCGCGGCTAACGGCGCCCCCAATTCTCAGATTCTGACGCCAGCGCAGTCTGCCCGGAAGAAGGCTGATTATCTGCGCTACGAAAGGTACGTACAGGCTCAACTAGCGAAACAAGATCAATCGATAAGACAACAAAAACTACAACAACTCGCGAAAAGAGCCGCTACGACTAAGTCGGACGAACCCAAAAAACCCCGCAAACATGTTCCTATCCAAAGGCAAGATGTACTTCTCGTCATGCCAGCCAAGGGAGCGAAGGCAGCGGATATCAAAGAAACGATCGAAAATGCTCAAGGCGAGATTTGTGGAAGGCTTGGAGCAGGCGGCTTATGTGTAATTCTCGTCAAATCTCAACCAGGCAAAGTCGTTCAGTTACAACGTGCGCTGGCAGCAGATCACAAAAACTTTAAACATGTAGATTTTAATACCACAGAGAAAACCGGCTATATACCCACATCTGAGCCGAGTTTTTCAAAGTCATGGCATCTCATGCGAATGAGGATTCCTGATGCGTGGGACGTACTCGAAAAAACCAATAATTTTCCACAGCCAGTCGCAGTGATGGACACAGGCGTAGAGGGTCCAGAGTCATGGCTTTCCGGATGGGGCGCAGACTGTACCGGTAGTGTAGGCGATAAAAAATTAGATGATCTAGGCTTTGACTTTGATGGAATTCTCGGGACTGGTCTATTCGATGACGATATCGAGGAACAAGAAAAGGACATCATCGAAATTGGCAACAACATCAAGACGCTGACTTACGGCTGCAAAGATTCGCACGGGCACGGAACCGCCGTCGCATCAGTTATCAACGGAAGAAATTTCAACGGCATGGCTTCAGCAGGTTGCAATCCGCGTGTGCCGATAATGCCAATTAAAATAGGTGCCGGGGCCGGAGGAGAGACAGACCAACTCGCTTTAGTGAAGGCCATGTGCGTGATGTACGACACACTAAACACCCCCATCATCAACATCAGCTACCACAACCTGATGGATCCGGAGAGACACCCTATTCTTCATGAGTTTTTTAAAGACTGGTACTACAGAAAGAATGGGTTGATTTTTGTTATAGCCGGCAACGACGCAAAGAATTTGTCGATGAAAAACGAACCCTATGTCATTGTCGTTTCAGGTATGGCTCAAAGCGGTCATATGAAGCTCGCAAAGTCGTCAGGACACGGCACCGCAGTAGATTTTACAGCTCCCAGCCAGAACATCGAAGTTTGCAAACAAGATGGTTCGGCCAGAGTTCTCGACGGCACCTCTTTATCTACTCCAATGGTAGCCGGCATTGCCTCGATGATCTGGACTGTCAACCCGAAACTCAAAAATACCGAGGTTGAAAAAATCCTGCGTGAGAGTTGCGATTCAGACGAGTGGGATGAGAAATTCGGATGGGGCATGCCTGATGCTCTGAAAGCTGTCGAGGCGGCGGCAAAACGATGAACCGCCTGTGGTATCACAACCTCTCGAAGTTGAATGCATTCTCGAGAGCACTTCTAGTTGTGACGATAGTTGCTTTGTCGCTAAATCAATCGGCGTTAGCAAAAGGTGAGTTTCGGAATGACTGGGTAGTGAGACTAAAGGCGGAAAAGTTACAACGTCAATTCGTCTATCGTGGCTCAAAGCTGGACAAAGTAGCAAAGGTCACCATTGATTATTTCAAGGAGACAGAACCAGACAACAAAACACTTTACGAGATGCTCTGGTTTAACGATGGAAAACCGATTGGACTGGAAAGAAAGAACGAACTAAAAATTCCTGCGGGGAAGACCACAAAAATCCAAATTGAAAACAAGAAGGGAACTTCACCAGAAACCGAAAAAGCAATAGCCGACGCCATTCTCAGAATCTCACTCGATGCCTACCGTAAGCGAACTGCAATCGTTTCAATCATGGTTCCGCTAGAATCGTTTGATGGCATCGTCGCTGCAATGAACGATTTGAATTGTGTTGAATCCGACAATGTTCCCGAAGAATTTAGCAAAGCAATTATGAACTTCCCAATGGAGACCGAGAACAACGGACCATCAAAGAATTTGTCCTTCTACTAAACTTCTCTTACGCAGGCGAAAGTGAAAAGATCGAAGACAAGATACTCAAATAACCGGGGCAGTGTCCTGGTCCTCACCTGCGTCGGCATAGTGTTTATCGTCATGTGTCTTTTGATCGCTTACTCATTTTCCGGACTTTATTTTGTCCATAATCGGCTGCAAACCTCCGCCGACGAAATCGCTCTCACCGGTGCGAAGAAACTGAACGACCGCAATCGGATCGGGCAGATGAACAGCATGATTGCTCGCTGCCGACAACTTGTCTATGCATCGCGCGATGACAGCAACAGTATCAATAAAGAGTTTCCTGAAATTCAACGATTCGCCGATCAGCTTCTTGAAGAATCTCGCCAGTCAGCACTCGACTTGGAGGCAGAGCGAAAGAAGATGCGCGCCGTCGCAGAGGATGAAGCAGTCCAGGCGATGCGCGCGAAATTCAATTCCATCAAACAAACATACGCAATGACACTTCCCTGGATGCGTGTGAGAACTCCAAGAGTCATAGGCATCGGGCTTGGTTGCATGGAAGACACCGAGAGCAGCGTGGAAGAATTCGATCAATTTGAAAAGCTGAAACTATCTGATCGCAGCAAGGGCAACACGATTTTGTACAACAAGCTAAACTTGTACAAAGCCAACATTAATCAGCAATTGATAGAAGACGACACTGACTTGCCATTCTTTCTGAGCAGCCTGCCTCCGGCAATTGAGTCAGAGGTTTCGCCGGCAAGAACCATACTGCCAGACAACTACCGAGAAGCTGATGACGAGCCGATTCCGACGGCAACTAAAGTGACCCTCGACTTGCAAGTGGAAAACGGCGTCGGTCTAAAAACTGGCGGGACGATGAGGGCGATTGGTACAGCGATCACGACAGGTGCATCCAATCAAGACTAACTACACAAACCTCAGTCGATCACGCAGATGTGCCGGAAGCTCAGCGGAGTTTGCTGCTATTTTTGCCATTTTGATCTGTTTGATTTTGATACCACTATTGAGCGCGGCTTTTATTCCGATTCGCTACTATATGTGTCAAGGTGTGATCACGGAGCTGGTGACCAGGCTCGCGCACAGCGAAACGCGCAGCGATGCTTATCAAACACTGAAGGGCGACACCAAATGGAAAGAATTTTTGGCTGCTTGTGAGACAGAAGCAAGGGGCACGAAACTCGTGCTTGTTGCAACAACAGCTAACGGCGGCAATAAAAGTATTAGCGTTGAGCAAGGCGTTTCCATTCCAAAAGAATGGCTTCCAGACGGCAGCATGGCTCCCTGCATCTATTCTCTACATCTCGATTGCGACTGCGCAATCTCTCCTCTTTTCGGTGGACCGGTCGGGATAGCCGGAGTTTCCGCCCCGGTCATGTTGAAGGTATCAAGTTCGGCTCACTGGGCGAATCTCTCCCGTGATCCGAAGAGTGCAACTCTTGCGTTTTACATCGACGAATAGCTTTGGGGGCTACTTAGAGTGCGGCAACAAAGTGGACAAAGTGCAGTAGAACTGGCGGCAGGACTGATTGTCTGCGTGCCTATTTTACTGTGCGCAATTGACCTTGGCTTCATTGCCATAGGCGCCGCTGCTAACGATTCGGTCTGTCGAGAAGCATCCGAAGCAGCAGCTTCAGGACCGCCATCTACAACTATTGCTCCGAGCACACGTCAACTTTCTGCCGGTCAGTCTGGATATGACCGTGCTGTTGCTGTAATCAAAATCCATCAACCGACAAATGCTCCAGCCAAAGTGAGCGAACAACCTGTTGTCAGCGAGGTGCTCACTGATGTTCCGCCCGAAGACCAAGGCGGTTCCGTTGATGGCGAAGTATCAGTGACCACAACTGTTACGATCACTCCGCCTTTCTTGGTAGGAGCGTACTACGGCAAAAATGGGGTCAGTCTGTCGTCGAAGCACATCGCTCCGTTCACTTATGTGATTCGAAAAGTGACGCCGGCGCCGTAATGGGGTTGATTGGCGTCTGAGCCGGAGGCGAAGACGGAACGGATCTAGTATAGTTCAGTGTTTTCCAGGACTCACATTCGGCGGCTCAAGCACGACTAATGACTCAAGACTCAGGTGAAAAGGAAACGAGCAAGAGTTTCTTAGAGGGCTCGCAAGACAGTTCTCAATCTCACCGAAGAGTCGCAAAGACTTTTGACGTTAATTCACCCGAACTAAAGAAGATTCGCAAGCTTCTGCAGCTTGAATCTGAGACAAAAGAAGGCAAGAAAGTTACAAAAACGCTGTTGGAGGTTCCGCTACCTCAAATTGAAAAAGCTCAACCGGGCTGCACCGTCGCTAATACTATGCTCGAAGCGGATCTGACTGTAATCGAACAGCTAGAGCCGTACCCGATCAAGTCACAGAACGAGCCTGACACAGAATCGGTTTCAAGAGCAAAGCCACTTCGAGTTGAACAGAGCAAACAATTCGTTGCCAAAACGTTGTTGGACCATAACGTTCTCGCCGACACTCTCAAAAAGTATGCAGCGAGAAAAAGCGAGCGGGCAGCCGAGGATGCGAGGGATCGCGCCAGCCAACCCGCCGTCGAATTTCATCCGGTCGATAGTAAAAAACTGGCTCAGTCTTGCGCCTGGCGCTGGGACGACGATGGGCAGACTGACCGAATTCGCTATTGTCCAAACTGCCAGACGCAAGCCTACAATTTCGACGGTTTGGAATTAGCAGAAGCTGAAGCGCTGATTCTTACCCGAGAAAACAAACGCAATCCGACGTTGTTTAAGCGAGCCGATGGAAAATTCATGACGCAGGACTGCCCTGTGAAAGTGCAAAAGAAAAAGAAACTCGTCCTGTTTTCAATTGTGGCTGCGTCGGTCGTTCTAGCTTTTCTAACCATGGCGATTTTGGCGCCGCCACCCCCACAAAACCAATTAAATGCGACCGTCGATGTTACCGAACAACAACCTGAAACAGACATTGGGGCGGCAGGAGGGGAAGACGCAAAGACAGCAGAGGATGCCGTGGTCGACGTTCAGAAGAATTCAGACGGCACACGCAAACGACCGACATTTGGACCTGCGGACGTACAGTCTTACTGGGAGTGACTACCTGTGACGCGATCAGAAATTGCAAAAGAAACACGTCCCCTGTCGTTCTTGCGAAAAGCCGGAAGTCATCGAGAGGTGGAATCAGGTCGGCAGTTCTAAGCAGGCACCCAGGTTTTATTGTAACGCTCGGCCTGTTTTACAGTGCCCTCAATCCACGCCCGCGTAGCCGCATGTGGATGCTTCCGCATGAGAGCAGCACCAGCTACGGTGCGCATCATCGTTCTGGGAATGCGATCCGCGCCCTCCGGCAAAAGCTTCTCTAGT
>CAZRMH010000121.1:0-19537 GCA_964600935.1 uncultured Candidatus Obscuribacterales bacterium
ACGTGCTTTTCAAGCCTCGCTCCCGTTTTCGCCGAACAAGCGCCAAGTAAGGGCATGAAGCTTTTGCGCCAGGGCAACGTAGATGCGGCAATCAACGAGTTTGAGGCGTCTCTACAAAGAAATCCCAACGATTTAGATTCACTGCTTGGTATGGCCACAGTGCTTAAAGAAACCAAGCGCGCGGATCGGGCCGAACAATATCTGCGCCGTGCTCACAAATTGAGTCCCGGAAATGAGCAGGCGATGTCGATGCTGATCGAAGTTTTAAGTTGGGACAAAAGAACGCACAAAGAATCTATGTCGTTGCTCATCAACTACATAAAAAAACACCCGACTGACATGAAGGCGCGAAGAGATCTGGTTCGACTGGCCTCTGCCGATAAAACAACTTTTGATATTGCAGTAGAGCAATTGAAGTACATAGTCGAGCGCGATCCGGATGACGTCGAATCGGCTCTGCATCTGGCGCGCTTGCGAAATTGGACGCCAAAATGGAACGAGGCTGAAAAATATTTTCGAATTTATTTAACTCGTAAGGACGACGATGTCGCAGTTCGTGAAGAGTATGCCGACTTGCTTGCCTTCCAAAAAAAGGATAACGAAGCTGCCGCAAAGGAATACAGAATCGTTCTAAAGCGGAAACCAAAAAATATCGATGCGCGCTTGAAACTGACAAATGCTTTGGAAGCCGCTCACAAAAATCAGGAAGCGTTTGTCGAATATAAACAGCTGCAATCGATCGATCCTCATCTTAAAGTCAAACGTTATGACTCGAACGGAAAAGAAATGATGGTTTCGATCGGTCTGGTCCTGGCTGAATTTGCTAATTGGCAAATGAAGGACTACGCGCTTTCCAAGCAACTCTACGCTGCTCACCTGAAAGAAGATCCAAACGATTTCAAAGCCCGGCTCGAGTTTTTTGAACTACTGCTTCATCGTTTTGCTGACCGCCCGGCGGCCTTGGCTCAGATTGATTTTATTTTGAAAAACGATCCTGGTAACGAGGGCGCGTTGATCACTAAGTGCAAAACGTATATGTATACTCAGCAGTTTGCTCTGGCGGAAACCGCGATCCGTCAGCTTCTTCGATACCACCCCGCTGCCCGACTGGAAGTCTTCGTTGAGATGAAGTGGCAGGTTCGACCGGCTACAATCGCGCTCGCCACAATGATTCATTTGCAAGGAAAGTTCGAGCAGGCAGATCAGATGTTGGCCAGCTATTTGCGTGCACACCCTGCTGATGCCACAGTTGCTCGCTTACTCAAGAATTGGCAAAGCATCAAACCTGGTGCGGCTCCTATGGACCCGGTAGCGCTCGATCAATACCTGGCGAAAAATCCGGACGATAACGAGAAGCGCATGGAGAAAATTTCATACCTCCTCGGCAAGAATGACTTGGAGAGCGCATTGGAACAGATGCGAATTTTACAATCTAAAAAGGCTGACCAGGCAATCGACTTATATGTTCACGGCAAGTCCAGGAAAATGAACATAGAAGTAGCAATTGCTCAAACGCTGTTCCGCTTGAAGAAAGCCGAAGAGGGCAAATCCGTATTCGACAAATACCTGGCGACTCACCCTGACGACAGCGTTGCTCGTTTTGAATATGCACAGTTACTAAGCTACTTGGGTCAAGCGGAGAAGAAGCAGTCTCTTGCGCATTTCGATCAACTCTCTAAAACGTCCAGCGATTCTGAGATCGAATCGATCAAAGAAAAATCAGTAATCCATCAAGCTATTCTGCTTGCAGAACTTGGAAAGCAGGACGAAGCGAACCGTTTGATAGACAGTTTGTTGCTGACCAATTCCGAAGTTCCATTCCTCGACCAGGGCGAAGCCAGACGCATGACGCCTGCTCTTGCTAAGGCACTTATTCTCTTGTTCGGGGGGCAACCGGCACAAGCGGAAGGCGTGATCAAACACTATTATCCTGAGTATGGAAGCAGTGAAAACGATCTGGTATTGAGTCTTTTGGCTCAAGCGATTGCTAAGCAGAAAGGCCGAGAGACCGAGGGTCTTGGATTGCTCGATGTCGCGCTCAGTAAAAAGCGAGATCCGCTGTTGCTGCAGGTCAAAGCTGACCTTCTTGCCGCTACCGGAAAAACTGACGAAGCCGTTCGTCTTTACGAGAGTCTGCTCGCCAGTTCTCCGAAGGTCGATCATTGGCTGGCTGTGCGGCTAGGCGATGTTTTGATGAAAGCTGATCGTCCCGATGAAGCCAAGCAAGTTCTGAAAAAATACGGTTCCATTGCTGATGACGAATCCGGTAAGCAGAGCATGGTGGCGGATTCATTAATTGAAATTGGTGAGTATGCCGATGGAATTCGAATTTTCGAAGACCTATTGAAAAAAGAGAGTAGTCTGGCTGACGATCAGAAAGCTTCTATATACCTGGCTCTTTCGTATGCATACAGTCGTATCGATCAACCGGAAAAGTCAGAAAAATTTGCTATGGCGGCCGCCGAGGTGGCACCGCCGGAGGTGTTACAACGTCGCATCGGACAATTCTTCAATCACCAGAAATCGCGAGAAGTAATCGCCAAAGCTTTGCATACACTGTTAAAGCGAGAACCCGAGAATTTGCTGTACTTGCGGCAGCTTGCCGAACTGGAGCTCTGGCATCTTGACCAGCGCGATAGAGGCATCGCGACGTTATCCAAGTATGTAGCATTGAAACCCGACGATCAGGAAGCGAAGCTTCAACTTGCCAACGTTTATAACTACGCTAATCAACCAAAGAAATCGATGAAGTTATTCCAGGAATTGATTGCGACAAGACCTGACGACCCTGATGTGATCCTTGGTCTGGCATCGGCGCAGATGAATGTTCGAAGCGAAGCGAAAAAGAGTTTGGAGAACTTTCAGCGTTACTTTGCGATGCGACCAGATGATTTGAACGCCAAAGTTCTTATGGTGCTGGCAATGTGTCAGGCTGGAAAACGCGGTGAAGCAATTCAACTGCTTTACGATCTTAGGAAAAAGCGGCCGGACGACTTGCAAATACTGCTTGTTCTCGCCCGAACCGAGATTGAGTCTTCAGCTCAAAAAGAACTCGGTATCCAACACCTACGCGAATATCTGCAACTGAAACCGGACGATCTTGACGCTAGTCGAACGCTTGCCGATACGCTGAGCTGGTCTGGTTCTGCGAAGAGGAAAGAGGCGCTGGCTATATATGAGAAGCTGGCGAGCCAGTCACCTGACGATACTGATTTGAAAATTTCTCAGGCCAATCTTCTCCATCGTGCGGGCAAAGTCAGGGCCGCATTCGGTAACATTCGCAAGATACTTGCAGAGGATCCGGAAAATAAACGGGCATTACTGGCGATGGCTGACTATCACGCATCTAACCAGGATTTTTTCAGAGCGGAGACCTTCTTGAAGAAGGCTCGCGGTCTATATCCGGAAGATCCAATAGTGGCTCTCGACAGTGCTAGAAACTTTCGGTCAATTGGACGGTACGATAAGGCTTTGGCAGAACTTAGGAAGTTAAAAATGCTGAAATCGCGAGTAGAAAGTCTTTAGTCCATTTTGGGTTTGGTCTTTCTGCTCGATCTGCAGTCATGCCGCTCGTCGCACCTGTTCTGCTTAAACTAGGGCTTATCGACCGTTGAGCTTTCAGTATCCGCCGCCGATTTTTTTCGCGCGCTTAGCAGGTAGTACAACGTTTCGCGAACTTCGACCGACGGTTCCAGCACATAACCTTGATCCAGCACCATCCTTTTGACTTTCTCGTTCGGGTTGAGTAGAAGGAAATAGTCATCCTTGATCGGCACGTCTTTCTCACCAGTGAGCCACAACAATCTCAGATCAGGTTGCACGATTGTTGATAAAGCTTCCACCTGCATAGTGTTAACGAAACTGCCTTGAGGCTGACTTGTGACAATCAGTTTGGGATGATCCCAGTTGATAACACGTTTAATTTTCGCAAGCGACATTGGATCCATGAAAATCTTTTCGCTCAGTGTGGTCATGTGATTGCAGGAGAATACATCGCAAAGCACCACGAACAGGAGCATGAGCGGGGCCAGCACTCGGAGCATGACGTGTCGCTGTTTATCAATCATGAGTGTGAGACCCACAGCATAGGTCAATGAGAGCGCTAGGGGCACCGGCAGCCAGTAACGAATCAGAGTGGTTCGCAATCCACCGAAGAGAAAATCTGGAACCCAAAAACAGAGAATGCTGACACCAGCCCAGGATGCCAGGAACGTCAGGGCTTGGCGCTGATTGCTGCGTGCTATGACGACGCAGCAGACGATCATGATCACAAACATGACACCAATATTGAGATAACCAGAATTGATGTCTTTGTAGAGATCAAACTGGCTGACGAATGTATTGAAAATCGCTTGATTGAAGATGTCGAGCATTGGACGCTTGCTGAACATCCAGTCTTGCATGGTCAGGGTTTGTTCGGAGTGAGCTATTTGAATTGCAAATCTGGGTAGGCACACAAGTAGTGTGGCGAGCAGAGCGACGACGCCCCAGAGAAAGTTTTTGGAGAAGGCGAAGTAGGTTTTTCCGATTTTTGGCCGATGCTGAATCAGTAAAAAGACTACATGGCTGAGCATCGTGAACAGTGTAAAAGAGCTCGCATAAAAACCAATAGATAATAAGACCCCGTAAACAAGCCAATCTCGCAATTTCCCCGTTCTTGAAGCTCGAATGATTGCGGCAGAACTTGCTAAAATAAACACGACCAACAGAGAGTATTCTCGAAGCTCTTGCGCATACCAGAGATTGGATGGTGATATCGCCAGTAGTGCAGTCGCGAGGAAGCCGATTTTATTATTGCTCCCTCCGCCGATCTCGCGACCCAACCAAAACATGGCAGGAATTTGGAAGAAGCTAATTACAACGGTTGCCCATCTTAACTGGTCCAGGTTGTCGCTGATATAGCGTTGCCAGAGATTCAAAAGAATGGGGAAGAGCGGGGCATGGTGAGGATCGTCATGCTCTAATGCCTTCCAGATCTTGACTACGTTCGAGTCTTTTTTTGCAATCAAGAATTTCTCTTTGACGCTACCGAAAGTTACTTCCTTATCCGACCAGTATTTCAACGCGTCTGCACTGCTGCATCCGGCCGCGTGCGAGATACTTACGCATTCATCGTGCCAAATGAGCGGTACAGATATTGTCGAGCAGCGGATGTAGAGCCCGATTGCAAGAATCACGGCGCAAACAGAGTAAAATAGCCAGCTCCAGTTTTTCTGAGCTGCTAGCTTAGGTTCATCTTGTGCCGTTGTCGCCGAGACCAATTAGTTGCTCCTGTTTTAGCGCGATTACTCTTTTGTGGCTTTGTAAAAATAACTGCTCTTATCTACCGGTGAGAGCGTCAGGGTCTTGTTTTGAAAGTACTTGAATGTTGAATCGTCTGGATTGAATACATAAAGATTGTCGGGGTTCGAAACATCTAATTCATTCTTTGCATTCGTGCCGAGACAGAAGAATTTCGTTTGCGCGTCGACAATTTTTGTTAGTGAAAGTATCTGACACAGGTTAGTTGAGCTTTCACTCTGAGGAAAAACAATCGTAGCAGGACTGTGTTGTTTCAACGCCTCTGCTACCAGCTTAAGCGACTGTCCATCGACTTTGTCGACCTCTCGATCATTCATATGTTGGCTTACGGAAAATAGCTGGCAGCCGACCACGAATAATAGAACAACAGGTCCCATTAATTTTAGACCGATTTTTTCAGTGCTGTAGGCGAGTGCCACCATGTAGCTCACTGCCATGAGTACGCACATCGGAAATTGGACCCAAAACTTAGTGACCAGTGTTCGCTGTCCACCGAAAATCAGGTCGGGAGCCCAAAAATAAGCGGCTGTGATCAGACAAATCAGGATTAGCAGGGTCACAGTTTTCTTGTTACCGAAAGCCCATGCACATGCAAATGAACCAATCGCTATCGAGAGCAAAGCGATCTCGATGCAATTCTCCAGTGGCGAATTTCTTGGGTTCATAAGAAAAACACATAGCGGATTCGTGAGCCATGAATTCAGCAAAATATCGATGGTGACTTTCTCACCGACGTAAGGGCTGACCATCAAAGAATAGTTTTGATGCGTAATCTGCTCTGCGACGAACGGGAAATAAATTGCACCTAGTAACAAAAAGCAGATTAGTCCGTAACCGAAATTCTTGGGTACGAGCAGATAACCGCGACGAAACCGACTGCTGCTTTGAAGCAAGATGACGAGCAGTTGAGCAATCAAAGTGCAGATCATGAGAGTTGAAGTCAGCAGTGAAGCGGCGGCGATTACTGCATAGAGCGACCAGAAGATTGCAGAACGGCTCTTGATTGCTCGCAGAAATGATGCGCAGCTTGCTGCCACCAGAAGCGGTAGCACCGCTGACTCGCTTAAGGTTTGGGTTTGACTGATGAGAAACGGCGAAATCGCAACGAGCGCTCCGGCAACTAATCCACCCAACAATGAGCCGCTGAGCTCTAGACCAAACCAGACGGAAAAAGCAATCGTCAAAACGCCGATTGAAAACGACATCAGTCGCAAACTGTCGGGACCGAAGCGGTTGGTGACTTCTTTGACTCCTACATATAACAGAGGAGTTTGTCCTGGCTCGTCATACTTGACCGCTGCCATGATCTCTTTGAACTTCAGGTCGGCGCGGGGCTGAAGAAACTCTTTCTGAAGCTCATCGCCAGAGAGCAACCGGTTTTCAATCGATTTTGCCGCTTTGTTGTTGTGATAGCCGGAGGCGTGAAGTACAAGTCGGGCTTCGTCGTACCAGAAGAGATTTTGCTCCTTCATGGAAAAGCGCAGATAAATTCCCACCGCCATCACAATCACGAGAAACAATACCGTGACGATTGGCTTCTTCCGGGGGGTTTCGACCGTGGTTTCTGAAGGTGTGAGAGTGGCCGTGTTCAAAACGTTATCTGCTCAAAATCTCTGTGGACAAAGCTAATTATCTAATCGAAAATAACCTTCTCTTTGTACCATGCAAGAGGGAAATATCAAGCCCTTTCCCGAATTTAGCGTGCTAAAAATTTCAACTAGTTCTATGCGCGCCCAGCTTGCCAAGCCACTTTTCCTCATCTGGCTGCTTGATATCGACAAGATTGGCAGTGACCATTAATCCTGCACAATGCCAGAACTGAGTGGTTGGAGTTTCATCGAGCATTTCGAAAAGTTGTCCGAGTGTGGTCACTTCATTTGCAAAATCTATCATCTGTCGAATTAGATCCATTTCCGCCTTGCTTGGCGCATCAGGAGAGCGTTCCAGCGCATCGAGATTGGCCGCAATCTCCTCGATTTTCTTCGGTATCAGAATTATGTCGCTGGACGGAAGGATTTTTTTAGCGGTAATCATGTTGTCAACTGAGAGGACTGCTTCCATCAGCATTCGTTCAAGCGATTTGTTTAAGTTGAACGAATCATTCAGTCGAGGTAGTCGCCCGGTGCCTGAGTTGCTGCGTTCTTGAAACTGAAAATTGCCGTCAGTGAAAGTGCCGACGAATTCTATGATTGCGTTGATTCCTCTGTATTTTCCAAGGCGAGCTTGCAGTGGTTTTCCAGTATCAAATAGAATCCAGAATTGTCGATCGTCCATCGATTTGACGGTCAGCACGCCGGTTTTTTGAGTCGATGAAATCGACTGCAACAGTCCAGGCGGATCGAAGACACCAAGTTCCCCGCCGATAGTTGACGCCGACATCTTTGTTCTAAACGAGGTGGGCACCTCAATCCAGCAGCAGATATTGCCGCGACCCAGTTCTTGTTTAACGTAGTACAGGGATGCATCAGCTTTTTTGAGAACATCATCGATGTCGCGGGTGTCCTCCGGGCAGGAGGCCACACCAATCGAAACAGAGAAACCGACGATACCACTCGGCCAATTTTGCTCTTCTTCGATCGCTCTCTTAATGCGGTCAGCGACTACCTTGGCGCCCTCCGTATTGGTGTTTTCGAGGACAACGAGAACTTCCTCGCCACCATATCTGATGACATAATCCTTATATCTTCCTGACCCAACAAAGCCTTCGCGCATGCGAGTATTCGAACGGATCAGGTCTGCCATCTTCTTCAAGACTTGATCGCCGACAACGTGACCGTAGGTGTCGTTGATGTCTTTGAAGTGATCGCCGTCGACCATGAGCACTGAAACCGGATGATCTTCCGGCATCACGCCTGCCCGATCTTTTAGTTGTGGTGTCAGTTCATAAAGGAACTTCTTGTTATACAAACCGGTGAGAGGGTCTGTTCTTGCCGACTCCAGCTCTTCCTTCAATGTCGCCACACGATGCAGCGACCGGGCCGCCAATTCGCAAACGTTTTTCAAAACACGAGTTTTTTCATGAAGACTGGTTGCAGCCTCATTTGTCGGAAGAATGATAAATCCAAGTTTGTGTTGTTCGAAAATTATTGGTAGAAACGCGAGACTCTCGACGTTTTGAAACAGAGGCACCGTGCCCAATCCATATTGTTGAAAGTTTTTGTTCGACAGAACTAATTGATTACGTCTGCTGAAAATAATTTCGGTGACGTTGCTGAAATCAACTGTTTTGAGCGATTGCAGTGAGCCTTCGTCAAAACCAAGAAATGCCGGAATGGTGAGGCGATTTTGTTTGTCCAGAATGACAAACACACCGGCTTTCAATGAACGCGGATATTTGTTGGACAGGCGATCGAGAATTGTTTGGCAGATATCGCTGACGCTATCTGTCCGATAAAGATCCTTCGTCATCGCATTAAGGAATTCGTCTTCGGCTTCCTTCGACGCCAGTTCTGAAAAGTTTCTGTTCGTCGTGAACTGGTGATCCTTAAACTCAGCAGTCACACGATCGCGCTCACGCTCCAGGTCCTGAACCTTCTTGCGCAGCTCGTGCTCGACTTTGACGCGTGTGTAAGAATTTTTGTTGTAATCCTCGCGCGCCTTTCGCAAATTATTAGCAAGAAGACTGACAGCCGGCGCGACGAGACCGACCGATAGCGCGCCGCTTACGTCCTGATCCTCAGCCGCAATCAAATGCCGCGATGCACGCGCAATGCGTTCGAGTGGCGAGGTAATCAGCATCGCCTCGATGATCCCGATCACCACCATAGTGCCAATGAAAAGCAAAACGCCGTAGGCGATTGGCACCGTCCGCGCCAGAGACGCCTCGGACAAATTTTGGGTGACCTTGAGAGCGCCGAGGTGAAAGCCCAGGTGAAGCGTTTCGCCGTGTGGAGTTTTAGCGACCGCGTCATAATACTCGGCGCCGTCGATATCTACAAAGTCAGAAGTCGTGGCTTTGTTGCGGATCTTCTCCGGAGCATACGCTGCGGTCGCCTCTTCGAGGGCTCCTTTAGCGCTGATGACGTAGAACCAAGCCAAACCATATTTACTGAAACTGCTTAATATTTGCGCCTTGGTCGGATGTTCGAGATTCTCTGAAGTGCTTATCTGTTTAGCGAGGGCGTCATACCGATCCTTCAGTAGTGCTCCGTTGAAGTTGTCCAGGACGGGGATCAAAACCGCCGCAGTTAACAGTGCAGCGACCGTATAGCGGATGACCCAGCCCGAAAAGAGGAAACCGATCAGTTTGCCTATAGGTCCAGGTGACTTTTTGTCGGCAAGATTGTCGGCGTTGTCGTCAGTGTTTGAAATCGTTGTCGTGGTTGCCGTCATGATTTTTAGAAGCGCCTGTGCGTGTTCGTCCGCGATTACCTGGCGAGGTACGGACCCACAGTGAGTGCCTATATCTAAAGTACCTTAGCTAAGGCAATCTCAAACTCAATATCAAAAGCTTCTTTAAATGTATCAGGCACTCCTTTGAGGCACTATCGCTCGGCTAATCGATAGCCGGACGTACCTGACAAGGTGCCTTTTGTGCCTCTTTTTTCAGAACCTCGTTCTAACTGTCGAGGATTAAACCAAACAGGTGCCAAATTTGGGGCGATTTGCGCTGCGGTTCTTTCATTAATCTGGCAATTCTGGATGGTAGCGGAGGATCGTTTCAGTCTGTCTTTGAACTCGAAAGGTGCGGGATTATCATTCGCTGAACCAAAAAATTAATTTGCTGCTGAGCGGGGCTCATTTATGCCAAATCGAGGTGCCGAATTTAGCCGCAGGTGTTTGTCGCCGATTTAGAAAACCACTTGCGCTTTTTCTCTAGAAATCGAAACCTTTGATCGCCTGTCGCGATTATTCTTCACGCTCGACCTCTTGGACACTTTAGACAAAATTGGCGAGGATTAGTTGAGAGATTGCCGTTAAACCGATGAATTGCCTTCACTCGTTGAACTCATCTCAGCAGCTAAGCCGCTAACCTTTTGCGTTAGTTAGACAGAACTGTCCGACCATTGCAAGGCGGATTCAAAACTTTCTATATGATTTCCATTTTTACAATGCCTTCAGTCTCTTTGGCTTTGATACCAAATACAGTGCATACATTCTCGACACCAATTCGTATTGATTTTGAGTGATTGCATGAGCGGTTAAACGATATCAAGGAACAGTCGCTGCCCCAGCTGATTCATCAGCACAAACATCGTGCCCATTTTTTTCGAGAGGGTTTAAAAGATCTGCCACTAAACATGGTGACACAGAATAGGTCAAATGCAATGACTGCACTTCGAAGTGAGCGTTTGGACGCGTTACAGATTGTTAGTGATCTGGAAACAAAATATCAAATGACGGTCGCGCCAAACACCGGAGAGCTGAGGCACAGTGTGTTTCGCGTCGCTCACATGGGGGTTCAAACTATTGATGATTTAAGTGCTTTATTGTCGGCTCTTACTGAATGCATGAGCACGTCGGTCAAAAAAATGAAGAATGGAGCGATTGTATGAAGGCAATAATTATGGCCGCCGGAGCGGTTCGCGGCTCCTTGAACTCAAGTTCTGTCACCTTCCGCTCGATTCGATACAGAAGAATCTAAAGACAAGTATTTGCAGGCCGAGCAGCGATTGATGTCCATGTCTTTTGTTCATCAACATAGTGTTTTCAGCACCGTTAGTTTCTGTCACCGGCCAAAGCTCTTGCCAAGATGATTTAATTATAGAGTTTACTACTAAGCTAACTTCGAAACGACTGTTCACCATCTGTAGTATCAATTGGAGTCTTGAAAACCCACCGGCTTATCAGAGGTTTTGGCGTTGATCTGGTTGATACGTGGACGTTGTAGCAGAGCTGTTTGCATTTTAGTCTGCTTAATGCTGTCGCAACCCTGGTATCTTGCGGTATCGGCTGATGCAAGTAATGGCGCCCTGCTACCAGAGGCAGCGCAGGCCGCAGACATTCTTGGCATTCGAGAAGAGGCGGAACAAGTTATCTCCCTACGCAAAAGTGGGGCGAATTCGGACATTGAGCGTCACCAACTCAACAATCACAGGGCCCAGGTGCTGCGCAGAATTTTCGAGGCTGTTCTGCAGTTGCGTTCTGCCGAGAGCCATTTAGAAATTGAGATCGATTATACAAAGGACGCTATTGCGCGAGAGCAGCGCAAAGCCAACAAGGTTAATCAGTTTTTCAACATTTTGAACTTCGCGCAGTTGGGCATTCTGGCTGGGATGATCGTACCCTATTCCAACATCAATGAGAAGTTCACGCAGGCGGCCGTCTGTACTACGGTGGGCGCCGGATTGGGAACTCTTTTTCCTGTACTCGGTATCCTGTACAACAAGCGCGCAAAAGCTTCTAACCTGACTCCGCCAGCATTTATGTCGCATTACCTCAATGGTAAGCCTGTTGACGGATCTAGCCTGCCACCGCTCGTGGTGCGATATCTAGACTCGCATGCCCCAGGTGAGAGCAGCAACCGCAGAGAGATGCTCAATGCCGTCTGGAAGCAACGCTATAAAGCGGACATGGCTAAGAAGGAGACGCTCTTTGGTATAGATGACGGCAAACCCAGGAGCCAATTTTACCTCAATAACCGGCTTGTCTTATTGTGGTCTCTCTACACTGCCATTGAGGGATTCAACTCCGATCTGCTCTCTTTGTTGAAACAGTTACGGGGCTCTCCGATCGTCGAATACCAGTCTTCAAACTCGAGAATTAGCTCTTCGCCTGGTCTTGGAGGTGGTGCCGATGATGCCGCACGCTTGCTTCACTTGGAGCCCGTAATAGCTGAACTGAACTTGCTCAGCGCCTCCGGTGGGGACAGTGAGCGAAAGCGCGAGCTGCAGATCACACTGTTGGAGACTTTGCTTTCGGGCAGTCTCGATATGACTGTTGCTAGTGCTACGTGTCAGAGAGAGCTCAATTATCAGTATGACGTGGCTCTGGCAAAGATGACAGCCAGACAGGGCAATATTCAGCAAAAGCTATACGAAGCTAACTTCATACAAACTGGCGCTCTTAGCGCCATCGCCGGCTATAGTTATTTGAAAGGAAATTCAAGAACCGGCAACGAGATTTTTCTCGCTCTCGACGGAATCGGCCTTGGTTTCACTGGACTCTCTTTTTTGGCATTGAACGCAGGTTGGCGCAAGAACCAGACCGGACCAAACTCACTGTCCGATTTTTTTGACCTGAAACCAGCCTCCAGTCAAGGTTTTTCCCCGCTGGTCTTGGTCTATTTGAATTCATCCTCTCCCAGTAGAACCGACGGCAAGAGCAGGCGCCAATGCCTGTTGGAATTCTGGAGCAAAAATGTTGCAACTTTCGACCTTAAGAACAGGCGGTCCCTTGAAAAGTTGGGAAGTATGCCGTCTTGCAAACGGGACACAATAAAGCTGGTCCTCAATCGTATTGCCCTTTTGAGTTCTTTGCGCGAACAGTTTAACGAGTTCGATGGGGAACTCCTGGAGTTATTGCGTAAGGTTTGGCCGGTAACAACCGCCACAGATTCTCCTGGCGTTAATTCAGGGCTCAGTGCTTCTGCCAGTGCTGCAGCGAAACTGCTCGGAGTTCAGGGGCTGCTGACCACTGACAAACAATTAGACCAGAACGCCAAGTTGTTGATCACAAGGCAGGTGCTTGATGGTTTCCTTTCCATGAATGCCGATGCCGATGTTATTGGACATGAAATTGACCAGGAGTATCAAGTCTTGGACCGCATGGTAAGGCAAAAAGACAGGGTCATCCAACTGACGAACAATGCAAACTTTCTCCAACTCGGCGCTCTGGGCGTTGTTTCAGGCTCACTAGGATTTTCAACCAACAGTCAAAATGTGCTGGCGGGCGACTACTTAAGTATCATTTCCGGATATATGACCAATAGTTTGACGCTAGGCACGATTCTCGAACAGCGCGGCGGATTGCGACCTGTCAAAGCCGAACCGAATCTATTGGGTACAGCGTTCGGAAAGGGTTCTCAGCACGTCAAGTTGTCTCCAGTTATGATTCAATATCTCAATAACGTGGCTCCAGTTTCGCAGACGAAGTTGTCTAGAAGAGAAGAGTTGATCAAGTACTGGAAAGAATCGAAGGTTTTGAACGTCAATATAGAGCGAGAGTCAGTAGTTCAAAAGCTCTCGGCTGAAGGAAAAGCGCACCACAGGTGGTCTGAGTCCATCAATTTGATCAACAACAGGATAACCATGCTTTTTGATTTGCGTGCTGTGCTGCGAAGCAGCAGTATAGGCTTCGATGAACTGCTCAAGGCTGTCGATTGAGACATTTTTTTGCATTGACGCGAGGGAACGCGGCGCGGTTAATGACGTCTTGATTCCCCAAAAAAGAAATCCGCCTTGCGGCGGAGATTGGCTTACTGGGCGAGAGAGGACTTGAACCTCCACGTATTGCTACACTTGATCCTAAGTTAAATGCAGCCTGTTTTTGAAGTAATTGCTCTGTTGGCTTATTAATACTGAGAGTAAGTTTCTATCAGTGTTTCAACATAACTTGACATTGTTTAACGTTTCCTTTTAGTGGTCAACGTTGGTCAAAATGTGTTACCTTGACGTTACCTAGAAACGGAATTTTTAGGCAACCGTACTCCTTACCGGTGAGGTTTTCCTGATGTTACCTGCTGAGCAGACAAAGACTCGTCGTGAAGTAACTCTCTGGCGTATTAATGCAGAGTTTGTCACTAGCACCAATGAACCAGGTGAATATAGAGATGCTGAATTGAAAGGGTTTACTCTGCGGATACAGTCCAAAGGAAGCCCCCCGGTAAAGGTCTATTTGGTCATGGGGCGCATCAAAGGTGGTGACCCTATCAGATACACCATCGGACGACATGGCGCGCCATGGACAGCCAAAGCGGCACGTGAGAAGGCTCGTCAGATCATCAACATGTTAAAGGACGGAATCGATCCACGCGTTGCGGAGGAAAAGCAACGATTAGAGGATCGTGCATTCAGGTCAGCGCAGGAAAGCGAGAAGAAGCTTGACGAGCTCACTGTGCGTTTGGTATTTCAGTCATGGAAGGAAAAGCATCATCAAACCAAAGACTTAACCAAGAGTCTCTATGAAAATGTTATCTACAAGCACCTCGACGACTGGCTTGATCTACCTATGAAAAGGATCTCTCGCTCTATGGTGAGCGAGCGTTATGAGCAGACTGCAAAGGTGACGCTCAGTAGTGCCAATATGTGTTTCAAAGCCCTCGGCATGCTGTTTAACTGGTCAAAAGGTGAGTACCGGGATGACATGGATAACCCCTTAATCGCAATCAATCCGATCGCAGTGCTTTCAGAAAAGAAGCTTTGGAGGAAACTAGAACCGCGTGACAGTTACATCGATGACATCGACCTACCAATCTGGTTCAGTGCGGTACTTGCACTGAAGAACAAATCAATGTCGAACTATTTCAAGTTGCTTCTTGTCACTGGTCTGAGACGTGATGAGGCAAAAACGCTTGCGTGGAAAGACGTCAATTTCAAGCGCAAACATTTTACTGTCAGGAATACCAAGAACGGACGCCCGTTGACACTACCCATGACGCCATTCGTTGAAGGTTTGTTCAAGGAGTGTGAAAAGCTGAAACGGAATGATTTTGTTTTTCCCGGTGAAGGACCTCGTGGTCACATCACTGATGTTCGGCACCACTATCACTTGATTCAAACGTCAACGCAAATCGCTTTCACGCCACATGCTCTGCGGCGCACGTTCGCATATGCAGCGGCTCGACAAAGACTAGGAGAGTCGGAGCGTAAGGCGCTTTTGAACCACTTAGATAGCAGTGACGTGACTGAAGCAAGTTACACACCGTGGCAAATTGATCAATTGAGAGAGCCGATCAAATTGGTTGAGGATTTTTTGCTTTCTAAAGCGATTGAAAAAGAAAAATCGGAGATCAATTCACATGTTTTATAGGCGAATTTGATGAATTTGCGAAATTAAGGAACCTGTTTGCGTTTCGAGATTAGCGAAATTGCGAATTTAGCGAATGAGACACAGAAAAAGAGAAAAGGTTCTCGTCATTGAGAGCCTTTCCTTTTGATAAGGGTCTTCCAAATCACACACTCCATGCGTGTTTGTAGACAATCTGAATCACTGACATTCCTAATCTCGATTAGGTTTGTTAAGACTTTCGCCGCTAGCAAACTTGCGGTAAGCTAATCGCAGATATCCGAGTTGGTAGGAGACGACTTTGATATCTGTAACACACGTTGCAGGTGGAGATCGAGTTCCAGATCGTTCCCATCCGCCTGCGCGAACTCATGGATCGTTTCGCTTGAAACTGGTCCATGTACGTGATTTGGGGGGAACAAAAAAGCATTGCAAAACAATTAATCAGTACTGGCGACAGGTCTAAAAATGCGCCACCAAAATTGGTGCGCTTTTCGAGGCTTAACTGGAACAATTATTCAACAAATGAACAATTGTTCTATCTTGCGAACACTGAATTGTTCGTGATTAAGTAGTCAAACAAATATCCAAGGATGCTCTAGATGTGCCACCGCATCTAGTGGCGCTGTGTCGTGTCAATAGAAAGGAGTAGATACTTGTGGATGATCATGCAAAATATACCATTTGCGATTTGTGGTTGCTCTACCTGGAAGGGCACGCAAAGCCAACTTTTCAAGAAAATACACTGAAGAAAATCACCAACTGTTTCAACAGTCGAGCGTTCGATGCAGTTAGGGATCGACACTGTTTGGATCTTAAGCATCACGAGATTCAATCGTGGTCCGAGCGTGTTGCCTCTGAACATAGCACGGGTGTGGCTATCGCATCTCGAGAATTGCTTCGCGCCATATATTACTGGGCAGTAAAACAAAGTCTCATTGAGCCTTGGAATCCGGCTGTGCTCAGTAAAAAAATGTGTCAAGCAGTCCAGAAAACTGCCAAGGGGCAACGATTTATTCCTACCAAAACTATCCCTAGAAGACATCTTTCCGGCGAGCTTGCTGCCGAATTAGATGACGTGCAACAAGTTAATAACCCAGATGTAGAAAACCTGCAAACCATTTCAATCTCAAAGTTCAGCGAAATTTATATAGAGCGCTGGGCGAAAGTGCGCAAGAAGACATGGCACGAAGATCAAAGACGAATTGATCTCTACATAAATCCCTACCTGGGTGCTTTAAATCTGAATGAGCTAACTAAAGGTCGAGTTAGTCAGTTGCTGTTTATCGTCGGTACAAAACAGGCGAAACCGGTAGCTGCCAATAGATTAATGGAACAGCTGCGAAAAATGTACAACCTTGCAATTGATTGGGAGTTTCTACCAGTTGATTTTAGAAATCCTGCAAAGGGTATTGCTCGATTTAAGGAAAAGTCTCGAACTCGCTTTTTAAGTACAGCAGAATACGAACGGGTTATCGAAAGCTTAGCTAAAGAGCGGAGTGTATATGTGCGCGCTGCCTTCCTATTGTTGATGTTCACTGCCCTAAGAAAGTCTGAAATTTTAAGCCTACGATGGGAGCATGTTGATCTTGAAGCCGCTATCGCCAAGATTTTGGCAGAAGATACAAAGAACGAAGACGACCTTTTTCAACATCTGAGCCCGCAGGCTATTCGTATTTTGTCGGTACTTCCAAGAGAAGGGGAGTTTGTGATCTGCCAAGAAATTGGTCGCGGCGGCAGGGTTGTGGACAAAGCAAAAAACAATATTACGAAAGCTTGGGATCGGATTCGAAAACGCGCGAATGTGCCGGATGTGACAATCCACGACCTTCGGAGATCTGGCGGTACATTCCTCGTCAGAGATGGTTTCTCTCTGCCGATTATTGGAAAAGTACTGAATCACCGCGATTCTAAAAGCACGCTAGTCTATGCTCGGCTAGTTGACACTGATAAAAATCTCGCACTCAACCGACTAGGTGAGCACGTCGGTAATATGGCAATTAGTCATTTCAAGGAGCTTCGGAGCGTTCCTGCGAATCGGGCAGGGGTTACTACGTAACCTAAAAGTTTATGGCACCGTATACGATACCAAAGATTCAAGCGAGGTTTTGACATGACCAGTGAACGAGACATCATTTTAGGATTGGCCCACATTGCGCGCATGTGTCAGATCTACTCGGAGACGCTGTTAAACAGCGGTATCGAAGAACCTTACTTTGGTCCGTGCATGAGGGCAGAAGCAAAGTTTGCCGAAATCGAAAGAACTCTCTTCGGTGCATTTTTGCCCGCGACCGGTCCGCCTAAAACGGTGAAAAGAGAAAGGTGCCACCACATCGTTCAGTTTCCGATTGGGAGGCGCGCTCGTCGACGGCGTTAGCATGGTACCACTGATAGTGGCTAAGACTCGCCATTCTTCTTGCGGTGATCACGGAAGATGCGTCCTTCAAACTTGGTTGCCATTACGGCGATTACCGCAACCCATCCAGTGTGCAGGATGTCGGTAATGGCTTGAAACTTAGTCACCCATGTAGAATCGGTGCATGCCTGGTAAACCCAGTAAGCGGAGAGTGCGAGAAAAGCCAGCGTTATAACTAAAAACACGATTGCCTGAAACCACAACAAACCAATCTCGATCCACCTCTTGTGGCGGATCATGTCGTATTCGTCTTTGGCGTGCATTCGCTCTAGCACTTCTTCGCTCGGAAGTTGCTTGTCATCGAGCGTTCCGCCCGAGCCTTTGTTCAGAGAGTCTTTAATCTCTTCAGCTGGCTTATTGAGAATTTGATCGATGGCATTTTCACTTAAGTCGCCTTCAATCAAGACCTGAGGAATCAGATCGACTTTCTGTGGGTCCTTAAACGGCTTCTCAGACTCGAACACTGGATGCGACCGGCTGATTCAATTTGGGTTCTACGGATGCCGATGCCGGAGCGACCATGCCACCCAGGAGGTGAACGTAATGATGACGAATTGCTTCTGGATCGATTTCGATGTTACGTTGACCAACCTTGTAACAGCCTTGCCACGGTGAACCCGTTTGGTGACAGAGTGCGCGCAATTGTGTGCCCGAATAGCCTTTATAGACGTCCCAAACTTTATTGAGAACCTTCTTCGCTACTGTTTCGGTTGCGTTGATCTTCGGGTAATAAAGTTGGCCATCGAAATCAAGATTCATTGCCATCTCATCGACAGGGTTCGAGCCGAAGTGCTTGAATTCATGGTAAAGCGACGGAATCACTGGACCATGTTGCCACGCCTGAACTCTTTCATCGAACAATGGACGATTCATTAACGCCAAGGTCCACCCATGAGCGATGTAGACCAGCTTGATGAGCTGCATCGGCGTTAGTTTGCGATGCTCTTTCTCAGCCAACTCAAGGAAGTAGTTTGCGGCGGCCTGAGCGCTTCCGATAGGTTGTTTTAGATTCAATTCCTTGACCATCTCGACCTCCCGTACAGGGATCACAATATGGCGATGCTCGCGTGAAAATCCGTCAGGAAGGTTTCTCGCTTGTGTCGCCTGAATTCAGCTTAGCATACATACGTCAAGTTGACGATCCCCGAAACACTGATTCCGTGGGATTGTTACATCTAAATTGCTCTCCTGGCGGCGGTTTATCAGCCCGAATTCGGGACTGTTGAATTCCGCAGTGACTTGAGCTGATCGAAAACATACACTCTTCTTGCAGTTGAGACACCAAGAGCCTTCGAGACGTCGAAGGTTCTTTTGGTTTCAAGTTATCTGATATCCACCGGAAGCAAGGTCCTCGCACTCCTTTTTCTTCTTTGTCAAAAGCAGCACAGCATCTTTGGTAAAAACCTCATTCGGAAATTGTTTATCGACAAACGTTCTAACGCATTCCAGGTTGTCGGATATGTCTTGAAGCACTCTAAACGCTGCTTCTTCAGAGGATGTGGTCTCGACTACCAGAACCATTCTATTTTCATTGGGATTCCGAGATCTTGTTATTTCATCAACTCTGATGCCCATCTGGACACCGTCAGCATGAAGCTGAAAGTATGCTTTGTCGTGTACAAACGGAACCTCGAAATACTTTTTCTTGGTGCTTTCGCTCGCATAACGACCCAAGCTCTCGATGAAAATTGTTGGAACCGGTGGCGCAAAAAATGAAGCTGAAATCTCCTCAGCTTTCTTTTCAATCTGCTCGTCAGTGAGCGTCATCACATCTTTACAGTGAAGCTGCTGCACTTTTGAGTGGAGAGCTTTTAAGCGTTTGTTGAGATAAATAGAAACGTTTTCACCGTTGAACAATATTGCGGGCATTGTTACTCCTCCTGCACTTCGCAAAATGCTATACCCGTGACTTTTGAGGACTACTCTCACCCGTAT
>CAZRMH010000122.1:0-19496 GCA_964600935.1 uncultured Candidatus Obscuribacterales bacterium
GTTTGCATTGGCTGGGTTGTCCGTGTCACTTGTGCGTTCGCAAGGCGGTGTCAGGGAACGGGGTCTCGCGTTACAGTCGGCTGAAGTCGGACTAGATTATGCTCGGAAAATGCTTACCGCATCGCTCCATTCCGGTACTAAATCCGCAATCGAGCCAGACAAGGGTCAGGCAGAAAAAATCACTGATTTGCCATCGGAGTTTCTTAGTGATGTCGGAGTTCCTACTAAAGTGCGAATTCGTGTTCGAAATTTGTCTGCAGATGACCTTGATTTTTTGAAAAATTCTGGTGATGCTCCAGATATTAACGAAGCCAGCGCATTCTTACCAGCGACTGAGGCGCAAGGCGCCGTCCCTGCGCCTGTTCCGACTTTTGGAAGTTTTAATTGGACTGACCCGTCATCTAGTTCAAGGCTTGCTGATAGTTACTTTTGGATTGTAGAAGTTACAGCGTATAGAGGAGCGTTTGCAAGCAGTTTGCGGGCCATGTTATGTCCGATTCAAAAGGTAAGTGTGGCTCCACCGAGCAATCAATCATTTTTTCCAAGTGCTGTTGTAACTAATTACAGCGTCGACTTTGGTGCACCCCCAGACGGGTCGCTGGCTATTATGCCGACTGGAGATGTATCCACATGGGTCGAAGCCGATACCAATAACTCCAAGTTCACTGCAAACGTCCAGACTAATGGTTTGGCTAGTTTTTCGAGCGGGACAAGCTTGTTTGGCGATGTTTCTATTACGAATCCGACGAGCGGTGCGCCGACTTCGGTCGTGACAGGTAAACCTAATTCGATATTTGGCCGTATTACTGCGAATTCTGATGTGGATCGATTGAATTTGCTAAGTACCGACGGTCCCACAATGAACTGGTCGAGTGACAACGTGTTCGCAGCCGCTGATTTGCTTGCAGGAAATGGCTCAAGGCAAGGGTTAAACCAAACTCCCATCGCGATTAATGATACATTCCAATCGCCTTTCGTTCCCACCCAAGTTCCAACTGCAGAGGATGCCTCACCATTCCCGGTCCCACCTTCAGATGACGTAGGCGTTTTCGATTATCAAATACCTTCTATGAATTATCGTGCTTCGTCCATTAACACGGATGACTTTGGAAGTAAGCTGATCGTTAATTCGTCGGACCTCAGTAATGGCCAACCAACAAGAATCTATATCGATGCAAATGGCGATCCATCGGAAACGAATGTGATTAAAATTGATTCCAGTAAATTTGAAAATCAGGGTAGTCCATCCAATCTTCAAATCTTCTATTCTGGTGATAAGCCCATAAGCATCGTGTTGACAGGCTCCGGTACCTTTAAAGGCGTGATTTACGCACCAAATGCTGAGGTCACTACCAGTGGTATTGGTGATTTCACTGGGGCGATCTTATCGAGCCGGCTGACCGCACACCATATCGGCGGTTTAATCTTAGATCCTACTGCCCGCACCATTGCTCCAGCAGGGCAGGCTGACAATTCATCAAACAGAGCTGGTAAGACGAACGGCGCAAGAAAACCAAGCGCATACAAATATGTGACTTGGCAACAAGTAACAGGCGCGCTTGTACCTGCAGATTGATTTAAGAGCTTTACGGAAAGTCTGACCTCGGGAAAATCCGGTGTAATTTCCAGCGGCCGGCCGTTAAGGTAGAAGTGTTGGCGAGTTTAGCTTGAAATTGGAAATGATGAAGATTAAGACGCGCGATAACCTCCTGGATAACGTTTACCTGGCGTCGCCTTGTTCGATACCATGGGATTCGATGAGTGGCACAGAGCGTGAGCGGAGCTGTACTGGGTGTAGCCGCACGGTTTATAACATCTCTGACATGACTCGCCGCGAGGCTGAGGCGCTTTTGTTGGCGAAAGGAACTTCAGAATGTTTGAAGTTTTATCGCCGCGCTGATGGGACGATCATGACAGATGACTGTCCGCGTGCTCTGCGAAAAGTGCGCGACCAGTGCAAGGTGGCTGTGCAGATTGCGGTTGGTTTGGTGGCATTCGTTCTTGCGTTGCCCGCTGCGCTCGCTCAGTCTGTTCAAACAGGTGATACCACTCCTCTCAAGAATACTATTCAAGATACGATGGCATCGCCTGTGGTGCAAAAAAATATTCCACAAAACATGATGCCAGCTGGTGGAATTTCTTATCGACCAGTTGAACCACCTCCGGTGAAGAAAGAAGCTAATCCGACTGATACCAAAACACCTACCACGGCTTCGGTAAAGGCACGAATAGTCACTAAACATCACACACTTCCCGATGGAAAGAAGATTTTGTTAGTCGCGCCGGACGAAGATGGTAGGGTTGTGCGTGTCGGTTCCGAGCCAAATCATCGGCGCTTCATGGATACGCGAGCTTCCGAATTTTATAGAAAAGCACAAAGGGCGAAGACCGACAAAAACTTCGAACTCACCGAGTTCTACCTGGAAAAGGCCCTCGAGATGTACGATTCTCAAAAGAGTGGCGATCCGGTGTTCAGAGCGACGATCGAGAAAGAACTTAGCGCTCTGCGCTCGAAAAATTCGGGTGGCTCTGAAAAATCCTGCGCCAGTGGCAATCAGAAGTGACCTTCGCGGTAACTAACGATGAGTCTTTTTTGAGAAGTCGACAAGTTATGTGGAGTTAAAGCTGTGATTAAAACTCAAAGAGAGAGTTTGCTGGATCATTTATATTTAGCCTCCCCTTGTACGGTTTCGTGGGAGTCGATGGTAGGCAGCGAGCGCGAGCGAAACTGCGGTGGATGCAGCAAAACCGTTTTTAATATCTCTGATATGACTCGTGGAGAAGCGGAGGCGTTTCTTCTGGAAAATGGATCATCGCAGTGCATGAAGTTCTACCGACGAACTGATGGAACCGTCATGACCGACAACTGTCCAAGAGCATTGCGAAAAATTCGAGACAAATGCAAACTTGTCGCGCGAATCGCGGTCGGTCTAGTGGCGTTTATGGTGTCGTTGCCTTCGGCGCTAGCGCAGTCTATTCAGACCGGTGATTCTGCCGTAGTCAAAAAGAATCTCCAAAAGATTGCGGCACCAGATACGGTGGCCCCTGCGATGCCAGGTGGAGCATTGCCGATGCCTCTGATGGGTAAGCCGATCATGTCGCCCGTGACGCCAACTCCGGTCGCACCTGTCACCACGTCAACGACTGCTTCCGTAGAAGCTCGAATCGTCACTAAGAAACATACACTTCCAAACGGAAAGAAAGTGTTGCTTGTCACCCCAGGAGCCGACGGAAAAGTTGTGCGCGTAAACCAATGTAAGAAAGTTGATGCATCTCCTCATCGAAACGGTTTCATCGATAAACGTGCCGCTGAATTGTATGCCCAGGCGCAGAAAGCGAAGGCGGATCAGAAGTTAGATCTCGCCGAGTTCTTCTTGGAAAAAACTATCGAAGTTTACGACAAGCAAAAGGGCGGTGACAGTGGATTTCGCCAAAAGGTTGAAAACGAATTGAAGTTGATGCGAGCGGAGAAGACGCACTAGGTTCTGACTTCCAATGGTTTAATTGCATTGGCAATAGGATCTTCGTCCGTCGGCTTAATTGATTTGCTGTAGGGTTTTAGAGTGTTTGACGGACAATGGCGATCGTTCGCCGTTTCTCCAATACATTAAATAGGAGCCGAATGCGAGGCGCACGATGCTCTGCAGGGAATAACTTCTGAGGCAGATCAGCTTTTCAGTTGGTTCTTAGTTATGAACAGGCGTA
Source organism: uncultured Candidatus Obscuribacterales bacterium (assembly GCA_964600935.1). Lineage (GTDB taxonomy): Bacteria > Cyanobacteriota > Vampirovibrionia > Obscuribacterales > Obscuribacteraceae > JADYXR01. The sequence continues at coordinate 3,706 of CAZRMH010000122.1, forward strand.
CTTCGCACAATCGCCAAAACGCTATCCTCTCGTCGTTCTACGGTCGTGGCGGATCAAAGTACGCAGCTAGTGCGTGCAAGACAGTTTCAGCGCATGCGGCTGATGCTGACGACGAAAACACGAACATAGACTCGACAGGAGCTATTGATCCGTACTTGCTCAATGACGCGGGCTCAGAAGTTGATGTTTGTTCGAGGAATTCTAATTGCGGGTCGAGTATGTCTTCGCCTTCCGCTGCCGATACTCCACGCCCGTCAAGGCTGACTCTGTACGCTATGTATGCTGTGTGTGCGCTGGTCTGGGGCACCGGATGGTACGCGATACGCTTGTCGGTGAGCGAGGGCGGTTATCCGATATTTGGTGGCGCGGCATTGCGCTACACCTTGGCTGCACTGATTCTCGGTGCGATGATCCCGATTTTCCCAAAGGCTTTTGGTCGTGTTAATCGAAAGGAAACGGTATGGCTGCTGCTGGCGGGTGTATTCAATGCAGCAGCAATCGCGCTTCTTTACTGGGGCGAGAAGAGCATATCCGGCGGCTTAGCATCTGTTCTTAGCGCGACGTCACCAATCATGATGGCGATGATTGCGTTTTTCACTAGAACCGAGAAAATCAGCGCCGGAACAATCATCGGGTTCTGTTTGTCACTGGCTGGTATTGGTATCATATTCGGTGAGCGCTTGACTGTCACACCGGAACATGTTGTCGCGATGGCGGCTATCCTTGGTGCTGCTTTGTTTTTCGCACTGACGAATTTCGTTATGAAAGTCAAGGCGACGACTGTTAAACCACTGCAGAGTTCAGTTATGTTCTTTGCCTCGATGAGCATTATCTTCTGGATTGCTGCTCCCTGCGAGGCGCCGGCTCTGCCATGGCCACCACCGGCGGCGGCACCAACTTACGCACTCGTTTATCTATCCGTTGCTTGTAGCGCCCTGGCGTTTCCTGCGTTCTTCTATGTTCTTCGGCATTCTTCGCTGATGTTCGCATCGACACTGGCTTTTGTGCACCCGGTAATTGCGCTGCTTACGGATTGCGCTCTGGAACACGAATTCATGCTCACCATGAGTGGCTATTCCGGCATGAGCGTCGTTCTGGTTGGCGTGATACTGAGTATGGTATCGAATGGCAGAGCGGTTAAAACAGGACCGGAGCGTGTTAGAGTCTAACCGTTTATAATCACTACTTGAATTTGGTAGCCGTGTTGCAAGGAGTTGAACATGACCAGTGCCGCGAGCATTATTGAAAAGGCCCACCTTGCCATGGCTGAGGGCGACCAGAGCAGAGCTTTACAGTGCTGGGACGAAGCTCTCGAGATAGAGCCTGACAACGCCGAGGCCTGGTTTTGCAAAGGCACAATCATGGCTGAAAAAGGCGAGTTGAAGCAAGCCGTCGACTGCTACGCCCGCTCCGCTCAAAACGCTGGTGAACGCGCGCCACTGCCTTTGTATAACATGGGCAACGCGCTGCAAAAGCTTAATCAATTTGAAGATGCAATTGACGCATTCGAGAAGGCTTTAAAGATCGATCCAACCATGTGTGATGCCTGGATCAATCGTGGACGATTACTGGACGATATGGGGCACCACTCGCGCGCAATTCAATCATACGATATCGCGCTGGAAGTTGATCCTAATGACTCGATGGCGTGGACTAATCGTGGAAATAGTTTTCGAGCGTTGGAAAATTTCAAGGAGGCGCTGGCGAGCTACGCCAACGCATTGCAAATCGAACCGACTGATTTTAAAGCGTTATTAGGTGCAGCTGTTTGTTATGCGCATCTCGGTGATACCAAAAAGGCTATTGAGATGTTCGATGAGCTTGAGCCACTAGATCAATCATGGGTACTTGTAGAATTTTCAATCGTGCTGGCATTAGCTGGAAAACTGGAAGATGCATTAGCTACGGTCGATCAAGCGATCGAACGCGAAGATGATATACCGGAGGCATGGAATAATCGTGCTGAAATTCTTGCGAAAATGAAACGCAATGAAGACGCGTTGGAATCGTTTGACCGGGCTATTGATCTGGCTGATTCGTTTGATTCTCCATGGTTTGGAAAAGCTCGCCTTCTGTATAATCTCGGAAGAAAAGCCGAGGCCTCCAGTTGTATTGACTATTACTTCAAGCTTACCGAAGGAACTGATGCTGCCCTTGCCCTTAAGGCTTTGATTGATGCACGCTAATCCGCTATCGAGCGGTTGAATCACGAGATTTAGGTAAATCATCTGGCGCCCACTCCGTGTCTCGTCAGTGACTATTGCAAATTGATTTCCCGTCGTCATCGACAACGCGTTCGGGTGTAAATTCCAAGCATGATCGAATGCCGATTATGCTATCTAGTTTTTGATGAGTCATAAGGTAATCAAACCTATTTTATGACGAGATAGCAGGTTACCTAGCGGAAAGTGCGTTTCTCAAAGTTACAGTACAGCACCATATGTGGTTACAGGCTTGATGAGTTTAAGAATTGAAACGTGTTGTTGATTGAAGACACATGCTTATTAATGTTCGGTTGTTTAAGTGACTGAACTTACGGAGGAGTTTATGAAAAACCTTAATCTACTGGAGTTCGCGAAAAATACGGTGATGAAAAATATGAAAAGTGAAAACGAGAACGAAACCGAAACCGAAGTTAAAAGCGTAACTGCTAAAGACCCGTTCGAGATGTTGATTGAAGATCACAAGCATGTGAAGAAGAACTTCGAGGCCTTTGAGAAATCAAACGATAAGAGCGAAAAATATGATCTCTTCGTCGACACGGTTCTGTCGCTTGTAGTTCATACAAAACTTGAAGAAGAGCTGGTTTATCCGCTGATGAAACAGGCTGACGAAGATCTGGAAAAAGAAGCGGAAGAAGAGCACCGTGTCGTTGATTTCGTGATCACCGAAATGAAAGGCATGAGCGCCGACGATGAAAAATTTGATGCGAAATTCACTGTCCTTGCTGAATTAGTTAAGCATCACATCAAAGAAGAGGAAGAAGAAGCGTTCCCCGAAATGAAGGAACTCGATTACGATTTCGCCGAGTTGGCCGAACGAATGACAGCACGAAAATTAGAGCTGCAGGAAGAGTATGCTGATTTAGAATCCGTTGAACCCCTTCAATCCGAGGCAATGCAACATCGTAAAGCACCTGCTCGCAAAAGACCGACTCGCCCACGCGTAGCTGCAAAAAGCAAGACTAGTGCAAGTTCTGGCGGCGCCAGGGCTAACACTAAAAAATCCGCGTCGGCAAAACCAGGAGCTAAGAAATCAGGAGCTGGAACTAAAAAGTCCGCCGCTAAGACGACTGGCAAAAAAGCACCTGCTAAGACCACAGCGAAAAAGAAACCTGCGAGTAAGAACGCATCCAGCAATGCCACCAGCAAGAAGAAACCGTCATCAGCGACTGGCTCTAAGAAGATTGCTTCAACGAAAAAAGCGTCTCCTAAAGCTTCATCTAAGAAACCGGCAACCAAAAAAGCGGCAACCAAAAAGACTGCTACTAAGAAAGTAACCAAGTCCAAAACATCTGGAAGCACCAAACGAAAATAGTGCTTCTGTGCGAGTGATATATGCGATTGGCCGACCTAATGTATTAGCCATCGTCATATTCCAAACGAAAGCGCGCCACATCAGTGTTGCGCGCTTTTGTTTCGAATTGTTTTGGTAACCGCTGGATGCGTTACTCGTCGCCGCCGAATTCTCAATCGAAGAAAATTTGATACGGGTGTGATCAGCTTCGACACAATTGTTATGGAAGCGTATCAAACGTTCGCATTACTTAAACTGCAATTACGCCACGGGCCAATGATTTCGGTTAACTAAGAGAATTACTTCAATGAAAGTACTTGTCTACTATCAGCAGAATCTCTAAAATATCAATAACAGAAATGAAATCGAAACGGCTTGTCGCGCGCAGAAGGTATTTGTTGCGAGGCGGGTGGAGGTTGCTTGATGAATAAAGAGATACATGTTTTGCCTAAAGGCGATAAGTGGGTAGTTCAGTCCGAGAGAGAGAAGGATGATGCCTTCTTTGCCACGAAGTCCGATGCTGAAGGTTATGGACGACGCGTCGCAAAAGAACATCGCTCCGGTTATTACTTGCATGGGCAAGATGGAAAGGTCCAAAAAAGCGATAGCTATTATGGAAACTTCGACGGAAGGTAGAACACTGCGCTGCAACGCAATCAGCTGATTGCTACATATAAAATGTATAAAGGACAGCTAAGCTGTCCTTTTGTGTTATCCGGTGAATTTCGCGAACTAAAATCCGGAGTCACGCAACTTTTTTTGCGGCTCACGCACCACAACTAGTGTCATCAGTTTTTTTGTGTTTGAATCTCTGTTTCAGATTTTGTTTCAATTTCGATTACGGGTTCAGACGCTGCGGAGTCAGTACCTGTTATTTTGGGCGATTGAGGAATTTCAACGGCAAGCGGCAATTTGACCGGAGTTTCCGTACTCACATTCTTTTCGAGTTTTGCTGATTTTTCGTTCTCTTGTTTTTTCTTCTTCAATTCTTCTGCGTCAGCTTTAGTCATTGGTAGTTCGCCCTTCTTCAATTTTCCTGGACGTCCAATTAGCATGTGCAGAAGCGGAGAGCGTTTGTTGAGTATCTGATTCATCTGTTGAGAAACCGTATCCATATGGTCGACTGCGGCGCGAGTTTTGACCAATGTCTTTTTGATATCTAGGCCAAACTCAGGATCAGAAACAATTTTGTCCACTTTCGTCATCGCTAGTCGCGCGTCTCGCAGCATCTGCTTCAGGTCGCCGCGAAGCTGTCCGTCTGCGCTCATCGATTGGACGACTTGCATAGACTTCTCCATGCTTGCAGAAGCTTGATTCAACTGTTCCAGAGTGACGTAGATATCGTTCCGGAACGTTTTATCCGACAGCGTCGTGTTAACTTGCTTTACGACCTCCTGAACGTGCTCCATTGTTTCGCGAAGTTGTACGGCGGTTTCCTTGAGATCTCCGGAGAAATTCGGATTGTCCACAATTTTCGAGAGTTTCTTCGTAATGATGATGAGGTCATCAGCTAGCTTATCGGCCTTCTTCTCGAGAGGAAGCGTTTGGTCTATCAATGGGAATGTTTTGTTTACCAGTGTGTGGATTTGATCCGTGGCACCGACCAATCGTTCGTGGTCTTCCGAAACCGTTTTTCTCAGTTCAGGAAAATCGATATCGCTCAATCCGATTGCAATGTTGTTCACCGCGAGCTCCGGTCTGACTGGATCGTCACCCATCACAATTTCTTTCTCGTCGATCAACTTGGCTGTCTGACCACTAGATTGTGGTGGCAAAACGATTTCCACGTATTTCGCCCCGACGATTCCATTTGTCAAAATTACGAACCTGGATCCTTCTGGTATGTTTACTCGTTCCGAGTTTATTCGGATGGTGACCGTGACGTTCTTTCTTGATTGCCATTCGATTTTGTCAACGATTCCAACTCTCACTCCGTCCACGAAGACGCCTGCATTGTTCGACAATCCCGCGACCTCGTGAAACATCACGTGTACATATTGAGGAATTCTAAATGAGGAATAGCTTTTCAGCCAGCAAAATCCCCACAGTAAAAGAATCATCGCAAGGGTTCCAAAGACACCGAGGGCACCGTCGAAGCTAGGCGCTTTCTCTTCAGTGATTGAAGTTTCTCTTCCGTCTTTTAGACTGGCGGTCATATCGTCGGCTCTCCAGTGAGGTATGCAGCGGTTGTGACAGCGAGGTTCAGGGTAAAGCAGGTTAGAAAACACGCGCTCACAGCGTCGGCAGAAACTGATTGATTCACATCCTTCGCTCGCATTCCTGCGACGCTGCCCGCGAAAACTGCAACCGATGGATTCACAAACGCCAATTTTATAAAGTAAACGGCGATGTCTTTATCATGAATAGCTTCGCGTGCGGAGCCGAGAAAATCTGTCGTCGAGTTAACGCCGATCAGGGGCGCGAACAGTGCTCCTGTTATGAAGCCGAAGAGCAGACCATAAGCGCTCAGCGGAATTGACATCGCCACTGCGGAGATATATCGGGGCAAAACGAAATCACTAGCAAAAGTGCAATCTGAGCGGTATCGCAGGTAGTATCGTTTTGCGTCTTCGCTTACTCGCGCCGCCACCATCGCACACCAGGCCATGCTGATTGTCAGTGGCCCAATTTCTCGAAGCAGACCAATCGATATGACCGCACCGGCAAGGTCTTGCGCCTGATACTTTTGCAGTTCAATTACGCATTGAATCGTGAGGCATATAGAGACGATTGCAGCAGATAGACTTACAAAGTGAAATGACTGCAGACCCATCCATAAGCAATGTTTTCGCAGTTCATCCAACCTCAGAGCACGGAATGCGTTGATGCTGAACATGTCTGGTACCAGGCGCATCGAGGTGCCAACTGGGCTGAGCCAGCTAACAATGTTTGAGCCTGGTATGTGTTTTAACGATGTCCAGTGCATGATCAGCCCAATCCCAAAGCCATGTCGCGCCACCAAGAACTAAAGCCGCAAGAGCCCTACTCCTGATCACGTTCTGTTTCTTGTGGCTTCTGTGTGTGTAGCACACACGTGTCGAATCCCTGCGCCTTGCGCAAAAATGCGGTGTTTGGGGCGACACTCAGATTAGTTGCACACGAGGGCGCTCAAGTGAGGCCGCTTTATTCCGCGTTAGAGTCTTCGGTCGTTGAGTTTTCTGAACTGTTTGTGTTTAAAGTTCGCGACTCAGCGGCCTTTGCTTCCGCATCTGCCTTGCCCGACGAATCTTTTATATCGGTGACGATTAAGTCACCGTCTTGATTGAGACCAAGATCAATTTCAAGTCGAACGGACGTTGGTTCGGCTTGACCGGGAGTGCTCAGATCGGCAGCCATCTCTACGTCTGTCGTGACGCTGCTCTTCGGTTGCTGTAACACCTTATTGATGATCAAGGTTTGGTCTCTATGTTGAGCTCTCAATTTTGATTTTGATAGAGGGAACGAAGTCTCTTGCCAATACCGCTCCATCAAGCGCGGCTTCATAACAGCCATGGCCTGGATTTGTGATGATCTATAGGTCCGTGGATTGAAGTCGAGCATGTTTGCCACGAAATTGCGAACGAAACGATCTACGTTATCTGGTGCCATCGGATCTGTCGTGGCTTTCTGTGTGGCGTCAGTCTGTACGGCCGAACCGGCTTTCGACGAACCACCGAATGTGGTACCAACCCAGCCGACCGCTACTATCACTAAGGCGACGGCAGCAGTCACGCCTGTACCGATCAAAATATTTTTAATTGGCAGTGAGCGCGCAGGTTTTTCTTTGAGATCGAAACTTGCATTCTCTATTTCTTGGGATGATTGTTTAGACTTGCGTTTGCGCCATGGTTGTTTAATTTCGTCCCAATCAAGTTTTCCATCTTCGCCATTATCCGCGTCACCATAGATGGAACTCAGTTCGTCGTCTGCTTGTGCAGGTGCCGAAGGTCTTGCGGTGCGCGCGGCGAGTTCTCGGACAAGATAGTCGCCTCTCACTTCACCAAGTGTCTCAACCGAATCTGTTAAGACTCTAGAGAGCTGCACGGACTCATCAGGTGTCAACATCACTTGGCTGGAGGGCGGTGTGCCAATTCTTCTTTTCACCGAAAGCGATAAACGATCGTCTACTTTTTTCAGCACCACGAGGTAACCCGACTGTGTCTCGACAACGCGAGCACTTGTCACCGGTGATAGTGCCACAATATCTGGCTCCGCCAGTAGTTGTCCGGTCTGGTCTCCGGCGAACGGTGGGTAATCATCATCCGAATAGGTCACGATGGTTTCCTCTTAGCGAAGAGCGATTAGCAGTAACTAATTTTACTGGAATCTTTAGAGTGTACAGCGTATCTCTTGGATTGTCCTTAGAATCCACTGAGGATAGCATCTCGCATCCACTTAAGATCCCCGAAGAATGCTTGGTGTCGGGCTTGATAACCGTTCGGAAAATATCGCAATAAATTAACCGTTGTCTCTCAATTACTGGTTCTCATTATCGCTATCTCATAAATGTGTGATCAACTTGTGCGAGAAACCGCCATTCCGGCAGGGGTTACTGCATCTAGTGCTACATCGCGCTCAAAGCGACTGAGTAAAAATTGAGGTTTCAAAATGAGCGCTGATAAACGCGACAATCGCAAGGACGTGGCCGTGAGTGGCACGGGAACCGACGGTGACGAAAAACCTCAGCACAAAGGTTCGAGTGGCAAATCGGATCTATTTGGAAAAATCGCTAAGCAGGTAGCCAGCAAGAGCGGCTCTCCAGCTACGTTTGTGCTTGCTGTTTGCATAATTCTAGTCTGGTTGATTACGGGGCCGATTTTTCAATTCAATGATACCTGGCAGTTAGTTATCAACACTGGCACTACTATTATTACTTTCTTGATGGTCTTTCTAATTCAGAACACCCAGAATAGGGACAGCGCCGCAGTGCAGTTAAAGTTGGACGAAATTGTTAGAGCTCTGGATGCTGCTGGCAATGAAGTGATGGACTTGGAAGAAAAGTCACAAGAAGAATTGGACGAATTGAGAAATCAATATGAAGAGCTTGCTAAGTCCGCTCAGTCAGCGGTGCAAGATAAGAAGGCTTCATAACTCATCTTATGAAAAACGAGCCACTGGTTTAGGCAGCAACTGTTTTGATGAAATGGTTTCGGAGCGCATAATCCTCGCCTACATTTTGACGTGTTATGGCTTCCTCCCTTTTGCTGAGTCTAAAATCGAATCGAAAGCCGAACTGAATGCCACTGCATATGATGCCCAGTGATCACGGAAATTGGTTTTATTCTACGTGACGCTAAAGTATTTCACTTACCTCTAGGCCAGCATGCATCGACTGAGAAAGTGCTACCTATCTGATAGTGAGCGTGCTATGTTTTTTGTAATTGCGCGGACACAACTACTGTCACGCGCACTGCGCGGCTTTGTCGGAAGACAAACAAAGGAGTTTGGCTTGTATAAAACATTACCGGGAAAGGCGTTCGGCATTGCCGCGGGTCTGCTCGTATTCGCAGCCGTTAGAGCTGCTACGAAGGCGACCACATTTAAATTTTCTGACAAGGTTGTTGTAATCAGCGGAGGCTCTAGAGGGCTCGGATTGCTGATGGCGAGACGTTTGGGCCGTGAAGGCGCTAAGCTCGTTTTACTGGCTCGAGATGAAGCTGAGTTGCAAATTGCTTGCGAGGAACTTTCGCAGCTTGGCGTCGCCGTCACATCGAAACAATGCGACGTCACCGACGAAGATCAGGTTAAGGCCGCAGTCGATTATGCGCTTCGGCACTTTGGTCGCATCGACGTATTGATTAACAATGCAGGGGTCATTCAGGTTGGTCCAATGGACTCGATGACGAACTCAGATTATAAAAATGCGATCGATACTCACTTTTGGGGACCGATGTTTCTCACTGAGGCTGTCCTCCCATCGATGCGCGAAAATAGATCTGGTCGCATCGTAAACATTGCCTCTGTCGGTGGCAATGTCAGTGTGCCGCATTTGCTTCCATACTGCGTTAGTAAGTTTGCTCTTCGAGGATTTTCTGAAGGTATAACCAGCGAACTGCGGAAAGAGAACATTTTTGTCACCACCGTATGTCCTGGATTGATGCGGACCGGCAGTCATGTCAATGCATTGTTCAAAGGGCAGAACAAAAAAGAGTATGCCTGGTTTAGCATCGGAAATGCTTTGCCATTTTTTAGCACCAGTGGTGATGACGCCGCAAACGAAATTGTCGAGGCCTGTCGACGTGGTGATCCGGAGTTGATTATCACACTGCAGGCGCAGGTGCTGAGTAAGCTCAACGGTGTTCTCCCCGGTTTGACTTCGACTATTCTTCAGACTATCACCACTTTTTTACCTGGCACCGAGGGAGACGGAAGTGGAACCCAGAGTGTCACCGGTAGAGAGAGTCAAAGTTCGCTATCGCCATCATTGTTGACGGTGGCCGCCGACTCTCAAGTCGAAAAAAATAACGAGAGTCGAAACTGAATCTCAGCCTTCACGCCAGCGAAGCACTTTGATTTGATTTCGCTTAGCAGTTTCTACGTGAAGCTTTTCACCAACTTGTTCGAAAGTTCCAATTAATTCCACTAGCCCGCCTAAATCATGTATCCACAACCTGTTTGACGAGGAGTTAACAGCATTATGAAAATGCTTCCATTCATTAGCCCAGCTGCTAGCCGACTTTTATTTAACTGTCTACTGGCCACGTCAATGAGCATCGTGAGTGGTCCTTCGTGGGCTGCGAAGGTAGATGACTCTCCTAATAAACCTGATGACAAAGGCACGTTGGCCCGAGGTCAAGTATCGCAAAATCGATCTGCTTCCGGTGGAGAAAATCATCAACAAGCCGGTGGTGATTTGCCAACGATGACAACGCAGCAAGGTATTCCAATGTCCGATGATCAAAATACTTTGCGAGTTACACCGCGTGGACCAGCTTTGCTTGAAGATTTTGCCTTGCGAGAAAAAATCTTCCATTTCGACCACGAGCGAATTCCGGAGCGCGTTGTCCATGCGCGTGGCTTTGGTGCTCATGGATTTTTTGAAACATATAAACCAATCTCTGATGTGACGAAAGCTGACCTGTTCCAACGCGCTGGCGAAAAAACGCCAGTTTTCGTGCGCTTCTCGACGGTCGCAGGCAACAAAGGTTCGGCGGATTTAGCGCGTGATGTTCGAGGTTTTGCAGTTAAGTTCTACACTAAAGAAGGCAACTGGGATCTAGTCGGAAATAACATTCCGGTTTTCTTTATTCAGGATGGCATGAAGTTTCCTGACCTGGTTCACTCGGTGAAAGATGAGCCGGACACTGGATTTCCACAGGCTGCTAGCGCACATACAAATTTCTGGGACTTTATTTCACTCTCGCCTGAGTCGATGCACATGATCATGTGGGTAATGTCGGACAGAGCAATTCCTCGTTCCTTTCGCTTTATGGAAGGATTTGGTGTGCATACTTATAGACTCGTGAACGCCGAAGGCAAGAGTACTTTCGTCAAATTTCACTGGAAGCCAAAACAAGGTTTGCAATCAGTACTCTGGAATGAGGCTGTAAAAATTAACGGAGCCGATCCGGATTTCCACAGGCGCGATCTTTGGAATTCTATTAAAGCTGGAAATTATCCTGAATGGGAACTCGGCATGCAATTGTTTGACGAAGACTTCGCTAAGAAATTTGATTTCGATGTCCTCGATGCCACCAAAGATATCCCTGAGGAGCTCGTTCCAATCCGCAAGGTTGGTCGTCTGGTGCTGGATCGCACGGTCGATAATTTCTTTGCGGAAACTGAACAAGTTGCATTTTGCACATCGAATATTGTGCCGGGTGTCGATTTCTCTGATGATCCACTTTTGCAAATTCGAAACTTCTCCTATCTCGATACACAATTGTCGAGACTCGGATCAACTAATTTCACCCAATTGCCAATCAACGCACCAAAGTGTCCTGTGATGAACTTCCAACAAGACGGTCACATGGCGATGGTGAATCCGAAGGGTAGTGTGAATTATGAGCCTAACTCGTTTGGCGGTCCTCGCGAGAATCCCGCTAGAGGTTTCACTTCATTTCCGGCGGTGCTCAGTGGAGCAAAAGTAAGAGAACGATCGGCAACCTTTGCGGATCACTATAGCCAGGCTCGACAGTTCTTCATAAGTCAAACTCCTGTGGAGCAAGGTCACATTGCTGATGCGTTGATTTTCGAACTTTCGAAAGTTGATAAGGTTCAAGTTAGAGAACGAATGGTCGGACACTTGCGAAATATTGACGATAAGCTTGCTCAAAAAGTGGCTGATGGTCTCGGTTTTAAAGATATGCCACCAGCTCTTACTGCAGCACGTCCGACAAAAAGAGATCTACCGGAATCACCGGAGTTGAGTATCTTGAAAAATGGTCCTGAAAGTTTCAAAGGTCGAACGCTCGGCATCTTGGTTTCTGATGGCGTCGATGCAAAACTTCTCGCTGGGCTAAAAGCGGCTGCCACCAGAGAAGGTGCCGAGGTCGCTATAATTGCCCCAGCAATTGCAGGTGTTGATGCCAGTGACGGCAGTCACATAAACGCTGATCATAAGGTCGGCGGTGGACCTTCGGTATTGTTCGACGCAGTTGCAGTTTTGCTGTCACCTGAGGGCGCTAAAAAGTTGTCTACCGATGCTGCCGCTAAGGATTTCGTCGCTGATGCGTATGCTCACCTCAAGTTTATTGGTTTCAACGATGGTGCATCTGCACTGTTGACTAAGGCTGGTTTGACGGGTCCTGAAGAAGGAGTTGTTCAAATAGAAAAGTCTGATGATGCGTCGTCATTCATAGACAGCTGTAGAAAATTACGAATTTGGAACCGAGAACCTAAAGTGAAAATGTCCAGTCTCTAGTGAGCACTTCTTGTGCGAAACACAAAGAAGATTAGCAGCTCACGCAATCACGATATAGTAAACAGAGAAACCGCGTATACTCGCCTTCAACCTTGCGGGACGGTTACCCGTATTTGAGAAATGGATCAGAAAGCGCTTGTTTTGCTTGGACAGACCTATCGGGCAGAAATTCTTGCCACCAGGTCAGTCACCGAAATCATAGATCGTTGTAATCATCAGCGGACGTCGTTCTACCTAGATCGACTCGTCGCTATTCACGTTGCCAATCAGCATCAAATTCGAGATATCTGTAAGGCCTTGCGATACAGTCCGGGTGACGAAGTCGAAGTTCCGGAGCTAATCGCAAGCTTGATGAATCGAAAAAACGTGCCGGAACGATTGATGTTGTCCTGGCTTGTGCAGTGCGAATCCCGCTTGTCTGAATTGTATAAACTGGTTGAGACTTCGGCGTTATCGCCAGAATTAAATGCGAAGTTTAAAACGGTTCAAGAGCGCCAACAAGCGATGTTGGCAGAACTAAATATATTGAATTTAGATTCGACAGAAGTATTGGATTTAGCAGCGTGGGACCTTTAGGACCCACGCTGCCGAGAACGAACAGCGGTCTGAATCATTTCGAGGTTTCCAGTTTACTCCGCATTGCTCGCTGCAATCCAGACCTGCGTGTTTAAGGTCACCACGGAAAAGTTTTCACCGGCGCGATGCCGCCTGTCGTTTTATTATTGTTTGTTCGCGATGCTGTGAGGTCTAAACTGGAATAAGGTCGGCTCCAAGTCGAGTCCATTGTCGACCGTTAGCTAATAGCTCCAGGAAAGATTTCGCGACTTGGGATGCGTCTTTCGTGTCATCACTGCAGGCAATGCCGTTGTCACTACTGAGTAGTTTTTCGATCGGCTCTTTCGTCAGCTTCGTTTGACTGAGGCAATCTGAGACGAATGCTTTCCCTTCGCCCAGCGCACCGATTGGTTTTAGATGTTTGTACGATTCGTTTATAAACAAAGTCGCGCAGGCCTCCACCGCGAGCTTCTCAAAGCTTTTAACTCCTCCGCCCATCACTACGGCGTCGAACAATACCGAACCAACGGTCTTGATTTGGAAGTCAACTTGCATTTCGCTATCATCTGAGCCTATCAATACGCCACCATGTGGACCGACAATTTTCGGTGCTGCGCCCGCTTTTATGAGGGCCTGTAAAATACTTTCTGTCGACTTTGCATCGAATCCGTCGCCTATTAAGACGGCGACCTTCTTCGTCGCAATTAACGGCACCACGTTTTTCAGAATGCTGAGCGCATCTGATGAAGGGACTTCTTGCTCAATTCCTTCAAGTGATCTGTATTCTTCTGCATCAGCATCTGCCGGGACTATTTGATTTTGTGGATCATTAGGTTCTGCTGGGATTGTTATCCCTAGCCCTTCTGCAACTCCCTCTGCAAGGGACAGATCAACTCTTTCGAGAAGCGCTACGATTCCTTCGCGAATCACTGGAGATTCGCATTTAAGTAATTCGAACCGGAGAGCTTCGACGATGTGCTGCTTTTCAATTGTTGTTTGACTGTTGTAAAACAACGTCGCTTGACTGAAGTGGTCGAAGAAACTCTCACTGCGCCCGCGAATTTTAGGTCCGTTCAATTCTTGAGCATGGCTCACGAAACCGCCTTCCAGTGACATCGCTTGAAACGGTGCGCCACCACCAATGGTGTTAGGACCATAGCTGACACGACCTGGATTAATTGTCTGTCGCATGTGACCATCGCGTTGATTGTTGCGAACGGGCGCTAGCGATTTGTTAATTGGAATCTCGTGGAAATTAGGACCACCTAGGCGCTTTAACTGTGTGTCTGGATATGAGAACAGACGTCCTTGAAGTAAAGGATCGTTGGTGAAGTCAATTCCCGGAACAATGTGACTTATGCAATACGCCACCTGCTCAGTTTCAGCGAAGAAATTATCAGGATTACGATTGAGAGTCATTTTTCCAACTATTTCCACCGGAACTAATTCTTCAGGAATTAGCTTGGTTGGATCAAGTAAATCGATTCCGTGAACAATCTCATCTTCTGATTCGATCACCTGGACGCCCAGTTCAAATTCAGGATACTGACCGTTTTCGATTGCGTCCCAAAGATCTCTTCTATGGAAATCAGGATCTTTGCCTGAAATTTTTACAGCTTCGTCCCAGAGTACGGAATGTACTCCAAGTACGGGTTTCCAGTGGAATTTTACAAATCGAGATTGTCCTTTCTCATCGATAAAGCGGAAGGTGTGGACACCAAAGCCCTCCATCATTCGATAACTTCTTGGAATTGCTCGATCAGACATCAACCACATGATCATGTGCATCGATTCTGGTGCCAGTGAGATGAAGTCCCAAAACGTATCGTGCGCAGATTGCGCTTGCGGAATTTCATTGTGGGGTTCTGGTTTAACGGCGTGAATCAAATCCGGAAATTTAATTGCGTCTTGAATGAAAAATACCGGCATGTTATTGCCGACTAGATCGAAAATCCCTTCTTCTGTATAAAACTTAGTTGCGAATCCACGAACATCGCGAGCAAGATCTGTTGAGCCACGCGAACCAGCGACTGTTGAGAACCGCACAAACACAGGAGTTTCAACATCTGCGTTGAGGAAATCTGCGACGCAATATTTACTTCCGGCGCCATTGGCGACGAATGTTCCGTGCGCTCCAGAGCCGCGAGCGTGAACAACTCGCTCTGGAATTCTCTCGTGATCGAAGTGCATGATTTTTTCACGCATCAACTGATCTTCAAGAAGCGAAGGACCTCGTAAACCTGCCTTCAACGTGTTTTGATCGTCATTGACTCGGACTCCCTGATTCGATGTCAGAAAAGTGTCGTTAGGTGAATCGACGAATGCTTGCAGTTGATCTGTTTTACGGTTGTCTGGTTGAGGAGGTTTGTTGAGTGCTTGCGCTGCGGCTGGCGACGGCTTTCCTGCTGTTTTTGCCGGAGCCTTTTTTGCATCTCTTTTTGACTTCGCCACGGTATCTACTTCCTGAAACTATTCCAGTTTGGAAGATAGCAAGTTCAGTAAATATATTCGAGTAGTTACGGACCGGTTCGATAGGGGGCCTGAGGAAAGAATCGTTTTTCAGCGGCTTTTAGAACAGTCTTCGTAAACAGTTGTACCGTTCTACCGGCGGTCTGTAAGTATGGGATTGGGTAGCAACGTGTAATAAGCGAGCGCACAGATAGCGAGGCTCAAATCCAGAAAAATGATGTGTAACTGTCCTGGAATTGTCATCAAGTTTATCGAGATACCGCTCAGCATACCAACAATAAGTAACACACCAATCTTTGGTTCGGCAGCAACTGCAACTCCGACAATCATTTCGCTAACACCAATAAACGGCATCACTTTTTTTGCGGGCAAACCGGATAGTTTGCATACCACCGGCGACATGTACTGC
>CAZRMH010000123.1:0-19481 GCA_964600935.1 uncultured Candidatus Obscuribacterales bacterium
CGAATCTTCACCGCTGATGCAGCCGAGACACTATAAAAGGAGAGGATAATGAAAACGATAAAGCTTCGTAGCGGATTAGTGGCAATATCATTTGCTTTTGCTGCGTCACTGGGTATTTGCGCTCAAGCGAACGCTGATACCATCGCAGTGCCGGTTTCGTTAAACGGCGACGTCGTGAAATTTGTTGAGACGAACACTGGCTGTGCTCTTGATGCTGCCGGCAACATTCTCGATACATCAGGCAATATCGTCGGTGTGGTGTATGGTCCTGATGGCAAGGTCGTTCACGAAGTAACCGGCGACAAAATTGTTGTAATCAAAGAACGTGGCGATTCGATTGCTGCCGCTTCGCTCTACAATCGGCTAGTCGACTTGCAAAATCTTCTAATCGCTGAAAAAGCTCTGAACCATATCAGTGGAGATAAGTTTGATGCTTTGTCAGCCGAGTTGACGACTGCTCGTTCTGATCTTGATGCCAAAGTCGCTTCCGGCAGCGTTTTGTCATTCCAGGAATCTCTTGATGTCGGCGCTAGCCTCGATGCTATTGCCAGTCGTGTAAGAGGCGAATTGAACAACGTTGCTGTCGCAGAAGTTGTGTTCAAGCCAATGGTCATCGTTTCGAATCCGGAAAAGAAACGAATTGCTATTTATCAACGGACGGTAAAGTCCAGCGATGGTATCACTAAGACGACGCAGACTACCACTACTGAGACAAAAACCGAGTAAGTCTGTTTCCACCAGGGCTTGATGGCACCGTATCTGATGGCATAGCCGGACGATGCGGTGTCATTTTTTAGTTTGAAAAATGTGCCGCAATTCTTAGCGGTTTTGAAAGTTCGAGTCGTCAATGACGTCTGTTGTTGTGCTCGCTTGACAAGTGTCCGCTGTAAACCCTCGGCATATTCAACGCTGTTCATACGTCAGACGACTCGATCAAATAAAATAGCCCCCCAGTGGCGTCTGGTAGAATTAGCCGCTCTGGAGGTCCTTGACATGACTAATGAAACGCCGCGCCAGCGCAGAAGGCAAGAGCGGATCACGGCAGAATTCAATATGCCGGGGCTGGCTTCGCTCACCAGTGGCGAGCATCCGATTCCAGGCGTTTCTCCGGTCGTTCATGTGATGGCCTATGGACCTGACGGTTTCATCGAGAAAGACATAACTGACCTGAGCGAGTTGATCGTGTACTTTGCCAATTGGCCAGTGACATGGGTTAACGTTGACCCGGTGGTTCAAGGACCGCAAGCAAGGTTAGTTATTGAAAAATTCGCCAAGATTTTTTCACTGCACGAGCTGGTTGTTGATGACATTGTCAACGTGCACCAGCGTTCAAAAGTTGAAGAATACGAAGAACATCTTTTTGTAGTAACTCGGATGTTGATTGATAAAAACGAAGTTGAAACTGAGCAGCTTAGCTTATTCCTAGGTAAAAATTTCGTTTTGACTTTTAGGGAAGTCCCGAAAGATTGTCTCGATCCAGTGCGCGAGAAAATTCGAAGAGGGCGCGGCCGGATTCGTCAGGAACGCGCTGATTATCTGATGTACGCCATCATTGATGCCGTCGTCGATAGTTACTTTCCGCTGCTCGCTTCCATTGCCAACCGCATCGATGAGATGGAAGACAATGTGCTTGAAAAATTCGAGGAAGATACTCCTTCAGAAATGTATCAGATCCGCCGTGACGTGCTGTCCTTGAGGCGAGCGATATGGCCGGCAAGAGAACTTTTGAACACACTGATTCGCGATACGATTCCGTTGATGAGTGATACCACAAGATTGTATCTGCGCGATTGCCATGACCACTCGATTCGTATAATCGATCTACTGGAGATGTATCGGGAAGTTTGTTCTGCGCTGATGGAAGTTCACTACACAAGGGCGAGCAACAGATTGAACGAGGTAATGAAATCTCTCACTCTGATTACTACGCTGTTCATTCCTCCAACTCTTATTGCCGGAATTTATGGAATGAATTTCAACTCGCGCACGTCACCATTTAACATGCCAGAACTGGAAATGTATTACGGTTATCCATTCGCTATTTTTCTGATGATCGCCGTTACTCTTGCTGTGCTGGTTTTCTTGAATTACAAGGGCTGGTTGCGAACCCGATCCAATCGCGGTTGATTGAAAATATTCGAAATTGGGCTGCGGCATAGACTGTGTTCCGAATATTGAAACTGGAGAAACTCATATCTGGTATCAGTACTGAATATGGTTTCGCATTCGGTGCGCAAGATTTTTGCGATAGTGATATCGCCAGCTGTGGCACGCAGATTTGGGTTTGAAACTCTATGCCACCGTCTGAGGCCGTAGTGGCGGCGCGACATCCGGAGTGATAGCCAGTTCGATAATCCGAAAAGGCGGACTGTTTGGAAAGTTGCTCCGCAACAGAGGCATGGCGACGTTGTATACAGGGGTGCCTGCGATTGTCGTACCCTCTAGCGTGCCCCTGTGTGCATGTCCATGGAAAACGGCAGTGACTTCGTGGCGCAGCAACGGCTCTTCCAAGCGACTGGAGCCGAGAAATGGAAAGATCGCTTCCGGTTCGCCGACGACCGTGGCCATTATTGGTGAATAGTGGAGCATGACGATTCGATGTTGAGTTCGAAGACGGGCAAGTGCGGACTCCAACTTCAGGGCTTCGTCGAGAGCTTCTCTCACTAGGACTTTGATACCACTTTCGCCCCATGCACCAAGAGTATGTTTGCCGAAGCCTCCGACGAAACCTTTGACGCCAGCTAAGCCAATGCCGTGTATTTCGCAGGACTCGCCATCAAGGACGGTGATACCACCTTCAACCAGAACCTTTCGGACCTCATCTTGCTGTCCGGTTTCATGATCGTGATTTCCCAATACAGCGACCATCGGAATCTTCACTACCGAAAATTCTTTGACGAACACTTGTGCCTCTTCTACGGTCCCGTAGTCGGTTAAATCGCCGCATAATAGCAAAATGTCGGCGTAATCGTTAACTGGGGCGAAGAGCGGCTGAAAGGCACCCTGGGCGCTTTTCGTGCAATGAATATCACCTACGGCGGCTATTCTAACTTTATCCTTTTGCATAACATGTCCTTTGTGCTGCAAGAGCGTTTTAATCGCATTGATGGTATTGCTGAATACAGCGCTTTCGGCTCGACTTAGAAATCGTTTTGTTGTTCGCCAACCGCATCGGAGCTGCCATCGAACGGTACTAATGATCTATTAGCATGAAGAATTCGACCCAGAGTTTTACCAGGCACCATCTATTTTGCGTCATGCTAGGAAACTTGAATGTCACACTCAAAAATAGTTTTAGATCAACAAACACAGCAGTTCTACGTAGACGTACTGAACTTGCTGAAGCAATCAGACACGCCATTCCTCGTGGGTGGTGCCTACGCGCTAGCGCAGTATGCCGGGGTCGTTCGTCATACGAAGGATCTTGATCTCTTCGTCAAGAAAGTTGACGCTGCCGAAATCTTAGAATTATTCGAAAAGTCCGGATACAAGTCAGAGATGACCTTTCCGCACTGGCTAGGCAAAGCATATAAAGGTGAGAGCTTTATCGATTTGATTTTTAGTTCCGGAAACGGAGTTGCCATAGTCGATGATGAATGGTTTACGCATGCCACAAGCGCTGAGGTCTTTGGTGTTCCAGTTCTATTCTGTCCTGCAGAGGAAATGATCTGGTCGAAAGGCTTCATTATGGAACGTGAACGTTTTGATGGTGCGGATATCGCACACA
Source organism: uncultured Candidatus Obscuribacterales bacterium (assembly GCA_964600935.1). Taxonomy (GTDB): domain Bacteria; phylum Cyanobacteriota; class Vampirovibrionia; order Obscuribacterales; family Obscuribacteraceae; genus JADYXR01. The sequence continues at coordinate 3,728 of CAZRMH010000123.1, forward strand.
TCCTTCGCGCTCGGGGACCGGAGCTTGACTGGGAACGATTGATAAGAAGGTTTGACGGACACTGGCGTGTTCTGTTCACGCACTTGATCATGTTTGGATTCACTTATCCTGCCGAAAAGGATCGAATTCCTTCGCATGTAATGGATAAACTCATGGGCTTGCTTGCTCACGACACCGAAGGTGCTATTTCCAAAGAGAAGATCTGTCATGGCACCCTCTTATCGAGAGAACAATACCTTCCTGACATTGAGCGCTGGGGTTACGAAGATGCTCGCTTACAGCCCTTCGGAAATATGTCCGCGGCTGAGATCGATCATTGGACAATCGCTATCGACAGTAAGTAGCGGTCAGTGAGTCAAAAAATAAAAGAGCAGATGCACATTTCGTGCATCTTTTCTCATTCGTGTTGAAACGTTGTTTTAATACCACGGGTAGTTGCGACCGGCGACTTGACTATCGTGCATCTCTATTCGAATTTGATCTTGAACACGATTCAATCTAGACAATAGTCTCTGATTCTCGCTGAAGCTAAGCATTCCGCGAGGCGATATCATCTCTTGCTTGCGAGCCTCGATTGCGGCCAACTGGCTGCGAAGATTTTCGAATTCGGTGCGAGTCAGGTTACCGTTTTTCCGGCCAGTATGAATGCGAAGAGATAGCTGATTTAATAAGTCATCAACTTGTTTGCGATTTACGAAACCTCGTGGTGGAAACATCGAACTTGGTTTGATTGTGGCTACGTTCGAGGCGATTGTGTTTTGAAGTGATGCGCTGATTGAAGTCAGTGAACGCGAAACTTGTGCGTTATCAGAAAAAGAAAACCTTCCGTCCCGTGCCAGTTGTAGCTGGGCCACGCGGTTATTGCGCAGCTGTGTGCGCAGCTCGGCTCCTTCCATCGGGGTTATTCGACGAGCCGCAACTGCAGCTTCGATGCGACTATCAACTTCCGCGCGGTCGTCGTCGAGTGCGGACATGCGTCTGGCTTCATTAAAGTTGAGGTCGTTGTTTACGCCGCCGAAGAAGTCTTGAATGTAGTTGAGCGGATCGTTTGCCCGTGCCGGTTGACTGAGACAGACACCGAGTGCGACCGCGGATAATACAGTTACTCCGGTAAATTTTTTGTCTATTGAGAACATCATAATTTCCTCCGTCCCAGTTTCAAAATTGGTAAATGCGAGTGAATTGAAACGGCTCGGCGGACCGCTCTAAGCTTGTTTGGAGGACGCACATTCGTCTGGATGGTTCCCGATTTCTTTGATTCCGAGCCTTTTGTTCACGAATTTTCGATCCACTTTTAATTAGCAATTCGTGTCGGACGCGCCTTGTGCTGGTGGGTTTAGAAGTGCTGAAAGCAGGCTGCGAATGCTGTACAATTCCGAGGATGAAAGCTCAGTCACTGGATGTTTTAACATGCGTTGTTTGCGCCATGCTTATGTTTGGCGCGAGTTCGGCATTTGCTGATGATGTAGTGCAATCCCAGTCTGTCGACGAGATTAATTCATCGAAAACGACGACGGTAACCTCTCTGCCGCCGTCTGAAGTGGCTGAATCGACGATAAAGGCTGCGATTCTTAATCATCCTCGGATGATTTTGAAGAATGGTGCGCATTTTCTTGTAATGGATGAGTCTGGTTTGATGCCTGCTGGAACCGCCTATGGATACGGACTCTATAGAGATGATACGCGCTATTTGAGTTCGTTTAATTTGTCGTTAAACGGTAGCAGCCCCGTCTTACTCTCCTCGTCTACAGAGGATGGATACGCCGGACGTTTTATCTACGGTAATGCTGCTGATAAGGCTTCGGGAGCTGCTGAACAGCAGGTGATGCTGCAGCGTGATATCGTCATCCGTGATGGCGTTTGCGAAAAGATGACGCTGACGAATTTTGGCAATCAGCCGGTAACGGTGAATCTTGCAATTGAATTTTCCAGTGATTTTGCTGATATGTTTGAAGTTCGTGGAATGGGCAGAAAACGCCGTGGTCGTCTGCAAACCGTTGAGCAAAACCTTAAGAATGGGGCATTAATTTCGTACTTGGGTCTGGATAGTAAAACGATGACTACCAGGCTTCTATTCAGTGAAACGCCGCAGGCACTCAAAGGCGACAGAATTGAGTTTCAGTATCGGTTGAACGGACAAGAATCGAAATCCATCGATATGTTCGTTCATACTTCTTTCGATAAGCCTTTTGAAGGCGACTATAAGCTGACCTCCTTTGACGAAGAAAAGAAGTTTGCCGATCAAAGTTATGAGGACTGGCGGAGGAATACCGCCACTATAAAAACGAGCAACGCTGAGTTCAACCGGTTGTTAGAACGCAGTGTTCGCGATCTCTACATTCTGCGGCAACCGACGCCACTGGGGAACTGTCTGGCTGCTGGGACGCCATGGTTTGCCGTTGCCTTTGGGCGAGATCAAGAAATCACGGCAATGGAGACATTGATGTTTTTTCCAAGTCTCGCTCGTGATGTAATCGATATTCTTTCTGCGTATCAGGGCACCAAATCGGATGATTTTACAGAAGAGAAACCCGGTCGAATTATGCATGAACTCCGGCTGGGCGAAATGGCGCGAATGCGTGAAATCGCATTTGTGCCGTATTATGGCACTGTCGACGCCACGCCACTGTATTTGGTACTACTTGCCCGCTACTATGATCAAACCGGCGACCTCGAGTTTGTTCGCAAGCACTGGCCGAATGTTGAACTGGCTCTGGACTATCTCGACTCGGAACTACAAACCGGCTATCTAAGATATGGCGGAAAAACCGGCGCAGCCTTGAGCAATCAGGGCTGGAAAGACTCTGGTGATTCAGTTATGTATAGCGATGGACGGCTGGCTAAGGCACCCATTGCATTGTGCGAAGTGCAGGGATATCTTTACTTTGCCTGGTCTAAAATCGCTGTGCTATCTGAGAAGTTAAATTACAGAGAGCGGGCAAAACAACTCCATGAAAAAGCCGCGAAGCTAAAACATAATTTTCGAAAAGACTTCTGGATGAACGATAAAGATTCCGTCGCACTCGCACTCGATGGTGATGGCAAACAGTGTGACGTGATTTCATCGAACATGGGTCATTTACTCAGCACGAATATTTTGGATGAGAAAGAAGCGACTGCTGTCGCCGATGCGCTGCTGCGAGATGACATGTTCTGTCAGTGGGGCGTGCGAACTTTGTCTTCGAAAGAAGTGGCATACAATCCGATGAGTTACCACAATGGTTCTGTTTGGCCTCATGATAATGCCATGGCAATCGAAGGTCTTTGTCGAATTGGTCGTGCGGCTGATGCCAGGCGTGTAGTCAGTGGTTTGTTTGAGACCGCGAAGTATCGAGGCGATATGAGATTGCCTGAATTATTTTGTGGATTTTCAAAGACGTTTTCTGATAAACCCGTTTGGTACCCAGTTTCCTGTGCGCCGCAAGCATGGGCAGCTGGTAGTGTTTTTCAAATGTTGTCTGGCTGTCTCGGGTTGGAATCTGATGCTGATGCACAGACACTGAAGGTAGTGCACCCGGCATTGCCATCATGGATGGAGAGCGTCGACGTCAGAAATATTCGTGTTGGTGATGGAAATTGCGATTTGCACTTTGCGCTTGTTGACGGAAAAACAAAATGTGAAGTGGTATCACATTCGAAAGATTTGAAAGTGGTGATTCAGGAGTAATACCGTGCCGGACACGAGGGACGAAAAAATCTGTCCGAAGTGCCAGATGCCCTATGAGAAGGCCGGTTCGGGTAGCTTGACTCAGTGGATTCTTGTTTGCACGTGTCACTTGAAGGACGAAAAATCAAACTCGTCCGAACCGCTAAATTATTGTTCGACTTGCGGTAAAAGAATCGAGTCGGGTAGAGCCGGAACATTGACACAATGGATTTTTCGGGCTGACCTTTGCTCCTGCGCTTCAGCAGAGTTTATCCGTAAAGCGCAAATTGGTTTCAATAAATCAATTTCGGATGTTGAGAAGGGTGTAGATCAGTCGGAGTTTGACTCCATCGATGAATTGAAAATCGAAGGTGGTGGCTTTCCAATAGACCGCTACGCACCGTATAGAAAACTTGGAAAAGGATCGGCCGGTTCGGTCTATCTTTGTAAAGATCGTCTCTTGAAGAAACGAGTTGCAGTCAAGGTTTTAAACTATCTGAGTGCCGAGCAACTAGTCGCGTTTCAACGCGAAGCAAAATCGACAAGTCAACTATCTCATCCGAATATTGTAAAGGTAATAGACTTCGGAATAAGTGACGGTGCTGCACCATATATGGTGCTAGATTATATCGACGGCATTAATCTCGATTCTGTGATTACCACAGACGGCCCGTTGAAGCTCGAGTATGCATTAACAGTTTTCGAACAGCTGTGTGATGCCCTGGAGTATGCCCATCAGCGCGGTTTGATGCATCGGGACTTGAAACCCAGCAATATAATAATTGTGCCTGCCACAGCCTCGTCACCAGCTGCGGTGCATCTCATTGACTTCGGAGTTGGTGCGTTCAAGCAAGAAGTTATCGATCCAAAGGATTCGCAGCGCAGAACCGTTGTGGGCACACCGGCGTATATGAGCCCCGATCAGGCTGGGGGTAATGCGTACGACGCGCGTTCCGAGATCTATTCGTTTGGATGCGTGATGTTCGAATCGCTGACCGGGCGGCTTCCATTTGAAGCAGACTCGCCCCTGGCGACGATCTCGATGCACGCTCACACTCCTGCGCCCGCGCTGGCTGATGTGATTGAGTCGATTGACTTTCCCGAGTCTGTAGAAAAATTGGTGGCTACCTGTTTGAGTAAGTCGCCTGAGGAGCGTTTCCAAAACATCGATGCGTTGAAACGTGAAATTTCAGACATTCATGCTGCAATCCTCAAGGAAGAGCGGCTTGCGAAAGGCGTCGACAGTGCCGCGCCGCCTCCAGCGGCAAAAAGTCTGCCCGTTGTTTTGATCTTGTTATCTGGTTTCGTAACTGTTTTGATCGTGATTGTTTTTTATCGACTAACTTCATTTGATGACGCTAAGACGCCCGACGATCATAAGGTTTATGCCGTCGACTTGGACGATGGTTATGCGTCGATAGACTCGGCGAAGTGGCATCGTCACACTACCAATACCGGCATGAAAGCCTGGTCTTCTGGACCAGCCTTAACGGATGATGATTTTAAGGTGCTGGCCGAGGAAACCGATGTCAACTCGATTTCGATTAATGTGACCTACAATGTGACGGGGAAGGGTTTTAAATATCTATCGAATTTGCCGCTTTACGAGCTCTACATCCAGAGTTCGGCATTGAGCGACGAAGGTCTCGAAGCAATTTCCAAAATTAAGTCTTTACGCTTTCTCAGTATTTCTGTCGGTTCTTTGATCACGAAAAAGGGAATTGAGTGTTTGCGACAATTGCCAAATTTGAATCACTTTGAATTGATTGTAACCGAGATCCCGCCTGGTACTTTCGACGTGCTTTCGCAGATGCATAATTTGACGCATCTCAGTTTTTTTGATTCAACTAACATCTCACTCAAAGATATTGCAAAATTTTCAAAGGGAAATCCCAAGCTGTGTTTTCTCGATTTGAGTGATACTGGACTGACAGACGATTTAATTCCAGTGGTCGCTAAGCTTAAGGAGCTTCAAGAAGTTCGATTGGCATCGCTGAAATTAACTGATAAACATCTTGATTTATTGGCTCAATTGCCGAAACTTCAGCGAATTAATTTGGCGGGTACTGGAATCACTGATTTTGGACTTGAAAAACTTTCAAAATCTAGAAGTTTGAAATATGTCGAAGTTGGTCGTTGTAAGGAAGTTTCGCATCAGGCTTTGAAAACCCTCAACTCCGAAAGGAGAATCATTTTTCGGCAATCACCGAAGTGATGTTGGTTTCAAATTGCCTGGTTTGACTGTTTGCAAGAGGGCAGCCGGTTGGGGCGACGGTAAAAAAAACGCCCGGTAAGTTTCGGAGAACCGAGGCATTACCGGGCGATATATTCTAGATAATTGAGCCTTCCGTAGCCCAGCAGTCAAGGGGGGGCGGAATTTAGCGTTTGCGGCGGGCGCCTGCCAAAGCGGTTTCTTCCTCTTCTTCCTCTTCCTCTTCTTCGTCATCATCGTACTGAGCGCAAGTAAACACTACACCGCGGCACCAAACCGAGAAAAAGGACACGTGATCGGTGAAACGATGTTTGCTCTATTCAACCCGGAAGGCTCAATAGAAGCCGGAGAAGCTGCACTAAAGGTGGCGAACAAAGTAGCTACTAAGGTTGATACCGTCGTGATGGATGGCATCAAAAAATCGCTACAAGCGACCGAGGACATGGCGATGACCTCGCCGGAAATGGCGCAGCAAGCCAAACCTTTGACAAAGGCACGAGCAAAATTCTTTCGCCGCTTTTCGTCAAAAAACGTCTAGAGCCGTAACTGTACGTACTGCGTGATGGCTCTATTCCTCCTCGTTTGTATCTGAAATCAGCTAAACCAGATTGAGGTACTGATGACTGAACATAATGATCTTGAGGTAGAAATATACTTGCCAAAGATCATAGGCCCAATTATCCAAGCTGATGGCACCCTATTGGGCAGTAGGCGACCAGATTGAACATCTGAAGCTTGAAAAGTTCTGTCATCCGGCCAATGAAGTCTGATGACGTAGGCGACCTTGAATATGTCGAATTCGCAAATGGCGAAAACGAGATAATAAGCGCGGCGTTCGTAAAAAAATCGCTTTGAGAATTGCATGGAAGACAACGAGCGAAAAGAGAATAAACCAATAGTAGAGATGGAAATCCAGCTCCGTGAGATCCTGGACGGTCCATTGGTTCTCGAAAACGGCGTTACTTTGAGTGAAGGTGACAAAGTAGAACATGCAGAGCTTGGGACAGGCGAGATTGTCAGAATTTGGACGTATGAAACAATAGGAACCTGCTTGTATGCGGATTGGGGCGCAAATGGTCTGCTATATTGTCCCGAACAGGTATGGGCCGTTTGACAAGAAAAACTCCATTTTCACCAAGAGGTATGGAATGCACTTAATCCAAAGACACAAAATAAAACATGACGCCGCGGAGGAAATCTTTCAGACCGCACTTACTGGGTCAAAAAAAATTTTCGAACGCAGAGGCAAAGCCGAAGCAGATCAATGCCTCTTCATGTGTTCACGCTTAAACACCGTCCTGAGATTTGGAAGCATAATCAGTCTGGATGAAGCAACTAAAAACGCAACGCTACGTGCGTATGCAAAATTAAGCGCTGCCGCATTTGAAGCGCTCGATCGAAAGGCTCGGGTGCAGATATTTCTGGACGATGGTTCTCCTTGGCTAGAAGTTCATGGGCCTTTAGAAAAGAGCATGGCCAATTTAGGCGACTGGATAGATTCAATTTGGCTCAACCTGATTTGTGATAGTAAATCGACGCTTCAAGGCCTTTGTCTGGTGCCATTTGGAAAGCTTGACAAAGGAGGTACAGAAGTATCTCCGTTTGCAAAAGAACTTCGCGAAAGCCTTGTTAGCTGGATATTGAAGGATGACATTGATAAAAGCATCGAATTGCTGAAAGCTGCACACGAAAAAGCAATTCGCGATAAGACGTGGACTACGCCAATTACAACTAAGTTCTTGACTGCATTGCGCATGACCATTTCAGATCCTGCTTCGATAAGTGAGCCTCTTGCAGATGCGCTAGAAGCTCACAAGCAATACTGGTCGAAGCCACATGAAGACGAGGCTCAAGGATACTTATCGTACCCTCTATCGGCACTGGCGACTGTTGCTAAGCAAAAAACAGGTACGTCGTCCGTACAGTCCGACTACCTAATCTCTCTAAATTAGCCTTGGTAGTATGTGGATGAATTTGGACGCCGACAAAAATGACTGATGAACAACTGAAGACGGCCAGAAAACTATTGAAGCAAGGTAAATCCGTTCACTGTGTCGCGGATATTCTTGGGGTGCATCTCGCGATGCTCTACAGATATCTTCGGGGCTCGAAAATCTAAGGAATAGACCGGTCAATTGCTGCATTTATCGTGCAAAAAAGTGTCGCATTTATCGTGCAAAGTGACAAGCGGAGAGAAAACGCCCGGTAAGTTCGAAGAATCGAGCCATTACCGGGCGATACATTTTTGATACTAGAATTGCCGTGAGGCAAAGTGAGCAGTTAAGAGGCGCGGCGCAATTTAGCGTTTGCGGCGGGCGCCTGCCAAAGCGGTTTCTTCCTCTTCTTCCTCTTCCTCTTCTTCGTCATCATCTTCGAATTCGCTGGCAACCCGCTCCATTTCAGCTTCGAGGATGTCGCTTGGGTCGATTGCTTCGGTCATGATTTCTTCAATCGGGTCTTCGATGCCGAGGTTCTGGCATGCAGGTACGAGGCAACGGCTGATGATTTCGTCCAGGATTTCTTCGAGGACTTCTGGATCTGCCTTTGCATCATGACTGGTCAGTGTTTCCATGTCATCTTGCATGTTTTTGAGGACCTGCAATGCGTATAAAAGGTACTTTTCAGTCTTGACTTCAGTCATGTCTAATTCTCCTGTCTCTCGCGGGACAAATCATGCTGCCATCCTTCGGCAGCGACAGTTCAATTTTACACGTTCGGGGTCTACGTCCGGGTTTCAACGGGATAAAAAAGATTGTTTGATTAATTGTCAAACTCTGCCCTTTCCGTCATTGCATTCAATCAAACGATTCGGTCGGTTCGATATACTCTCCGAGATTTGGAACTCGCAGTGCTCTGCGGATGCGCTTCTACGCTCGGTGTTCTGACCGGCGGCACCTTATTGAACCGATTTATATATGTTCGCTATATTGTGTTCGAAGAATGTCGAAACGTTTAACCGAAAACCCAGAAGGCATCATTTTTGTCGGCATGATTGCAGGTCTGCTTCGGTATCAATATCGTACTGCGCGTGAGGGGCATTCACAAGATGTGCGTCGCCGCCGAGTATGACTTGCTTCGCCCCTTTATCGCCTTTTAGTAAAAGTAGTTCGGCGAATTGTTCTTTTGAAAAAATTGCTGGAATTCCGGGGGTTCCGTAAAATGATGCCACTATAGATTTTTGTGTTTGTTTAAACGCGTCACTTAGTGAACGCAGAAGCGCCGCATCAACAAACGGTTGATCGCAAGTGAGGAACATCAACGCCTCGGCATTGTACGTTGTTGCGCTTTCGACTGCAACGCGAATTGATGAAGCGATCCCTTCTTCCCAATTGTTGTTTATGGAAAACGACACGCCATTCGGAATCGTCTCAGAGAGCTGCTCGGCACGATATCCGAGGATGACGTTTACTTTGCCGATTTGGCTTTCGATTGCCACGCGAATTGCACGACCGAGTAAACTTTCGCCTTCAAACAGTATTGATTGCTTGATACCATTCATGCGTAGACCGCGACCTGCTGCCAGGATCGCGATGCTAATTTCAGACACCGAAATTTCCTCGATCGGAAATTGACGCCGCGGCGAAACCGACTGGAGTGCGATGTTTTTCTTTTCGTCGATCATGCACGGCGCCGGAAACCTCGGTGAGCGAACTACCTGAGCCACTTCTGAAAAACGCGAGGATTTCGCTCACGATTGCCAGAGCAATTTCTGCAGGAGTTTCGGAACCAATATCGAGTCCGATTGGGTAATGCAGTCGCGAAGCCTGATCGACTGCATCTAACTCAGTCAACAGCCTGTCTGTGCGCTTCCTGGAACCAACAACGCCTATGTACGCGCTGCTCGTCTTCAGTGATTGTTCCAAAAATCTTTTATCGAGTTCAAAACTGTGACTCATGATCACGACCGCAGTTCTTTCGGGCGCGTCGAAAAGCGATGACTGAATATCCGTTTCGCTTGCATCATTAGCTGCGTTTGTCGAGCAGAATTGGTAGACGTTTGCCCGCTCGCTATGCCGATCGAGATATGATCTTCTGCTGTCCGAAACACGCACTTCCATGCCTATAGACTTTGCTGTTTCGATCAGGGGAACAACGTTGTCGCCGGCACCGAAAATCACCAGACGAACCGTCGGTTTGATGATCTGAAAAAAGACTTTTGCGGACACTTCTTCGTACGATCTAGTCTGATGGCGGTCGCCTCGTTCAACTTCAAGAAGGGATGCTGCGGCCTGTCGCTCGATGTCTGGCGGCATGTCACTGTTTAAAATGCGACCGTTTGAGGCAAGCAGACTTCTTCCAATCATCTCTTTGTTTTCACTGTCAAAAACAGTCGCGAGAATTAATTGACGGCCTAAGCGATTGGCATCGGCGAAAGCGGTTGGGAAGTTGATCTTTGAGGGAATTATGGGCTGAACGAGAACGGTGATCGTTCCATCACAACCATAGTTGAGACCAAATAGCTCGTCATTTTCATAGGTCAAAAGCAAACATTTTTGATCTGAGAACAGCTCTTCGTGGCGAGCGAGGATGTCGCTCTCGAGGCAACCGGCGCTGATCGAGCCAGCGGTCGTTCCATCCTCGCTGACAAGCAAGTGGGCGCCGGGTCTGCGGTACGCGGAGCCGTCGACGTCAACGACCGTCGCCAGCACCAACTTCTGTTCGTTATTACGGGCTCTTGAGTAGAGGTCAAGAATCTCGGCCGTGTCGATCACGCTCGCGTCTCCGTTCTAAAGTCACTCCGGCGGTCGCTTTCGAGTGTTCAGGCGGATTAGCATACCATGAACTGTCCGAGCCGATAGACCCACTAAAGGTGAACCTGTGGGCGTGTAGATTAAATGTCGTGGTTGCCAATTGTTTTGTGGAGCTTGCTCCGTTGGGTATCGCAAAAATCCGGATACGTAATATCGCGAGCGTAGTACCGCCCGCGATATCACTGCCCTCTTTTAAACTTTGAACTAACGAAAGTCTCGAATTACCAAACAATTCGCCAACATGTCATGCAAACCCTGTTTACGACCAGTAAATGCAACCATGATGTAGCCGATGTTCAAAATGCCAGATAGATGCTTTGCACCATTTCGTGCCAGAGCTCTGGCGAAAGAAAGCTGATTGCCATCGGTATCAGTTACCTTTATACCGAGTACCATTTTTCCGAGAGTGGCTTGAGATGCTGAGCTTTCCATCCCAGCGAAGTATAGGAGAGTGAATAAATTCAGCATTGCACCGAACATAATGCTGTTTTTAGCGAACCAAATTCGGAAGCTTGGGTCAATCATCATTGGAACGATAATGAGCATGGACATCAAAACTGCGTCGATACAAGTTGCTTTCCATCGGTCCGTGAAGGTCGCGTATTCAATATGTCTGGAAAGCGTCGGTGGAATGCCATTTATGCGCTTTGGTGGTTGAATGGATGACACATAAACATCGGATACGACTTCAGGGTCTTTGCTCCAGCGGCTTCTCGTGTAATTCATTTTTTCTCCAGGTCAATATATGCGCATGGCCAGTGCGTGTCGGAACGGTTATTTTGATGATGATTTAGTAGTAATTTTTAGGGCGTCTTGTCGAACATTTAGTCAGTATAAATTGACCGCTTGACATGTTTTGGAATTCTCGCGTTTTCTTAATAATGTCGGCGATGATGTTCAGTTTCTCTTGTCTAGGATTCGTGTACGATTGGAGATCAATTGAGACTGTATTTGCAATTGCTGGAGGGTTATGAGTCTAAAAACTTTGAATCTGACTCTCGCCCTGGTTCTCGTTTTGATGCTGCCGATGGCAACAATTGCCGCTCCCAAGGTGAAGAAGTTGGAGATGGAATCCTCAGTGAAGCATGAGTGCTTAATCACCCTCAGCCAGGCCGATCGATTGTGCAACAACCTCGAAGGCGAAGGCGCGCGCAGCTCAATCTATGATGCTTATCATCAGTGTAGCTCCAACATCAGTTCCACTAAAGTAAGCGATCTTCTGTGGCTTAAAGCGAATGGAACGCCTGCCGGAAAACTTTACGCCGGATTTCTGTTGCTTCAGAAAGATCCGGCTGTCGGTCGAGACGCCTTTATTGAGTTTTTAAACGACAGCCGCAGTCTTAAATATCAGTCAGGCTGCGAGATTTTGCAAGCCACCGTCAGTGGAATCGCGCGAAATATTATTCGCACCGGTCGATTTCTGGATTTTAGTGATGGTATCGCATACGGTGTCATTACAAACGAACCGCTTTATGCTCAATATTTTATGACCGCCGATACTGTCTCTGATTCTACACCTGGTGAATCGGGTACTCATTCTGAATATCTCGTTTTTTCTGCGGCCAAGCAAAACTTGAAAGAGATTAGACCTGACGATTTGCATCGATTGATGTTGAAAGCGAAGCCCGGCGGGAAGATTTATGCAGCCGCGCTGTCATCGCTAAAGCACGGTGACCGGAGCAGCTTTGAACGGTTGTTGCAGGATAAGTCCAAAGTTCGTTTCCTCAGTGGCTGCAAGGGTGTTGAAACGACGGTGGGCGAAATGGCAAAACAACTCAGGGACACTGGAAAGTTCTTGAGTTTTTCAATTTGAATTTTAGCCCTAACCGCCGACAACTGTTTCTTCTGTAGTGCGGATGGTGGCGAGCGCAGCTAGAGCGCGTTGTCTTGCCGCGGCATGATCGACCACAGGGTTAGGATAATTTTTACCAAGGGTGATACCAGCAGCGGTGAGTTCCTCTTCTGGCGCTAACCAGGGCTTGTGGATCCACTTCGTTCGAAGTTTTGATAATTCAGGAACCCACTTACGAATATATTGACCATCCGGATCAAATTTTTCACCCTGCATCATGGGATTGAATACCCGGAAGTATGGCGCGGCATCGGCTCCACAACCGGCTGTCCATTGCCAACCGAGAGTATTGTTCGGCAAATCGGCATCGACAAGCGTGTCCCAAAACCAATCCGCCCCTTCTCGCCAGGAAATCAAAAGATCTTTGACCAGAAATGATGCCACCACCATTCTCACTCGATTATGCATCCATCCGGTGGTCCACAGCTCCCGCATGCCGGCATCGACGATCGGATATCCGGTGTTGCCCTTCTGCCAGGCCTTTAAAAGTTCCGGGTCAGGCTTCCAGGGAAACTTTTCGAATTCCGGTCGCAGTGGATTTTCGGCCGTTTCCGGATAAGTGTAAAGCAGGTTATAAGCGAATTCTCGCCATGCCAATTCTCGCAAATACGTCTCGGCATCGTTGTGTCCCTTTTCGCTCCGATCGATTTGCTGACGAACTGCGTGCCATAAAAATCGCGGACTAACTTCGCCGAAGTGCAGGTATGGAGACATTCTTGAAACGAGTTTTTTATCCGGGCGATTGCGCCCGTAGTTGTATTGCGATAGTCCCTCATTGAGAAACGCTCTAACTTGCTTCTGTCCGCCGGCTTCGCCTGGCTCCCACGCTTCTTCCATGCCTGCTGTCCAATTGATTCTGGGAAGCAACTGCAATGATTCTATCGATTTTGAAGCTGGTAACTTTGCAATCGTCGGAATCTCTGATGGCTGGCGAACAGGTTTGGCGGGATCTTGGAAGGCCCGCCAGAATGGCGTGAAGACTTTATAGGTGTTGCCCTCTTTTGTCAGAATCGTGTCTGGCGGAAATAGCAAATTTGAATCGAAGGCGTTGACTGAAATGTCCAGTTTTTCTAGTTTTTTTGTGAGGGTCGATTCGATTTTTCTGGCGGAGGGCTCATAACGTTTGTTGAAAAAGATCGCTCTGGCTGAGGTTTGCGAGATGAGCTTTTCGAGCGTGTCTACAGTGTCTCCTTCCTCGAGGATCAGTGTGCTGCCCAATTCTTTCAATGATTCCTGTAATCGTGTCAGCGAGTGATGCAACCACCATCGGCTCGCTGCACCGAACGGCCAGTCGCCCTCCCCTGCGATGTCGTATATGAAGACTGGCAGCACGTCGTATCCTGCGATTGCGGCTTTTAGAGCGAGATTGTCGGTCAGTCTGAGGTCGCTTCGAAACCACATAATTGCCGATTGCTTGCCGTTTTTAGTCATCTTCTTGATTCTCGGAACCCTTTTGTTTCAACGGTAACTTTGGCAGGTGAACGCCGGGTGAATTTTAGCTTTATATTGATTGTTCTATGAAAATTTGGGGAACTCTATAAGAGTCAACTTCTCCGGTGGGCAGGCGCGCGTGTTGCGACTGTTTTTGAAACTAAACGAAAGGAGTCATTCGTGACGAGGCGATGGTTGGTTTCTGTTCTTGCGTTTTTACTGTCATTAGGAAACCTGAGCATTGTAGACTGTTTTTCTGCTTCGGCTAACGTGCATGCTCCGATTGTTTCGACCGGTTCGCCGGCAGGGGGCAATGCTACTGAGCGTTTACCGAAACCCGGAACAGTTCCGAATATCGATTCGAATACATCTGAGCCGAAAACCGTAGACCTGGACGGAAAATCTAGTAATGCGTCTACAGCTGCTGAAGACAGACTCATCCTCGAGATCATGGCGAAGGAGTTAAAGCGTAATTTCGATGCCTTGAAAAATGCCAAACCGCCGGTGTATTTCATGGCTTACCGTGCCTCTGATTCGGAAAATTCCGAAGTGTCGGCTTGTTATGGTGCGATTTTTACTCGAAAAAATCGTGTGAAAGACCGTTACCTGCAAGTCGAGGTACGCGTGGGATCGCCGAAGTTGGACAGCAGTCATTCGTTGGGTTCGTCCGGTACATCTGACAGTAACTTACGAGAGCATTGTGTGATCATCGATGCCAATCCTCTCAATTTGCGAACCAATTTGTGGTTGGAAACTGAGAAGCAATATCGAGTGGCCGCAGAAAAGTATGGACGCGTAATCGCCGAGCAGGGCTTAACCTCCGAAGAAATCTCGTGTGATGATTTTAGCACCGAGGATACTACAAAAAATGTTGCCAGTGACCACATCTTTCCTTTCGACTTGAAAAATATGGAGTCGATCGTCAGGAAATTATCGTTGAGTTATAAACCGTTCAAAGAGATTGAGAACTCGTGGGTTCGGTTCACGGTTGATTCTTACAACCGTTATTTCGTCAACACCGAAGGCACACAGGTAGCAGATCATTCGATGAGTACGTTTTTCATAAGCGGTGCGGAAGCCACCGCCGATGATGGCGAAAAACTGCGTCTCGATGGCCAACTGTTTATCGAACATCCGGATTTGGTCAATGAACGCCTTCCGGAGTTTGAAAAGGAAATCGCAAGAATTGCCAGTAATATTGTTGCGCTGAAAAAATCCAGTCCTGCTGAGGTTTACTATGGACCGGCGATTTTGAACAATCGTGCGGCAGCTGTTCTCTTTCACGAAGCACTGGGGCACCGCCTGGAAGCTCATAGGTTGAGGCAGTTGTATGAAGGCAAAACGTTCGAGAACATGCTAGGAAAACAGATTTTGCCGTCGTTTATTTCTGTTTACGATCGACCATTGCAACCAAAAATTGGATCACAACCACTCGTTGGTCATTATGAAATTGATGACGATGGAGTGCCTGCTAAAAACGTCACTCTTGTCGATAAAGGAATTCTCAAGACTTTTCTTGTCGGTCGCACACCTGTTCCCGCCTTTCCTCGTTCCAATGGACATGGACGCTGTCAGCCGGGGGCCAGCTATCCGACCGTGGCTCGAATGGCAAATCTGATTGTCGATTCAGCAAGGCAGGTTTCCGAAGAGAAACTAAAGAGTGATTTGATCGAGGCGCTCAAGAAACGCAACAAACCTTATGGAATCATCGTTGAAGAAGTGGTATCAGGCGAAACCAACACCTCTGATTTTAATCCACAAACCTTCAATTTGCGCCCCAGTTTAGTTCGGAAAGTTTATGCAGATGGTAGACCGGACGAACTAGTTCGAAGCGTTCGCATCATCGGAACGCCAATGGCAGC
>CAZRMH010000124.1:0-6650 GCA_964600935.1 uncultured Candidatus Obscuribacterales bacterium
TTGCCTCCTGAGAAACTACCTCGCTTAGTCTCCACACTACACGGTACGGACACCACCCTCCTTGGTGCCGATCCTGGCTATGGTCCAGCGATTTATCACGCCTTGATGCAATCCGATGCCGTCACCACTGTTTCTTCGTTTCTTAAATCTGAAACGCGTCGCGTCCTAGGTTTTAACGGCGAGATGGAAGTGATCCATAATTTCTTCGATCCGAAAATGCCAGAACGATCTCGGGAAGATGTCCGTCGGGAGCTACGTCTCGGCGACGAAGTTTTAATTCTGCATTCATCTAATTTGCGTCCGATGAAACGCATAGACTTGCTTTTGGAAACCGTCTCAAAAATTCAACCGCGCGATTCTTTTAAACTTCTAGTTTTAGCCGGTGGAGACTTCTCTGTATTTTCAGAAGACGTAAAACGTTTTGGACTCGAAGACCGAATAATAGTGCGTGAGAATGTCCTTGAGATCGAAGACTATCTGCAGGCCGCAGACCTCGCACTCTACACCTCGGAGAGTGAGAGTTTCTGTTTAAGTATATTGGAGGCGATGGTGTTTAGCTGTCCAAGCGTGTCTACAGATGTTGGTGGAATTCCCGAGGTCGTCGAGAATGGAACCAGCGGGGTTCTTGCTCCTTTTGGAGATACAGATTCGTTGGCGCGCTCATTGGAAAAAATGATTCAAGACACTACCTTGAGAAAGAAAATCGGCGATGCCGCTCGACTGCGCGCTCAGTCAAAATTCTCAGCGGCTGCAATTATTCCCGTGTACGAGGCGCTGTATAGAAAGGTAATGACGGCGCCAGCCGCTGAAGCATGTGCTGAAGAAATCGAGGCGCGGAATTCCGTTTGCACCTAAAAATCCTTGCGCTGTCCGTCGGATTCTCGTTTGGCCGAACCTAGTTCTCTTCCACGGTGGCTTCTTTGATTTGAGCTGCCGAGAATTTTTGTTGTTCAAGGGCACTGGCAGCGGTATTAGATTGAATATCCGCCTCGTACTTTTTTACGACACCTTTGTATTTATAAAACCAAGGCCACCAGCGTCGCAAACCATGCTTGTACATCTCGTCTGAACCTTTTTCCGCGCTCCACTTGTGCGCGTGCATGCCATAAACAGCAGCATAGAACTGAACTCGATCGTGAGCGACTTGATCGCATATGTAGATCGGCAAATTATCAGGGTTTCGAACTATCGTTAAAAACTTGTAGATGTGAGCCTTTGTCGGAGGTTTAAATAACCCGGTGGGAATGTGTTCGTATCTCATACCGAGCCTTCGAGCTTCGTCCTCTTTTCCCTTCATCGGATTGAGTCGGACGTTCACGATCGTTTTAACGCCACGCGCCTTTAATTCTGCCAGCTTCTCGTGACTTGGATCGGGACCCCATAGGCAGTACTGATCGACTTTATCGCTTTGACAGCCGGATAGCATAAGACAAGCAAATGAAAGCACTAGAAAACTTTTTGTACACGCATTTTTCATTGTTGTTAGACAAGCTCGATGGTTTATGAAAAACCAATAGCATATTGCAATTCCGCCGTTGCAAGCTTTTGGAAACTTCGAATCTGCTTGTTGCGTGAGAGCCGTCAATCCGCCTGGTTCGGCGTTATGAACAGAAACTTTATACCGACCGCATTACTAAAGTTTGAGCGCCAATAATTCTTTTTTGAGTTTGTCGTTCGTATCCACTGTCGCAAACAAGTTTTTGAATTCTGACACAGTTGCGACAACTTCGGATTCAGTGGCTAGCTTGGTTTTCGGTTGTTGTTCCAGGGCATTAATTGCATGATCTACAAACAACTTCTTTTCGAATGCGGCGACGTCTGGCGACATTTCGGTTTGATAAAACGGTTTCGCTTGAGGTTTAGAAAACTCAGCGTAGGTTGGAACGTTGCGAGCAGCGCCTTTACCTTCCGTCCACGAAGTGAGTGATTTGAATTCGTTTGTCATTGATAAAAACCTCGACTTCATTACCAGTGCCTGATGTCTGACACTTGGGGGAGGGCTGCTGATTAGTAAGTTTAGCGCGAGATCTCTAATATGATAGATATTTGTGGCATAGTTGTGACACAAGGAAATGCGGGCGAAAAATCTATCTTTGTCGCGATATTGGATGAGACTGATGATTTCATTCGTTTCGAAGCCAATGCAATGGGCAACGAGAAGCCATGTTTGACTAGTATTCAGGAAGCGATCGAAGTAATTAAATGGAAAAACTAGAGTCCTTAAATTTTGGAAGTCTCAAACGCTGAAACAATCGGCAGCACGTCTTCATCCATAATGGTCGATAGAATCTCTTCGTTAACATGAGGCAAACTGATTATTCTGTTCGCCTGATTTCCGATTATCGCCTCGAAGATTCTTCGAATATCTCTGGCATTTGCCCAGCTTTCATCACGCTCTTCGTATAGCTGCTCGAATAATTTTCTTGCCAGGTCGTGTGCCGATCTGCTGGTCGCGAAGGAACCGCGCAAACAAAAAATCTTATACAACTCGAGCATTTGATCTGGAGTGTAGTCTTCGAATACGATCGTCTTGTTGAATTTCATTTTCAAAACGGAATTCGCATTTAGGAGCTTTTCCATTTCTTCAGGACGACCAGCTAGAACAACGACGACGGCGTCGCGATGATCGTCCATAGCGCGGACCAGTGTATCAAGGGCTTCTTTGCCCATTGCCGCTGGCGCGTCTTCTTGCAAAAGCGCACCGGCTTCATTGAGGAAAATTATGTTTCCCCGATGAGAAGAAATCGTTTCTCGAATTTTATTTCCAGTTTGTCCTGGACTGCCAGTAACTAAATCTGAGCAGTTAACCTCGATAACCAGACCTTTTTTCAGTACACCCATTAATCGGTAAGCTTTGCCCAAAATCCTTGCGACAGTCGCTTTCCCGGTTCCAGGGTTGCCGGCGAAAACAAGGTGTCTTGGAATTGCAGAACCAGGCATTCCTTTCTCTTGGCGCATCTTTTGCACTTTGATGAAGTTTACGACTTGCGCCAATTCTTTTTTTGCTTTGTCGAGTCCTACTAACGTATTCAGATCGCGAAGGCATTGATCGGCAGCCGTATCTCCGACGATTGGCGTGGGATCCGACGTTGGAATCTCAATTAACTGATTGGACACTTTCTCAAGGTTCTCTGCCGTGCCGTGAGGATAGAGAGTAGCCTTGAATTGCGCTAACCAAGCCATTTCTTCAGCGTCGACAGTCATGTCTGATTTGAAAGCCGTGTTAGCCAATCTGAAATAGAGTGAGCGTGCTCTGTCAGCCAGCTCAGTGTTCATAGACTTATCGGCAATCTCTAAAATGCTCACTAGAATTGGCGTCTCGGTCGGACTGATGTTTTTAGCCGCGCCTTGAAACAGCGCTCGAAGGTTCTCGATGCTCCCCTGCTTACCGAAGAACATGAGTGTTGGGGCCAGGTCATGAAACAACTCAAGTTCGTGCTGATCGACCTTTGAGTCGACGAGAATGGCTTGTGCACAGTAGTTCGTAAAAGTACGTCGAATAAATCCTTCGGTGTCACGAAGCGACGGCATTTGTTTCAGCTCATCAACAGCGCGGATCACATCTCTTGCCGGACCAATGAATTCACCGACAGCCTTGTTTAAATCTGCTATCAGTGCGCCGCTTTCGCGTTTTACGCATTTGTACGGCGTTCTTGTCGCGGTGACGACTTCGGTCCAAAAGCGCTCGAACTCCTCGAGTATTTGAGTGTCTTTCGGCGTCGCTCGCTCCACGCTCGTCAGATTTAGATTGATGAGTTTAATTAAAAAGTCTTTGTACATTCGAGCCGTCGACGTCTTGTGCAGCGCGTCGTAGCCTCGCAGTAGGTTGAGATTAACGATGGGCGGCTCCCAGTAGAACTCGTCCTGGGCAAGCTTGCTAAACTGTGTTTTATGCTCCTCAACAGTCGCGCCACTGAAGCGGACTCGCCCGATGGCGTGGTCGTAGAGATCTCCCATAAAGGCGATTTGTTCGCGAGACATGCCTTGCTTCATAGCCTGCAATGTCGCGCCGATGTGCAGCAAATCTCTGGCAAGTTCTTTGTTGGCGTCAGTGAGGTCATCGCCTTCCTGCCAAGTCTCGACAAGTCTTTCTTGCAGCGGCTTAGCGCAATTGCCGACGACCGCGTCAAATAATCGGATAAAACCTACTGAGTGACGTGAATTTCCCATCTGTCCTGTCTGTCCCAACCTTAAGCATGGTCAAATACATGGTCTTTATACCCAGCTGTCGTCCCAATCGCTAATGCCAAGGGGTGCGCCTGTTTGGGTTTTGAGCTTTTCTATGCCGGTTCTGGGGCTAGTAAATGGCGAACGCCGGACCGACAAAGACCGCATACTTCAGTGTATCGTGCCGCGGCAAAAAATTGGATCTTTCGTGGTCGTCTGCAACAAGATTGCTCGCCGCAGTTTTCATCAGCCTCTTGGTTTTCTAAACCAATTATTGTGCCGGAACGAATTCTGAGGACTAAACGATATAATTGCCTGAATGTTGATCGCCATCGAATATTTCGTCTAATGTCTGCGAAACGGCTGCCCACCAGTCTCGATCAGTTGCGGTCATTTGCCGTGAATAATACATTATTCAAGCCGACCAGCTTGAAAGCCGCGATTTTGCAGTTTGGTTTTGTTCAGGCGGATCCGATTCGCTCACCTGCACGCGCCCAAGACCTTATTCTTCGGCATCGAGTGAAAAATTATCGTGCCGGGGATTTGGAGCGGAAATACTCACTTCTTGATATCGAAGAAGACTATCTGTATGCCTATGGTTTTTTGACCAGAGAAAACTGGCAGTTGCTGCATCCGAGGCATTCCGAGGGATTGTCCAAGTCGGAAAAGTTGGTTTTGAAACTGGCGACTGAGCACGGAGAGTTGCATCCGCGCGATCTTCGTCCTCATCTCGGTGACGAGCGACAAGTCAACGCTTGGGGAGGATATTCGAAAGTTTCCACGCGACTCATGGAAGACCTTCATTATCGAGGTCTGCTGAGAATCACTCGGCGAGAAGAAGGTATCAAAATTTATGGTCCTGCCGGAGTGAGCGAACATCTTATGGAGCCGAAGGAGCGTTTAAAAAAGTTGGTTCTTTTAATCTCTTCGATTCTTGGACCAACAGCAGAATCGAGATTGCGCACCACGCTCAATCATCTTCGGTATGCGGCACCGACACTGGAAGGACGAACCTCCGTGATTAAGGAAATGCTGAGGGATGGAGCGCTTGAGCAAAGCAAAATTGACGGACTGAATTATGTTTGGGCTAGTGGAACTGCTTCCGTAAGACTGGCACCGCCAGTAGTGCGTTTCCTTGCGCCGTTCGATCCACTGGTTTGGGATCGATCGCGTTTCGAACATCTATGGGATTGGCAGTACCGCTTCGAAGCTTACACCCCGCCGCCCAAAAGAAAAATGGGTTATTACGCGATGCCGCTGATGTGGCACGACAAGATAATCGGCTGGGCAAATGTGTCGGTAAAATCCGGGAAGCTAGAAGTTGAAACCGGTTTTGTAAATAGCAAACCTAAAGAACGCGCATTTCGTGTCGCTCTTGACGAAGAAATCGATAGCATGAGTTATTTCCTCGCTGTGAATATGTAAACGCGGGTTAGAGAGTATGTTCGAGTTCGACACGGAGCCGATTGCCGATATTCTAAGGTGTATTGATTTCGTTTGAACTTAGTGGTTCGAAACGTTGAGCCGGCTAAAGGCTTTTGTCGAAGAATAAACTTTCGCGGGGCGTCGATGGCATGAGCAGGTCTTCTCTTGCTGTTCTGTGCGATGTCAATGATATATCGTTTATTAGAAAGCTGCCATCTTGAATGGTGCTAAACGTTAGCGCTTTTCAATTGAACATTGCTGTGAGCGAGCTACAATGCCAGTGTTAGAAGCACTGCGACGGCGATATGAGCATAACCAACACTTTGATTTTGATTTTGTGTCTCTGTTTGGGGACTCAGAATCAAGCACACGGACAGAACGATTACAGCGAACTGCCGACCTTTACGCCGATTGCTATAGCTGCCGCCGATGCGGATGGACAGCAATTAGCTGATGGCACTACTGATGATACCGATCAATATCCTCGTGTCACTGCCATGGAAGAAGCCGTACTCGGTAAGACGTTTGTGAACGATGAGCTATCGGTGCGCATGTCACGGCTTGAGACGAAGGCATTTGGAAAACCGTCTACCAAAGATCTCATCGATCGGACAGATGCGATGCAAGACTATGTTGAAAACAAATTGCATAAGCAAATCTTCAAAGTAGATCCAGGATATGAAGACGCATCTGACGACAATTCTGTTCGTCAGATGCCGCAAACGGGTTCCACAGATGATTCTCCTGGTGGCGACGGAACGCAAAACGGCTACGTTGATCAAAATAGTTCAGCGGCTCACGAGCAAGATTCTACCAATGGCGATTACCCGCACATCACAGATTTGGAAACCGCGATTCTCAAAAAATCTTATGCGGGTGAACCCGTTGAAGATCGGTTGGGGCGACTGGAGAGCACCGCATTTGGTACTGCCTCGAAAGACCCGGATTTGAGTTCGAGAATCGACGCACTCGATAATTATGCTGAGAAAAAGTTGCATATAAAACCACATCAGCAATTGGAGCGCGAGGCTGATCAAGCCGGCGTGGGCGCGACTGGT
>CAZRMH010000124.1:6660-19439 GCA_964600935.1 uncultured Candidatus Obscuribacterales bacterium
CCAAGCCGTTTGCGGCAGGTTGGCACAATGGTTGGCACCTCGCTTATCAACATGGCGGGTATGGGCATTCCTGGAGCTATGGGGATGGGGATGGGACCGATGCGCGTTCGTAATCGTGCGGATTTGCCACCAGAAGAACAGAAGCAAATGCAACAACCTAACGCCCCCGTCGAGGATCCGGTAATTTATGAGAAGGCTCCGCCGCCTGATAATGCGAAACTGCTGACAAAAGTTGCATGGTGCGAAGTCCAAGTTTTCGGTCATACGTTTCCAACCTTGCATTTGCCGCAGCGTCTTGCACAGCTCAATTCAGAAATGAATTTTGCTCCTGGAAAGACTGGTATTGCTTTGATGGATAGTACCGCTTCGATGATCAAAGCGGCGCAGAATCATAAAGCCGGACAAGCAGTCGGTGCCCCTGGATCGACTGATGGAAACTAAATAAAAGTCGCTCAACAGAATCTTGAGCTGTTATCGTGGTAGCAAACTAAGCGATGGACTATTTGTGACACCCAGTTTTTGGCCGACACCTCAGGATTACAATGAAGTAATTCAAAATCCATCCGTCTGCATGTCTGATGCGGATTTAAAACGTGGCGTGGTCGAAACGAATGCGCTTGGATTGCCAAAGTCGATAACCGGTGCTTTTGCATCGGTCTACAAAATAATTGATGGCGATGAGACTTGGGCGGTCAGATGTTTCCTCTCTAATAGACCCGCGCAGCATGAGCGTTACGAAGAAGTTAGTAAGTTTGTTCTGATGGATGATTTGGCATGCACAATTGATTTTGAATACATCGATCAGGGTATCAAAATTCGAAATGAATGGTTTCCATTACTCAGAATGCCTTGGGTGCACGGTGACACACTCGATAGATTTATTCTGAAAAACTTCAAAAATACAGAAGTGATGAAGCAGTTGCTGATCGACTTTCATTCAATGATGGTAGATTTGAAACGCGCGGGAATCGGTCACGGCGACCTTCAGCACGGGAACATCATTGTTTCTCCTGACGGACTGCGATTGGTCGATTATGATGCGCTTTTCGTTCCAGCATTGCTCGGGAAAGGGAGTCTCGAGTTAGGACATCCAAGCTACCAACATCCGGATCGCAATGCGCATCACTATGATAAGAATGTTGATAATTTTTCTGCATGGTTGATTCATTCGGCGATCTTAGCAATCGCTGTCGACCCTGCTTTATACATAAAACACTGTAATGGGGATGACAGCCTTCTTTTCAGACGAGCTGATTTAGCCGATCCTGAGAAGTCTCAACTTTTTGCTGAACTTCTTTCTCACCCGTCAGAACACATTCGCAACGCGACTCAGCTGATCAATCGAATGCTCTGGGCTGCACCACATGCGGTTCCGATGTTAGGTTGCTCTGAAGAAGTGTTACAGCGTTTACCTCAATTTAAGCCCGAGCCGAAAGCGACGGTTGGAGACAGTTCAGCGAGAGATGCGGCAAGATTAGAGCAATTGAACGCGCAGGTTTCAAATTGCATCGATTTGCGATGCAGCAAAAATTCCGAAGGAACTGGTTCTGCAAATTCAGAACGCGCTCGAAAACAGCGTCGATATGCTCGCAGAGGGTCTAGCGAGTTCTAACGG
Organism: uncultured Candidatus Obscuribacterales bacterium; assembly: GCA_964600935.1. Classification (GTDB taxonomy): domain Bacteria; phylum Cyanobacteriota; class Vampirovibrionia; order Obscuribacterales; family Obscuribacteraceae; genus JADYXR01. The sequence goes on from CAZRMH010000124.1 coordinate 8,276, forward strand.
AATGTTCGGCTTGCTGAGTGAAACGGAAACCCGTCCGACAGATACTGACAAAAATTAAACCGGTGGTATCGGGGGCAGTGCTGCATCAACCGGCACCTTCATCCGCTCGTCTGTTGTTTTTGTCGTCAAAAAACCTAAAACAAGCCAGAAAAGCGAGTTCGCAAATAGAGTTGGATGACCGATGTAATATTCGAATATTCCATGAAAAACAACGATTATACCGATTGTTATTAAGGCAAACTGTTTAGCCGAGCAGTTTTTAACGTTCTCAATAGCTTTTAGAAACAGCAAACCGATTATAGAAACTAGAAACAGCAGTCCAGCAAGACCAAAATACTCTATTGTTCCTAACACGAAATTGTGAGGCATCTGCTCCGTCGTTGGAATAGGCAGCCCGTGTCCCCAGGGTTGCTGTACTACGTTTGAGAGTTCTTTGCACCAAATGCGAATCCGTTCTTGCATCGATGGATCTAATCCAAACTGCAAAGTCTGGAATCCTAAAAAAACGAAAACTACTGAAATAACGGAAATGCAAATTGCTTTGGACCGATGCCCCGATTTAGAAAGGTAGATCCAGAGAATTGATGAAGCAAGAAGAGTGAACGAAGCTGCTCTAGAACACGTCAGTAAGAGGTGCGCCGCGGTGATAAGCATAGTCAGTCGGTAAAACCATTTTGCGCGTCTCAGGACAACCATCGATTCAGCGATTGCCGCCATTGGCGGTATCAGCATCAGTGCGATCGCCAGTGTGTTAGGATTCCACGCCATACCTGTGACAAACAATCCCATGCTACCGAAGACCATCGGTGCGCGACCATCTGTTCTTGCAATTTCGCGGTAAAGGAGCATTTTTGTATTGGAAAGACAGAATCCTATAGTGAGTAGAGCGTGTCCAAAAAATATGAATAAAACGATTGCGAAGACAACGAAGTAGCTTTTGCGATCTAGAACTCGTGGGCAAATATAGGCAAAGGAAACGATTGGAAGGAAAACGAGAAACGCATGTCGAATAGCCGCTAGAACAGGTTCTACTCCTGACGAAATCGACTGTGGCACCATTAGTAGTACCACGATTGCGAACAATGCAATAGCTGTCAGTAGAATTCTATCTGCGTTTACTTCGGCGCCTGTTTTAAAACGAAATTTGCCGAGTATCTGGTGCTTGAGTGCTAAGGCGAATGCCGAACCGACAATAGCTGCGTGTGTTGCAAAGTCAATCCAGGCAACCCTTTCAGAATTCAACATCAGAATGTTGTCTAAAATTGTCTTGCTGAATATCAGCGCAAGAAGATTTATAACGACAAGACCGCAAACCAAAACTCGCGTGCAACCGCGAAAACTCGTCCGAAAACTACTGCTCGAAGCCAATTGTAGATTTGTCACCAATTTCACTACATGCGATTTGGAGTTTCGGAGTGATTTCGACTCGCAACCCGTCCACCCACTTTTGGGATTCGTCAGTTTAAAGCAGATAAGCGCTACTGGCAGTTCCAGTGTAAGTTCCGGGCACCGCGGCTACCAGACTGATCGGCACCTATACTTTAGACTCAGTTTGCGTGCCGCGCCAGTATAGCACCACTTCGCGACCTCGAACTTCGTAGGAATCAATTCTTCCTTGTTTGACAAGTTTCTTTAGTTGGTCGTGTCTTGGTTCCAAACCAACCAATTTTGGGTTCCCTAGTTTGATATCGAGTTCAGATTGCATTTACTCGACGACGCGGCGTGGGTGTTACCGCATCGGCACGTGAGTGTATTCGTATTGTGGTGCAGATTTTGGGTATACTGGAATTGGAGCATAAGCGTAATTGGTAGCATGCTCCAACCGCAACCCATAATGGAAACCCGGCATTCGTGGCGACTCTGGCAAAATTTCCGCTGGCACGAGCGAATCGGTTTGAACAAGAGCATCCAAATTATTGGCAGTCTGTTAGTGGTGCTACCGCTCACAGCTCATCCTGCAATTTCCCGAGTCAGTCACACAGAATCTGCACTGCGACTATCTCAATCGCACTATTACTTTGGTGAGACTGAGACGATTTTATCCAGAAACGGATTGCGAATGAACAACAAAGGACGGATGCACTTTAGCCTCGTGGCAAAAAGTCCGAAGTGGAAGGTGACCATTTTTCGTGATGATGACCGTACTTATACGAGTCAAAGCCTCAATCAGTTTTTGAAGTATGGACTGGTATCTGACTTTGTTGTTAAAAACCAACCAAGATTGATAGGTCAAGGTTATCCGATTACTCAGGCGAATTTTCAGGGTCTAACGCTTCGGAAGGTAGTTGCTGGTCGAGTGGTGTATCAATCTTTGCCACTGGGCAATCTGAATGGAACACCTATTGAATCCATTCTCTATGTTTCCTACAAATTACCCACCAACAACGGCATTCCGATCAGGTACGTTAAAACACAAATTGCTTCCGAGACCTTGAGCGGGCGTACCAACGCTGGAGATCTCAAAGTCTATCTAAAGACAAAGAAAGTGGAGCACATCATGGTATCGAATGAAATTTTTGACCCGCCTCATGGTTACACCATGTGCAAATCCGTGCAAGAGGTCTTGTTGAGCAAAGTCAGCCGTGAAGCTTCGGGAGACTTCGATGAATTGTTCGAAATCAACAATCCATCAAGGAAAACAGTTTCACGGAAGCCGTAAACTTATCTCCGATACGTCGGGCTGTGGTGTGGATTGGTGTCGAGGGAGCGGTCTTCTTTATGTCGTAGGTGTTGTTGAACCTGCACCAGGGGCAGCACCATCTTTAGGGGCAGGCAAGCGGATTAATGCCATCTCTCGAGTGTTATCCGGACCGTAGTGAACGAGAACAGTACTATCATCTTTGACCAGGTCTCCGAAGCTGGTATCGAATACGGTGCTGTTGTTTTTTCCGAGAGTCCAAGAAATTCTCTGGGTCTTCTTGTCTAATGATCCGAAAATTTGAGATTTCTCGTTGGTGAGCGTGTTGAGGTAGTTACCTCTTATCACACCCGCTTTATTGATTGCGAGTTGCAACTGGGTGTCCGATTGGGTCGCGCCGGGCTCTGCAAGCGAGAAAACGCCGAGAGGTTGCCATTCTTCAGTCGGCGCAGACGATGCTGTCTGAGGTAGCGAATCCGGTCCTTGATTGTAATTGGATGAGTCGTCCGGATAGTTATTTGCTTGCGCTGCGAGCTGTTGCGCTTGTTGATAATACTGCTGTTGTGTTCCTGATGGTTGTCCGTTTACATAAACCGTGTCACCTTGGTATGTGATGTTGTTGGTCACTGGTGCGGCGGAAGTATGTCCACCACCACTGCTCGCCGCAGCCATCATTCCGAGTCCGAGAAACGACGTCAAAGTCGAAACGCCCATCATCGTCCAGGCAGTCGCTTCGCTCCAGCCAGGGCAGCCCCAGGCACCCGGGTAGCCCCAGCCGTGATAACCGTAACCGCCGTAACCGTGATATCCGTATCCGCCATAGCCATGGTAGTCGCCAGCGGCATAACCATGCGCGTACCCGGAACCGTATCCGCCACCATAACGGTTTACGTTGACGTTGTTAATGTTGTTATTGTTGAAGGAGTTTCTTATGCTGTTGCCCTGATTGTTGAGCGTATTTTGATCGATCTTTTGCGGACTTCTATTTCCAGCGATTCCGCTCATGCCACCGTCCGTAGGGAGGCGATTACCGGTATTCGGTCGGTTGCCGTCGAAGCCACCCCCGCCATTGGGACGATTAGCGCCACCGCCAAAGCCACCGCCACCGCCGTAGTTAGGGCGGTTCTCACCGCCAACACCACCGAAGCCACCGCCTCCGTAGTTAGGGCGGTTTGCTCCACCGGCACCATTGAAGCCACCACCGCCGAAGCCGCCGGCAGGTTTTGCGCCGCCCCCACCGAGGCTGTTGAAGCCGCCTCCAAAGTTTCTATCTGCTGAGTGCCCGCCCATACCCCCAAATCCACTGCCACCGTCGGCACCGCGAAAGCCTCCGCCGCTTTGGCCACCGAAGCCACGGAAGCCACCACCACCGCCACCACCACCACCGAACCCGCGGAAGCCACCGCCACCGCCTCCACCGCCTCCACCGAAACCGTGGAAGCCGCCACCGCCGAAGCCGCCGCCACCACCGCCAAAGCCGCGCGCATATGTTGGAGTTACTAACATTAAGCTCAGTGTCATAGCCAAGAAAATTTTTGCAGGCTTTATCATCATGTCTATACCTTCAATTAGATGTTGTGGTTACTACTTGGCTGTGCGCTGAATTTTCAGCGGCGCGGTATCAGTAAACGACACACCATCCACACTTCGGTTTAGTGACTGCCAGACAAAACTGTCTTTATCGCTGGGCGTCATTATGTTGGTTGCCAGGGACGAGCTGCCATCGCGTTCGACACCGGAAGCTTCAATCTCCCAACGTTTCCCTGACTTTACCCAATGACCGAGACCGAATCCGCCGGTCGAATCAAAATGCCATGAAATGGGCTGATCGTTGCGGGGATCCCAGCCGATTACTTGCTTGCTTAGGGTCGGCTTGGCATCTTGCGACTTTTTCGTTTCGTAGTAGCAGGTTATGAAATTCTTGTTAGCAGCCCATTCAGCCTTCATGCGCACAGAGCCGCCATTTCGCTCCGCGGCCCACTCGCCGATTATCCATGAGAGTTCTTCCAAAGGATTAACTATCGCGGTCGCGGCCAATGGGGTTTCGGTTGCTGATTTAATCAGCCAGCCACCATCTTGTTTTACGAAAACAATCGAGAAGCGTGTTTCTGCATTTCCAACAGCCAAGCCGCTTTTGATTCGAACGATTCCTTCAGATAATGCGATGTTATCGGTGATGAAATTCTGAGTTTCGCTAACTAATTCCAATGATGGTCGGCCGGCTTGTTTGAACACATCGGCGAAACGTTCTTCGATAGCCGCTCTTCCTTTATAGATGGCGCCATCTTCATCGATGTAAGTACCGTCGGTAGTCCAGAGCGCAGCCATTGTTTTGGCGTTTCCATCAGAGAGCGCTTTCGTTATCTGTGAGACTTGATTGCGCAATGCCGCATCGTTGCTTGGAATGGATTTATCGGATTTCGATTGCTTCACCGAGACTGCTTTGTCGGCCTTGTTGGATTTCTCTTTGGACTTCGCTTCAGCCGTATTCGAGGCAAGACAGAGTGAAGCGATGGAAAGTGCGATAACGGCGACTTTAGGCATCTTGTTGGCAATCATTTTAGGTTCAATCCTCGTATGTGCTTCCGGTCTACTACTGACCAGCAAGTCTGCATCGGTGTTCTTGTTGATGGTTTAGGGAGTTTCTTTCGTCAAAACCAAACAACACACGAAATGCTACAACATTTGAAACTCTTGAAATCTAACTGAGAGCGATGATTTGGTTCCGAACCCGGCAGGAGCGGTCTTAAAAACCTCTTATGTGCGCAACAGTCATAGAGCTGAAACAAAAATGGGATTCGTTCGGTTGAAACAAAAGCGATTGCTTGTCAAAGCAACCGCTCTTGGTGCGTAGAAATGCACCCTTATCTGTGCGAATTTTCCGCGATCAATAAGTCGATGACGCCGTCGGGACTGGAGTGCCGGAGGGCGCGCTCGTTTGTGTCACAGTCGGTTTTTCACCTTTCTGCCAATCTACTTGATAGTCACCTTTGTTTTGAGTGTCGATTGTGGTTTCGCCTCCCTGACCTCGAGTGAAATCAGTGCTCTGGTTGTAGCCATACTGCTGACCTGTTTGGGCGTTCGTGTATGATTTTCCACTATCGTATGCGCCTTGCCCTGTTTGAGCGTTGTATGCGCCTTTCTTGTAGCCGGCATATTGGTTGCCACTGGCTGTGGTGCCGCTTACACCTGATTGTGCCACACCTCCTACCCCTCGTTTCCAGGCGGCACCACCGGCGCCTTGATAGCTGCCACCAGCGGCGGTGTTTCCAGCATAAGCACCACCGACGGCACCAGCATTCGGTGTCACGAAACCTCCACCGGCACCTCTAAATGTGCCACCGTTAGGACCGGCAAATGATCCGGCTGTCGCACCGGCGGCACCCCTCCCGTAGCGAAATCCTCCGATTCCAGCCGAATTTCCGTATTGACCCGCACGCGAGAAACCTCCCGCCGCACCGTTTGCTCCTCGAACTCCGAACCGTTTAGCTTGCGCTTCTGACTGACAAAGTAACGACAACATAAGAATCGATAATGCTGTGGCGGTAAACTTGTACATAATTCACTCTCCAGGAAATCTGTCTGCTAATAACCGATACACGGGTGACTAAATAAAAGTTGCGCTGAATAATTAGCAAATTGATTTTCTTTCCTGAGGGTGCCAGAGGTGGCGCTTTAAGGACTTAAACTACGATGTTCGAAGTTTCAAAGCTTTTTCAAACTATTAGATGATTGCATCAGGTTTTATCCTATTATTGTGTATATGAGATTTCGTTCAACGCCAAAAATTTCTCGTGTTCTCAGCTGGTCGATGGGCTGCATTCTGAGCGTCATTGTCGCAGCAAGCGCGGATGTTCCAGACGCGCGTGCGCAGTTGAGTAAACCGCTGGAGGCACAGATAGAAATCGATGAAGCGCTATCAGCAATTCCTTCAAACCTTTTGCCCGGAAACATTTTTAAAGAGTCTACTGACAAAGTTGACAATAGTAACTGGTATCCAATTCCTGAATGGTTTGCTGGACAATGGCGCAGCGATGCTGAGCAAAGTATTACTAAGACAAATTTGTTGACCAATAGAAGCACTCAACATAAGCAGCGCATGGAATATCCGAAGTTTGTTTATTTTGGATGTGTGCGAGATCGCAATGGCGGTTTGTGGGAACGAGCTCCGATCAATCGCTGGCGTTTGAATCAGTATGAAGGACAGAATCCAATTTACTCACTGTTCACGGCTGCCGAGGCTAAGCAGCCCGATAAGCAGCACATCGTCATTAAAAGCACCGGATTTAATTTGGTGGTAGATCGAACAAGTAAGAAAATTCAAAAATCACTCCAAGAAGAATGTGTGCAAGTCTATACGACACAATCGCCGACATTGATGACTGTAAAAACGGTTGGCAGATCTTATGATGAAACCGGAAAAGCATATCAAGAACGAGTTGCTGATTACGAAATGGAACGTGTTCGCGACATCGATTTGGATTCGCTAAAGCTTCGATACTTAAGAAGAGATTTCGGTGATTATGCTCGCAGTCATAATCTCTCGGAGTTAGCGCCTGACTATTAAAAACGATCTCGTTTATCGTGCGTCAAAAGAGGAAGTTTTTAGAATGGTGCGAAACGAAATCAAGCGTAGTTTATTCTTCGCTCGTGTAGGCTTCATCTATTTTGGGCTTCGCAATTGAAGTTTCGTTCGCAGCTTCTACTGCGAGTACTTGTGGAATTTGACTGATTAGCAGGTCGAGTTTGCTTTCTGGAATCTTCGAAAGTTCGTCTCGCCATCGTGTGGCATCATCGTGTTTGTTTTGTTTTGTGCAGAGTTCTGCCAAGCGCATCAAACGGCTTCTTCGATGCATCTCAAGTGACCGTCGGATTGTCTTTCCAACTTCCGATTCGTCGGCTTCTTCAATCAAATTTATTAAAGCGAGCTGAAAAAATTCCGCGCGCGAAAAGTCGCCTTGAAGTTCGCACACTTGTGTCAAAACAACGAGTGCAAGCGACTTGACCTGAATCCGATTAAGTTCTGCATATTCGAAAAACTTGCGTCGGCTAATTTGTTCAAGAGCGAATTCGAGAATTTGAAAGGCTTCCGTCATGCGGTTTTGCGCCATACAATCGCGAGCTAGATTAATCAGGTCGAGATATTGCCTGCACAGAAGGGTCTCCTGAAGTGCAGGTTGCTCCAAAGCTGCCTTGTGTTCTTGGACCCTGCAGCTCATGAGCGGAAGATAGATGTCCATCATCGGCGTAACTGGTTCAATCTCAGATTGGTCGATTTGATTGTTTTGCAAAGCCTGAGCGAAATTTACTTGCCAAGTCGAATCTGCCGCGGCTCGAATACTAATTATGAGTTTAAACACATTGCGAGCGAAATCGGCATCGTAAAGCGGCTTCGGCATGAGGCTCTCGTGGCTGGGAGGCGCACTCAATTTAGACGTTCCATGTTCATTCGGCTGAGTCATCGTTTCTTGCATCCTGAGTAATTTTGGTGCTGTCAAAAATAGCGAATTTCAATGGGAGTAAGTCTGCAGTATGAATTATTGAACACCAGCAAGGCATATTGCTTTAGCTCACTATGCGCTTCATTATAATATTGTTTTTCGACCTCTGATTATACTTAGCGAAACTATGGAGATGCGATATGAAAGGCTCATGGGTTACTGTTTTCCTCTGCTGTTCTCTGATCGCTCATGGCTCCTCAATAGCGCCAGTGATGGCAGATACAGTTACCAAAACGGAGTTCAAGGATCCATCGCAGAAGAGTAAGCTGCTAGGGAAACATATGCTTTCGCTGCAGTGGCTGCAATTCACGAACAACGAGTTCGGAAGCGCAACGGTCACTGATAAAAACGGATTGCTTGTTCTGAAGGGTGAACAGCAACACAAAGGAAAAGGCGGAGGCTATCTGAAGATCGACGGTCGAATCACCGAAGTGACTGCCAATGCGTTTAAATTCAACGGCAAGATTCTGACAAGCGTTGAGCACATAAATGACGGTCAGGAGTGCGTTCGCGAAGGCGATATGACTTTCTTAGCGAAGGGAAAACGCAAGTACTGGAGATTGCAAGAGATGAAGAGTCCGTGTTCCGAAGTCACAGATTATGTTGATGTTTATTTCAAATAGAAATCGGTCAGCTCTGTTGTCAGCGAACACTTGACCTACTTTACTCTCATCGCCAGGCTAGTTTTGTTTGAACTTCTTTGCTTCGTCGATTGATATGTGGTAAAGCTCCTTGACGGACATTTTTCGCTTGTCATAACTACGTCCAAACTGGTCGTCTGTGACGATTTGGGCTGGTTGTCCTGGTTTTGCAGGGATATAGTCTCTGATGGTAAGAACGTGATTGGTTTCATTCCAATCCATTTCAGGGGGGACATCACCCGGGTCAGCTGTACGATCTATCGATGCAAGAATTAAAGGCAGTCGACCCTCACGTTTTGCATCAGCAATCTTTTGTTCCAGATCTTGTGGTGATGCGAAGAGGTTCAAGCCTCGGTTGCTTTCGCGACCGCCGAATGTGTCTCTCGTGTAATAGAGGGCGTCTTTGTGCGCCAAAACAACATCCTTGTGCTTGCCTGGATCCAGTAGGTCCAGAAGATACTGAGACATGCATGCTTGCAGCAGAATTTGATTGGAACCCTCTCGTTTTTTGCCTCCTGGTGTGAGTTCTTGCAACTTGCCACCATTCTCTCCGTAAACGCGCAAGCCGTTATCCTTTTTGTGCAATTTTCCGTCCTTATCGCGTTTTCCTTCGGCGACTTGTTTGAAGACTAGCTTCTCATAGTCTTTTACGGGAGTTTCGTTTTTGATGAGGTTCATGTAGTATAAATGCTCTCTTACTACCTGACGATCTTTGCCGAGCAAATTCATACAGGTTAGTTGGAATAACTGACTTGCGAAGGAACGTTCATCCTCAACGCGTGGAAATTGAATGGCAAATGCTGAAGCCGGTTTCAAGCTGTCTTGATCGAGCGCAACTTTAGTTCCTGGGTTTCCGAAAATTACCTGACCATCGAGGGCTGCATCCGTCACCAGTTTCGCGACTACCGAAGGACGTGTTACTGATAGCCTGATCTCCGCAACAGACATACGGCAAGCATCGCTTGCCATGCCCTGATCGATGTCTTGGGTGTCGGCAAATTGATGAGCCAATTGACGAGCCAGAATTACACGTTCATTTAGAGGTACTTTCCCATTAATCGATCCATCGAGCATGCGATCCAATTGTTTATATGTCGCGGTTAGCTCTTTGCGGGTCTGTTCGAGATTGCCGCCGAATTCCTTGCACCGCGCACGGTGCTCCAGGTGCGCGACGTCTTTAAAGAACTCCAGCTGCTCGGATGGAGACATAGATGACTTCTGTACTCGAGTGAGAAGTGCATTTCGAGCCTCTTTCAGTCCTTCGCGATCGGGCACAGGGTCTTTGTGAATGAGTGGTTCGAATTCGATTAAGTCTTTGTTGACAGAAATTTTCCACGCTTCGATAGTCTGCCCGTTGAGTGAAAAGCTTGCTACTGATTTATCTTGGAGCCGAGTCAGATTGGCGTTCCAAATTTCGTTTTCTCTTCCGTCTTGGTGTTTAATTGGCTGCCCAGAGCTGTCGAAATTTCCTGCGCAATCAGCGATAAAAGTTGATGATGATCTCGATGGTCGCTTGAGTGACTCGACAACCTCGTCTAACGAGGCTCCGCTAGTTAATAATCGTTCCGTGTGAAGATAGTTGGCTGCCAGATCTGTCCTAACAAGGTCGATGTTCCCGAAAAATTTTCCCGCGCGTGCTACTTCTTCAAGTTGCTGCATTGCTTTGAAGGCTTGAAGCTTTTGACCTTCATCCAATTTACTCAATTCGATTTTTTCAAAAAGTGAGCGGCGGGCATTGTTTAAATTTTGCTTGTCAGGAAGAGATTCGCGGCCGATTTGAGGTTCTAACGAAAGAATTGTTCCTGCATCGTTGCGTTTAACAACCCATTCTTCGACTTTCTTGCCAGCATTGGAATGAATTATTCTCGATTCTCCGTGTTGCCCATGGTCGCGTTTCGATTCCCATGTGGTGTTATCTTTGGTGTCAGATTCTGTAAAGCAAAACCATAGTGGAGCCAAGATCGTAGAATCTAGTTTCGTATTCTCGTTGGTCGATAGACTGTACCTTATTGAACGAAGTTCATTCGAGACAAGCAGATTATCTCCGAAATCAGGAAGTTTGTCGGATTGAAACTTAGCATCTGAATTGTCAAAACAAAAGTTCGATTCGGTTGGTTTGACTGTCATTTTTGCCTCATCAATTCTCGCAACGGCATGTTTTAAGATTTTTTGGATACAAAAGAATGAGAAAAACGCATACTCATGCGCCTCTCCTTGTCTATGAAATCAATGTACGATTTATTTGTTACAGATTAATTACGATAAAACCGCGGGCATCCGCAGCCCCGTCTTTTGCGGCTGCTTAGCACTATCGTGGTTTGTTTTTGTGCGAACATCTGAATTTATACGGCATCTAATATTTTTTGCCAGGGTAGGCGACAGTC
>CAZRMH010000125.1:0-7483 GCA_964600935.1 uncultured Candidatus Obscuribacterales bacterium
TTGGTTCTGATCATCGCTGCGCCTTCGCCGATTCTTCTGAGCGCTTCGCCGAGATTTCTTGCGCCGCATACAAAAGGAATGGTGAATTTGTGTTTGTCGATGTGGTATTCCTCGTCGGCTGCGGTCAGCACTTCGCTTTCGTCGACGCAATCAACACCGAGTGATTCGAGAATCTGTGCTTCGACGAAGTGACCGATGCGTGCTTTTGCCATGACAGGAATTGAAACTGCTTCGATAATTTTCGAAACCAATTCAGGATCGCTCATTCTGGCAACGCCGCCATCAGCGCGGATATCGGCGGGAACTCTTTCCAGCGCCATCACTGCGCATGCGCCTGATTCTTCAGCAATCTTTGCTTGTTCTGCGTTGACGACATCCATGATGACGCCACCTTTAAGCATTTGAGGAAGAGCTTTCTTAACGCGCTCCGTTCCTGTCTGCGCTTTGTCGTTTAATTGCTTCTTCTCTTCTAGCTTAGTTGCCATGTCAACCTCCAGTGGTTTGGTTTCGTGTGTGTGTATTGGGAGTTATATAAAAGAGTGCGTTCCTGTTCCCATCAGATGCGAACGATCATTGGTTGGGGTGGTTGCTGCTACGTCATCGACATAGCTCTTGATCGCCTTACCGAGCTGTTTAATGCCCTTGGCGATCGTCTGTTCATCCAATTGGATGAAACAAAGTCGAATGAATTCTGTATGTTCGGCGTTTTGAAAACACATATCGCCGGGTGCAAAAGTTACACCTTCTTGCTGTGCATAGCTGAGTAATTCTCTGCTGGATAAACCGTCTGGAAGCTTGACCCAGACGAACATTCCGCCATCAGGTTTCGACCAGGTGATGTTCGCGCGTTGTCCGTTTTTATCAGTTATGAAACCACAATCTTTTTGTAGAGCTCTGAGCATCGTGTCGCGACGTCCTCTATACATATCGCGCACAGTCACCAGATGGTGCTCGTAGAGACCTTCTTTGAGGAAGTCGGCAAGTATCAACTGAGAGATTGAATTTGTAGAAAGATTTGATGCGCGCTTTGCAATTACCAGACGTGCCATCGTCTCTGGTGGCGCGACCAGCCAACCTAAACGCAAAGCCGGACAAAGTGCTTTGGAGAAAGTGCCAAGATGGATGACGATGTTTTCGGAACCGGGAAGCGCTCGCAGTGAGGGAAGCGGCGTTCCTTCATAGCGCAAATCGCCGACGAAATTGTCTTCGAGAATTGGCACTTGATACTTGATTGCCAGATCCAAAAGCTGATGTCTGCGCGCGAGCGACATGGTGACACCAGTCGGATTCTGGAAGTTCGGTATCACGTAAATGAACTTCGGACGGTTTCTAATTAAAACCGATTCGAGCATGTCGATTCTGATGCCTTCCTCGTCTAGAGGAACAGGCAAGCATCGAGCCTGACGGCTTCTGAAATTGCATGTTGCCCATAGATATGTAGGATCTTCTGCGACAACCAGGTCGCCTGGATCGATCAGGATGCTGCTGACGACATCGAGCCCTTGCTGAGAACCGCACAAAATTAGCAGTTTCTCCTCAGACGCATCTATGTTTTGTCCTCGCAGATGTTTTAAAACTTCATGCCGTAGCGATGGCATTCCCTCTCCAGGGCTGTATTGGAAGAGTTCGTGCGAACGCCCGTCGTCGAGGATTTTTTTGAGAATGCGTTCGAAATCTTTGTGAGGATATGAATCGTCAGTGGGGATGCCGCCTGCGAACGAAATCACTTCGGAGCGACCGTAGTTGGCATATTCCATTCTCAGCATGTCGTGCGCTGTCTGACTGGCTTTTGAAAAACGTTCTGTCCAGACTAGCGGGTTGGAAACAATTTCCGCACCGTTTGATGTGAGTATCGGTGCGGATTTGCCGGCGCGAACAAACGTCCCGCGTCCAACGAAGCTTTCAATGTAGCCGTGAGAGTTTAGCTCTGCATAAGCTCTGGATGCGGTTGAGCGGTCGATGTCTAGTAGTACGGCAAGCTCTCTATTGGTCGGAAGCTTAGAGTTGATCGGTAAAGCACCGGAATCGATGGCAGACTTGATGCGTTCGAAAATAACAGCGTACAAGGGCGCGCTGCCCTTGTTCTTATTGATGTCACCCAATAATTCCAGCCAATTCTTGCTCATCGTCAACCATCCGCGGATTGTCTGGTTCGCTTGGAACCAGCGATAATATCCCAAGGAGCGCTCGCAAGCTGCACTCCTGTACTCGGAGCATAACTCGATTGTCTGGTGTTCGCAACCAGCCAATTTATTAAATTGGTTTAGTTGGCTGGGTGGTGTTCCACCGGAAAGCGGTGAACCTGCGTGTACGGGTCAATTGCGACGGCCACGGCAATTGCCCAGATTATGAAGGCAATTGTCATAGCGAACATCAAGACCATCGCCAGAGTCAGTTGTCCGGTTAATGTCAGGATCGCTGCAGCCAATCCAGCCAACCAGACTGGGATGGAAATCCAACCCAGCCATTTCGGCATTCCAACGCCTGTGATGATGCTGGCGGCAACCATGAGTCCGGAACCTGCATACAAACTATTCGAAATAATTACCGATTGAGTTAGCGATTGGTTGACGATGCGCCAGCATTCCATCAAGAGCAATTGTTTGTAGTTAGAAGATGGGATAAGTTGCGTGGAGATATCTGAAAAGGTAATAGCCAGGGTGCCGAAGGTCTGCAAATCAAGCGTAACTCCAATGACTGTGACCAGCACTGCCATAGTAATCCATAGTTGGTTGGCGATGCTTATCACTTGCCTGATTCCCAGAAGGAGAAAAAGGTAAGACAGGCTTGACGCGCCAATTGCAAGGCACGTCGATTGCCAGACGAGCGTGTGCTTGGGAACGTAATCGACCAGATGGACAAGCGAGAGTCCGTGCAGGTCGCCCTGACGCAATGCGTAGATAGCCAGAAAAACTGCGACGATATGGCTGACCGATGAGCCAATTGCCATCCATTGCAAATGCCGGTAGCGAATCTGCTCAGCGGGATCCACTAGCCGTTGAATTTCGTGCCTGCCGGATTCCGAAAGTTTCAAATTTTCCGAATCTCGCGCCATACACGCTCCTGATGCAGTCGGGTGAGATACCACGACGCGTTAACCCAGGCTCAACCGCCTTTTCGAATCTCTTCCACTCCACCCAGGTAAGGCACCAGGACTGGAGGAATTTTCACCGAGCCGTCAGGCTGCAAGTAGTTTTCCAAAATCGCGGCGAATGCCCTACCGATGGCAAGACCGGAACCGTTGATGGTGTGAACGAAGCGCGCTTTGCCACCGTCGGCAGGTTTGTATTTGATATTGGCTCGGCGCGCTTGAAAATCGCCAAAATTGCTGCACGAGCTGATTTCTCGATACTTGTTTTGACCGGGGAACCAGACTTCAAGGTCGTAGCACTTCTTGGCGCAGAAGCCGAGATCGGCTGCGCACAAGATCATTCTGCGATAAGGCAAACCAAGTGCCTCTAGAATCATTTCGGCGTTTCTAGTTAGCTTCTCATGCTCTTCTTCGGAGGTCTCCGGCGTCGTAAATTTGACGATTTCGACTTTGTTGAACTGGTGCTGGCGAATATATCCGCGCGTGTCTTTGCCGGCGCTGCCTGCTTCTCTGCGGAAGTTCGGAGTGTATGCGCAGTGCAAGATCGGCAGTCCTGCTTCAGGCAGAACCTCTTCGCGATACATGTTGGTGACCGGCACTTCTGCTGTCGGAATCAGATAGAGTTCGTCATCTGCGCATTTGTAAAAATCACCTTCGAATTTCGGCAGTTGACCCGTGCCGACCAGCGCATCACGGTTTACCATGATTGGCGGAAACACTTCTGTGTAGCCATTCTTCGAATGAGTGTCGAGCATGAAATTCATCAACGCGCGTTCGACTTTCGCGCCCATTCCCGTGAGAATGGTGAAACGCGATTCGGCGATTTTAACACCGCGTTCGAAGTCGAAGACACCGAGTTCTGTCCCGATATCCCAGTGGTCGCGAGGTTTTTCAATGTTTGGAATGGTGCCCCATCGCGAAATTTCGACGTTGTCATCTTCGCCTTTGCCGTCTGGAACGCTCGGATCCGGCATGTTCGGAATAGACATAGCGAGCTGCTCGAGTCGCTCTTCATGTTCTTTTCGCGCCTTGCCGACTTCTTCGTGTTGCGGCTTGAGCTCTTTGGTTTCGTTTTGAAGCTTGTCCTTCTCCTCTTTGGAGAGTTCCTTGCCTTTCATTTTGAAAGTGTTGGAGATTTCGTTGACGCGACGATTGAAGTCCTCCCACTTTGCGGTGGCAGCGCGATAGTCCTCGTCGATTTGTTTGAATTCTTCCAACGAAAAGCCGCCGTTTCGGCGCCCAATCGCTTTCTCTACTTCGGGTAGGTGTTCTCTAATGAATCTGATGTCAAGCATGATGTGGATTTGAACTTTTTGCGGGTCAGTTACGTATTAGTTATTAGAAGCCGTTGACCGATCCGGGATTTCTAAGTGAGCTAAGCATTATATCCAAGCAATTCATTCGTTTGACGTCTTGAAAGCTGTCCATTGCGTACTTTTGACAAATATTTCTACATGACAAACGGTCTCAACTATGCCGAAGAAACGCGCGTGCGCCACAGATTCAGTAATGGCGCCGATTACCGATTCTGATAAAAGGAGGTTGTGGAGAAAACGGCTCGGCGATATCGGTGAGCAGATTGTCGTTCAGTTTTTAGAGTTAAACGCTTGGCGGATAGTCTGTCGAAAATTTCGAATTGGTCGTTCCCCGGAGGTGGACATCATCGCCATTTCTCCGGAGGGCATAACCGTTTTTATCGAAGTCAAAACCCGAACGATCTGGTCGGATAGCGTCGCGACTTGGCACGAGTCTGCTATTCAGTCGATCGACTCTCACAAGCAAAAGCGCGTCATCTCAGCGTCGCGACGATATCGTTTGGCTAATTTCGATTATGATTTATCCCATTGTCGATACGACATATTTTTAGTCGGACTGTCTCACAAACTTGCTTCAGATCTAGTGAGCTTAAAAACGGACGCACCCGATAGTTCACTCTGGGTGGATCTGATTGACCGGCAAATCTCCAATTTGGCAGTCGGGGAAACCAATGGTTGTCTGGCTTTACTTCATTTTGAATCCGCCTTTGCCACAAATTTTTGAGGCACTACGTAATTTCCCCAGTGCGGGTATGCACAGTCGATGATATGGTCGACGAATCTTACTATTGTTCGGTTAAGAAATCCCCTGAACCTTTGTTCCCCTGACGCGAATACGCGGAGGACTCCTTTTGTTCGTTTGGAAAGAAAAACTCACAGCCAGAGAAGATGTAGAAACGGTCACTCTTCTTGATGCAACCGCACGTGGCTCCAATAGACGCGCTGTAGGTCTGGTTCCAGCTCCCATGGGCGAAGCTGCAAACCGGGAAATCACTGAAGCGAAAAAACTTCGGTACCAACAACTTCTTATCTCGATCGAAGGCAAACAAAGCACTTGTTGCTTGAAAATCTTTTGTCCGAAACGCAAGTCGCGCGCGGCATTGCTAACATTCCGCGGTCGTGTGCTCGGCTGTATTTACGGTAGAAAAGAATTAGAATCTCAACTGATCGGTGCCGATGCGTTCGAACAATTTCAGGAAGATTTATCTGTTCCTGAAAGCATTGTCGACACCTACATCCTACCGGAGAACCTCGCATTAGCCGCCGGCAGTTTGTTTCACGGAGAAGTTTTTCACCAGAAGGCTGATTCGAATTGCGATCAAACGTTCAATTTCGTTTATACAAATCTTGTTAGAACCCAGATGCCAGGCTGCATAGTACTGAAGCGCATGGGAAGTGATGAAGTGCTCTCCTTTATATACATGTTTGGTGGACAGATTGCCGGAATATTTTCATTCGCCGACGGTTGGCTAGAAAGCACGTACCAACAAGCTCTCGAACTTGTCGAAGGCCGAATAACGACAATCGTCAGCGCCAGCAAATTGAATGCCTGCAATGTTGAAGAGGTTCGAAATCTAACATTTAGTTTGACCGGAATCGATCGTGGTTACAGTTACGCACCTGAGCTGCGAACAGTTTAACCCTGCATTCTCCAGTTTCATCGTCCTGTTTCAACTATTTCTGAACCGGATATAGTGGCATTGATATATGCTTGCTGTATGGGTCGAGCGCACTTGTTCGCTAGCCAAGCTGCCATGTAACATGGTGAGAGGCAACGTTGGGATTCCATCAGGTTGCACCGCGCGTGGAGAACTATGGTGGAGCCAGACGACCAAGAAGACCACCTCGGATTAATGAAACCGGCGAAGAATAGGGATTTTCTGATTCTCGGTTTTGTTGCCGTGTTGATAATTGGTGGCTTTATTCTGCTGACTTTTAAACTGATCGATCAAGAAGACACTCATGTCCGTAATGTCGAGAAGGTTAAGATCGCCGAAGGATTTTCGTACGATCAAATCGGCAGCGATGAGGCTGAGCAAACTTTACACGGTTTGATTAATAAACCTAGTCCGCGCAATTCAGCAGACTTTTCGACACTCAATTTCACAGACGAAATGATGAAGCGAGTGGCGACGATTAAAGAGCTGAAAAGCCTCGATGTCAGTCACACAAAAGTCACCGATGAAGGACTGAAGAGGATTGTCAAACTGCCGCTGGTGGAGCTGGAGTTGGTGCAATGCGCAATTACCGATGAGGGTTTGAAAAGCGTAGCCAAAATCAAAACACTGGAGAAACTCAACATCTCAGAAACGGCAGTTTCAGATGCCGGAGTTCCCGATTTATTGAAATTGCCAAAACTGGATGATTTGTCGATCGCCGCGACGAAAATTACCGACGAGGGTGTTGCGATTTTAGTCGATCATCCGACATTGACTCGTTTGGATATCACCAGCAATGGTGTGACAGACCGCTGTTTGAAGGATATCTCTCGAATGCATCTCAGCAATCTTATTGCCAACAGTACAAATATTACAGGTCCAGGAATCGGCAAATTTCTAAAGTCGACCACTCTTCGAAAGGTTGGTTTCGCTGGGTGTCACGTCGAAGATGAAGATATTGCGCGCTTTCCAGCCGCCATGCCGGGGGTGCTTTCGATCGATTTGAGCACGACACGATTGACCAATAAAGGTTTGGACTCACTAGCAGATTGGAAAGCGCTTGTTTCCGTGAAGCTGAGGCACCTGGACCATGCCACTGCAGAAGGTCTTCAGAACTTCAGGAACAGGCGACCAAACTGTTCTGTCTCACTAGACAAGCTAAACTAAAAAATTGAGCGACCAATTTCAAACAAAAAGGTTGAGGCGTGAACCTCAATCGTGTTTATAGTGAGCCGGTATACTATCGCTCTGTTGAATCGCTAAACTATATTGACATCGAAGACGTATGAATCGAATTTTTTCCAGTTATATGCTAATTGCTTTTTCTTGTTTTCTCGGCGCATTGCCAGCTGTTGCTGCGGAGCCGGAGGTCGCATCAAAGTTCGCGAGATTATCCGAGCAGTTCATGAAGGAGTCGC
>CAZRMH010000125.1:7493-19415 GCA_964600935.1 uncultured Candidatus Obscuribacterales bacterium
TCGCCTGGAAACGCTTCACAAGCCGGTTATCACACTCATAAAGATGCGCGCACCGGGAAAACTTTGATACTGGATGCCATGCTTGATGATATGAGTGCTGAGTTTATGAAAGAACAGGGTGATTTCTATCAGCGCTGGCGGGAACGATTTGCCTCTGAAACTCCGCATGGCAAGCTCGATCCACAGGACGCTGCCGACTGGCAGTTGTTAGACGATCAGATTGCTATGAACTTGCTTGAGTTAGACAAAATCCAAAACTACAAACACAATCCGACGGTGGTTGTCGAATTGATCGGCAGCGCTCTGTTTCAGCCGATGACCGCTGATTACGCTAAAAAGGAAGTTCGACTCGGGCACGTCATGGATCGAATCGAGCAGATTCCGCGATTGCTCAATCAGGTCAAGGTCTACATCGACAATGCGGATCCGATCTTTATCAAAACAGCTATTGAGGAGAACGACGGAAACGTTGATCTGGTTGAGTCTACTTTGAAAACGGAGATTGACGATTTCCCGGAATTGCTGACGCGTTACAACGAGGTGGCACCGCCAGCAGTGGCAGCTCTGAAAAATTTTTCCGCATGGTTGGAAAACGATTTAGGAAAACGACCTTGCACAAGGAGCTGGAGACTCGGCAAAGACCTTTACGATGCGAAATTTAAATTGGTGATGGAAACTAATGTCACGCCGACTGGGCTTCTCGAGAATGCGGAGAAAACGATGAAAGAGGTGCGGGCGGACATGTTGCGCCTGTCACTGCCCATGCATAAATCGATGTACCCGACTCACGATGATCACGCAGATAAGGACGAACACGAGCGCGAGAATATAATCATCGGTGAAGTTCTGAAGAAGATTTCGGATGAACATCCGGAGCGCGACGAGCTTCAGCACACTATCGAAAGCGATTTGACCGGCATCAAAGATTTTATTCGCGAGAAGAAAATCGTTGCACTTTCAGATCGAGACAATCTCAGAGTGATACCCACGCCAAAGTTTATGCGCGGCATCTACTCTGGAGCTGGTTTTCACAGTGCACCGCCACTGGAACCAAAATCGGAAGCTCAGTACTGGATTACTCCGATCGATCCGAAAACATCCGCTGCCAAAGCCGAGTCGAGATTACGCGAAAACAATAACTACGCACTTAAATGGTTGACTATCCATGAGGCTTTGCCGGGTCATTACATTCAGTTCGAGCATCTGAATAACATTCAGCCGGAGAGACGCAGACTGCTTCGTTCTCTGTTTTCCAACGGCGCTTATGTTGAAGGCTGGGCAGAATATATTGCCCAAGTGATGATGGATGAAGGGTTTATGAATAATGACCCGAAGTTTCGCCTGACCATGCGCAAGATTAGATTGCGTTTGTTGGCGAACACAATCCTCGATGTACGCAACCATACGTTGGGATTTACGGATGAGGAAGCCATGCGGCTCATGACTGAGGAATGTTTCCAGAATCAAGTTGAAGCTGAAGCAAAACTGAAACGCGCCAAGTTAAGTTCTACGCAATTGCCGACTTACTACTGTGGTCTTGTCGATTGGCTCTCGCTTCGTGAGAAGTATCAGAAGGCTAAGGGTAAGGATTTCGACCTGCTTAAGTTTCATAACCTCGTTCTCGATCAGGGACCTTTGCCTGTTCCTGTCGTGGAAAAGCTGATTTTGTTGAAGTGAAGCTGCTGCCTGCTCTGGCACGAAGACTGCCGCAGGCTGTAATATAAGCTGGTTCACATACGGATGGGAGCAAACAAGGATTGTTTTATGACCACACAGGTTGTTTCTCCAAATACAAAATTGATGCCGGTCTCGGCTACTGTCGAAGACGGTCATCTAATCATCGGCGGTTGTGATACCACCGAGTTGGCTGAGCATTTTGGAACGCCGCTGTGGGTGATGGATTACCAGACCATCACGACCGCTGTAGAGGCGCTTAAGAGCGGGCTCGCCGATTATCCTAACTCTCAAGTTCTTTACGCCGGCAAGGCATTTCTTTGCCTGGCGATGTGTCATGTTGTGAAAAAGCTCGGTCTCGGTCTCGACGTAGTCTCGGAAGGTGAGCTGTACACCGCCTTGCAAGCTGGTATTCCGGCTGAAAATCTGTACATGCATGGCAACAACAAATCTAACCGTGAGCTAAATCTCGCTGTTGAAAACGGTGTCAAGATCGTCGTGGATAGCTTCTCTGAGCTAAGTCGGCTAAACGAAATTGCGTCGATTTTAGGCAAACACGCTTACATTTTGGTTCGAATAATTCCAGGTATTGAGCCAGACACGCACGATCACATCAAGACTGGACAGCACGGCAGTAAATTTGGAATTCCGATCGACGATCTGGATGACTTCGTTGGAATGGCTATCAGTCCCTGGATTCGGTTAATTGGTTTGCATGCACACATCGGTAGTCAAACGCATGACCTGGAACCGTTTCTGGAAATCGTTGATGTTTTGGCTGATCTTGTCGTGCGTGTTCAGCAAACCTATGGGACAACGATTGAAGTGATCGACGTCGGTGGCGGACTGGGCATCGCCTACACAGCTGAGGATAAACCTCTGGCGCTTCACGATTGGGCGAAAGGTATGAGCAGTGCGGTTGAAGCTGCGTTCAAGAAACGTTTGCTGCCAATGCCACGGCTGCTTCTTGAACCTGGACGGTCGATTGTGGGAACTGCCGGCGTGACTCTATACACCGCAGGCGATGTGAAACCGCTTCCAGAGGGCGGCAACTATGTTGCTCTCGATGGTGGTATGGCTGATAATCCCCGTCCGAGTACCTATAACGCCCTGTACACGGCCGTCATTGCTAATCGCATGGACGCTCCCCCCTCGGACACTACGACCACTTTAGTTGGTAAGTACTGCGAATCGGGCGATATAATCATAAAAGATGCGGGAATCGCCGCCGAAACTGGTGACATAGTAGCCGTTTTTGCCACCGGCGCCTACAATTACAGTATGGCGTCCAACTACAATCGGACCGGGCGTCCGGCTTGTGTGCTCGTAGATGACGGATTCGCAGAGGTTATTCTTGAGCGTGAAACATGCGACGACCTGCTTAGACAAGACCGAGTGCCAGGCTGGTTGCTCAAGGATTAATCTCGCTTTGTTGAGTTGTGAATCTGTTCGCCCTGCATTGGCTGGTCGTTTGTCGATTTGTGGTCGTCCGTTGGTGAACTGCCTATGAACGACATTCTGGGCAGTTTTAATCCACCTAACGGCGAAGTGCTGATTCCACTGGTCCTCCAAGTGCTGATCATTGGCTACGTGATGGCTTGGAGCTGGCAGCGGATCATCGGTAGCGCGGCTGAGAAGATCGTCAAGGGCGTTCTGGTCATTGCAGCCGTTTGGGGTTTGGCGTATCTGTTTCGATTCACGCTGATCACATCACTGCTGCACACTTTCGTTCCAGTCGTCTTAATCGCTTTGATTATCATCTTTCAGCCGGAACTCAGACGTGGTCTCAGTCACCTGGGACGTATGCAGAGCTTGAAGGTTGACTGGTCGCTGACTGATGCTGAAATGGAGAAGACGAAACGCGAGGTCGACCAGATTATTTCTGCAGTGCGGGAATTATCGAGATCGAAAACCGGCGCGCTAATCGTTATTGAACCGTCGCAAGGGGAGCGCGATTACGTCAGTCCTGGAACGACGGTTAATGCAAATATTTCAACAACGTTGCTGCTCAGTATCTTTTTTCCGAACTCGCCGTTGCACGATGGCGCAGTCGTCATCAGGCAAGACAAAATTCTGGCCGCCGGTGTTATTCTGCCGATGACAGATGATCCGCAATTGAACTATCGGTACGGAACCAGGCACAGAGCGGCGATTGGTCTGTCTGAAACCTATGATGGACTCTGTATTGTCGTGTCGGAAGAAACCGGTGCAATTTCTGCTGCAAGCAGAGGCATGCTAGCGCGGTACAAAGCCGCAGACGACTTGAAAGAACCGATCTTGTATCTGTACAACCAGGGCGGCGTTTCGACGAGTCCGAACCCGATGAGCACGTTCCTTTCACTGTTCAATAGAGGTCGCCGAGACGCGATTGTAATTAACAAAACCGCGACCGAAGACATCGCCGTAGCTAATGACGCGCGCCCCGCGGTTGAGAAAGACCAGCGCACCAGCACACGTTTGGAACGAGTCAAAGTCGAACCAATTGTTGTTATCGAACCGGAAAAGAAACGTCGAACTCCCGCAGATAGAGCCTCCGAAGAGGAGAGGAAACTTCTGGAAGGCGAGCGCAAAGCTGACAGAGCGCGCAAAAAAAGCATCGAGTCTAGCACCAAGTTGAATCCCGTGGCACCATCGGCGGTGGACTCTGCAAGTCCAACATCAACGGACAATACCGAGCCAGGCAGAGCTTCCGTTAAACATTCCGAGGACGAAATTGATGACTTTCTCAGTCATTTAGGTTCAGTTAAATAGGATTTTCGTTTATTTGCAGTCCGACGAAGCTGGAAATATCGTTTGATTGAAGGTCGTTAGAACTCGTCCTCGACTGCGGATTTTTGTGAATCTAGGTTGGCACAAGAATTGTTACCATGCTTCGGTCCTTTTCGGATTAAACGCATCCATATAGGGGTAAGTCAAAGTCAGGGTTCACGGTCATGGTGAATGGCAGATTTAGAGCTTTCTCTTCGATATAAAACATTGCCCACACGAGT
Organism: uncultured Candidatus Obscuribacterales bacterium; assembly: GCA_964600935.1. Lineage (GTDB taxonomy): Bacteria > Cyanobacteriota > Vampirovibrionia > Obscuribacterales > Obscuribacteraceae > JADYXR01. Next base: position 12,158 of record CAZRMH010000125.1, read on the forward strand.
CGGTTTCGGAGTGATGTGCGCGCTCGTGCCGGTGTGGTCTCTGATGGCACCGATTCTTCTGGGGCTGTTCATTGGCTATATGTACAGAAATCCTCAGGCTGCGAGCTCCTACGCAACGATTGTAGTTTGTTTCACGCTGCTTTCGATCTACGTTCTCGGCGTACTTATGACTGCGGTCACAGAAGATGATCGCCTCTACGTCTCAAAAGACGGAATTGCCTTTCCGTTGTTTATGCTTCCAAGACTGGCTTTTCGACGGAATCGTTCGTGGACGGAGTTGCGAGCTGCCAGTTTGCATCAATCCGATCCGGCTGATGCGGGAAAGCTGTTGTTGACGTTCGATCACGGAAGCGTCGACCTCAATTTAGCTGACATCAGTTCTTCGGATCGTGAGCAGCTGATGCTTGCGATTGAACTTTGGGGTACCAATTGTGAGCGCACTCAATTACTGATCGACTATCAGCTCAATTTGCAAAACGAGATTCGTGGTATCAGTCAGCTCAGTCATACGCAGATGTGGGAAGAAGAGCTCAGCAGGCGGTTCAACGCTACGTCATTCGTTCCATTAGAACCAGATGCGGTGTTGCAAGGCGGCAAAGTCAAAATTACGAAACAACTTGCTTTCGGCGGGCTGTCCGCAATCTACTTGGCCCAGTGGAACAAGCTGGACACAGTCGTAGTGAAGGAAGCCGTCATTCCGCAGAATGCTGAAGATGATTCGCGACTGCGTGCAGAAGAACGTATTCAGCGAGAAGCTACTTTCTTGATGCGATTGAAACACGACAATATTGCAAAAGTCCTTGATCACTTCGTTGAAGAAGGTCGTCATTACCTGCTTCTCGAATATATTCACGGGCAAGATTTGCGACAGTATGTCAAACAGAATGGTCCTCAAAGCGAAGAGCGAGTGGTTGAATGTGCTCGACAAATCGCAGACATCGTCGGGTATCTCCACACTCAGGATCCGCCAATCATCCATCGTGACTTGACGCCAGACAATCTTGTTTTGAGAAACGACGGTGCCGTGACCTTGATTGATTTTGGTGCGGCAAACGAATTCATCGGTCAGGCTACGGGAACACTTGTTGGAAAACAAGCCTACATGGCTCCAGAGCAACTGCGAGGAAAAGCCAGTACCCAGAGCGATCTCTATTCGTTTGGTTGCTCCCTGTTTTACTTATTGATTGGTCGCGATCCGACACCGCTATCACCGTCCAATCCCAAGAACGCACTGCCTGCGGTGTCAGATGAAATGAACAATTTGGTATTGAAATTGACGGAATTTGAACCGGAAGATCGCATTCAAACCGCGCAAGAAGTCGGTTCCACGCTTGCTGAATTCAGCTCGAAGACTGAGTCTCTCGTACCAGGAGGCAGTCATGACTGAGGACGATCGAAGAGAAGGGTTCGAAAATGCTGAGCGTATTGCGCACGCCGAGCCGGGAATCGCGCTCAAGGTTTCTGACACCGAACAACAAAAACAAATTTCGGACGTGGTGATCGAATTGACGGAGAAGCCGGTACTGGCTTCTTTACCGGACACCGAGATGCTTGACCAACTCGCGGCAAGGCAGACGACATCGGAAAATTCAGTATTTACAAATTCTGGACTCGCCGATCAGTCTTCAAACGCCGCGGAATCATCCAAACCTCTGGAAGGAGCCGCGCTGGTTGCAGAGGTCAAGAAACTTCCCCTGTTCTGGATCGGCGGCGTATTCACCATGTTCTTCTTTCAGTGCCCAGCCGAGGCGTTGATGGTTGGATATTTTTACTCGGTATTCTGCCAGTATCGCACTAGCCGGGTGATCAAAAATGTCACTGCAGCGAAAAACATAGAGCCCACGCGAGTCTTGTTCTCTGCAATGTTTCCAATCTACTTTGCCTTCGCAATGATTCCCATCGTTATAGTCGCTCGCCTGCTGCTCGGTTTTGAACGTGTTCAGGCGATGTATTTGATTCCTGCGATCGCGTTGGCGTTGGTCAGCACCTATGTTTTCTATCAGTTCCGGTGGCCGGTCACGGCCTCGATGGCGATCCGCAAACTGGAAGAGAGAAATAATAAGGCTGGTTCTCTTCCCGCCTGGTGTGTTCACACACTCACCGCTATTTCGTGTAATCTGCTTCCCCTGTTTCTTTTATTCTTTCAATTTGTGATTAGTCCGCTTGACGGTCATCGTTGGATATTCAGTTCAATGCACAGTTATCCGTTTCTGACGGCTCTAACAGCGGGAACTGTTGTATTTCAACTTGTGGGATATTTCATCCTTCGCCAGAGACTGCGAAGAGCCGTGTCATTTGATAGCGCTGTGAAAAATCTCTCTAGCAGGAAAATAACTGTTCCGGTTTCTGATGATGATTTTATCGTTCGATATCGCGGATTCGCTGAGTGGGAACGTTGGTTCAAGCAACGATTCAGCAAACCGAGTTATAAAAAACTGATTTATTTGATCGCTGTGCTCGTCGTTTTTCTCGGCGTCGGCGCACCGCAGATGGCACTAAACTTTCTCACTGATTCCCCCCAGATGGTAGCGATGATGGGTGGCAGCGGGCACGCGCTTGCCGTGGATGCTAATCGCCAGTTTTTGAACATTTTTCAAGGATTTATTCTCACAATCTTTTTTACAATTGGATTGGTCTTTCTCAGTAAACCGACTCACCTCGGCTTCAGTCCGAAGGGCATCAGGTTTCTCTGGCGGCATGGTTTTATCGAGCAGAACGGAAGGTATTTGAGTTGGGATTTGCTCAAGCAAATTCGCCTTATACTTCCAGAAGGTAAAACTTCGCCTTCTGAACAGTGCCTGCTTTTCGATACCAATTCGCAATCACAGAATGTCACGGTGAAACTTGCAAGCGTGCTTGAAGTAGACGATAGAGAGCGAATTTTGAAAGCGATTGAGGCGTTTGCTCCGACAGTAGAACGCGATGCTACAGTTTTACAGACTCTTCAGCCGCCGGCCGATCACAGCTACACAGAACTCTGGCTCCAGGCTCTGACGGCGCCTCCCAAGCGAGAACGGTTTAAACCGCTTTCTGAGAATGCCACTCTATCTGATGGCAGGTACAAAATCGTCGGACAGTTGGGTGTTGGAGGACAGGGCACGGCATATCATGTTATCGATACTCATTCGAAGACATCCGTCGTTCTGAAAGAATTCATTCTGCCAGTTTATGTCGATGTTACAGTGCGCCGACAAGCATTGGAACGCTTTGAAAACGAGGCCAGAATTCTCAAGCATCTAGACCACGATCAGATTGTGAAACTGATCGACTTCTTCGTTGAAGATCATCGGAGCTATCTTGTCCTGGAACATATCGAGGGGAAATCTCTTAAGCAAATCGTCGAAGAGCGAGGACCTCTCCCAGAATCACAAGTAATTGAACTGACAAAACAAATGTGCACGATGCTAAGTTATCTGCACGGTTTATCACCGCCAGTGGTGCATCGCGATTTCACTCCCGATAATTTGATCTTGCGTCCGGACGGTAAGCTCAAGCTTGTTGATTTCAACGTTGCTCAACAAACCGATTCGACAGCGACAGGAACTGTTGTAGGGAAGCATTCCTACTTGCCGCCAGAGCAATTTCGCGGAACACCTGTGCCACAGAGCGATTTGTATTCTTTGGGTGCGACATTGCACTACCTTCTAACAGGAAACGATCCTGAACCGATTAGCGTTTCGCGGCCGAAACGGGTTAATCCAGATGTTTCCGAGGCGATGGATCTCTTTGTTGCTAAAGCTACAGCGATGACACTAGAGGCGCGACATCAGAACGTCGCCGAGCTTGAGAAGGAATGGACTGCCTTTTGGGCGGTCGAGAATGCCGAATCATAAGTGCCAGCTTTAAATTTTGACGAGCAAGCCGCACAAGTAGCGCACTGTCAGGGAATAACTAGAACCGAAGTTGTGGTTGGGACGTCAGCGTGACCAGCATTAAAAACATCACGAACGAAACTATCCCGGACGACATTCTGGCAGCTCTGGGCGACCGTTATGTCGACATCGAGTACCTTGCCTCAGGTGCAACTGGAGTAGTTTTTAAGGCGCTTGATAGGAATCTGGATAAGAAAGTTGCGATCAAGGTGCTAAAAAGTGCAAGTGAACGAGATCTAGTCGGTTTTCAGAAAGAGGCTCGGGCTGCCGCACAACTAGAGCATATCAATCTGGTTTCCATCTTGAATTTTGGAATCACTTCAGCCAACAACGCGTATATTATTCTCGAATTTGTCGATGGACTGAGTCTTGAAAAGTTTATAGAGTCAAGCGCTAGCATTCCGTTGCCGTTGGCTATTAATCTGTTGTTGCAGATTACCAATGGGCTGGCTCATGCTCATAGCAAGAACATCGCTCACCGAGATCTAAAAACGTCCAACGTTATGGTTTATGGATTCGGAACGAGTTCTCTTAGAGCTGTGATTATTGATTTCGGGTTAGCTGGCGACCAGAAATTTGAGGAAGAATCGCAGCTGTCCACTGGGATTTTCGGAAGTCCGCTGTTTATAAGCCCCGAACAAGCTCAAGGCAAGAAGGGCGATTTTCGATCTGATATTTATAGTCTCGGTTGTATCGCCTATCACTTGATCTCAGGCGCACCTCCATTTCAGAGCGATGACCTGTTTAACTTGTTGCGTAAGCATGTTGAGGATGACCACCCTCCGCTGTCCGCCGACGTCGAGATTCCAGCGGATTTGCAGGATTGTCTCGATCGAATGTTAGTTAAGGATCCTGATCAACGAATTCAAAGAATCGAAGAAGTTGCTGAGATCCTAAACACCATCGAACAGCGCATGAAGAGTGCGGTTGAAGAAGCGGAACGTCGTTCTCGCGTCGATCTCGATTCGACGAAACAGACTTTCGACGACAAATCATCTGTCGCTCGGATGATGACAAGGAATTGGAAACTCGCTACTTGTGCAGTTACGTGTCTGGTGATTCTTAGCGCGACTTTGTCATACTTTGTTTATCAGGAGGCGGCAAATTCGCACAAACGCCCAGAAGAGGTTCAGCAAGCACCAAGCCTAAATTACCTCGACATGAAAGGTAAGCTGAACACTCGCAACTTTAACCAAATTTGGCATATAGAGCGTGCCACTATTTTAGAAGACCATGAGTGCAAGCAAATTTCTCCGAAAGCCCGATTAAATCTGACCGATGAGAATCTCGCCCTCCTCAAAGAGGAACCACACCTGAAGTCGGCGTATATAAATCTTTCCGATTCACCCATAAAAGGCGCTGGCCTGCAGTTTCTCAATAGACCGGAAATTGAAGTTATCGATTTGTCTGATACCAATCTCGATGGCGTGGGTTACGAACAGCTGGCGAAACTAAAATACGTGCAGAGGTTAAATTTGAGCCGCACCGCAGTCGGAGAGAAGGAATGTGAGCTTATTGCGAAGATGCGGAGACTGAGGGAATTGCATCTGGTTAGTTGCGAGAACTTGAACGACAAATGTCTGTATATTTTGAAACAGAATTCCAAATTGGAACACCTCAACCTCGCTCATACTCATATATCGGATGATGGCATGAACGCCTTGTCGGCGCTCGAAAATCTCAGAAGAGTTGACGTGACAGGAGACAGTAGCATCACCGATGATGGTGCGTTGAAGCTACTACGATGCAAAAAGCTCATTGAGTTTAAGGCTAACGCTTGTCCTAAACTAACTGGAAAAACGCTGAAAGCAATGGCTGGAACATTCAAGGAGCAGCTCAGCTCCCTGGCTTTGGGCTGGACTGCAGTGAAGGCTGAAGACGTTTCTCATTTGTCTCAATGTTCCAAGATGTGCTTCTTAAATTTGTCGGGAATACCGATTACAGATCGCGAATTAGGTGTAATTGGTCGATTTAAAGGGTTGATTAATCTCTACTTGAGTGATGGAAAGTTTTCGGAAAAAGCACTTAAAAATCTGATCGTATTGCCACTGAAATCATTAGAGGGTCTGGCGGTCGTGAACTGTGGAGTCTCCGCAGAGATGTTGAAGGAGCTCCGGGTGTCCAGACCTAAATGTGTGATCGTTAGCGGTTCGGGGGCGGAAGGTTTGCCTGACTACGCTAAAGCGACAATGGATATGATTCTCGACAGTGATTGATAAGCTTCGCCATTCTTTTGCCTGCGACAACGAGTTTATGTAAGAGGCAACAGAATGTGACCGATTTTTGAAAAAGGACTGGAAGTCTGCAATTCTCGAGCGTTTTAACGTGATGAATCAAGCGCAGCAAGTTCATTTTGCGCTGCCTTCAGTTTTTGTTTGTCTTTGTCGTTAATAGACTTCGACAAACCTTGAATGGCAAATTTCAATGCATCTTTCTTATTAGAGAATTGCGGTCTGTAGAAATTGCTTTTGCAGCCTTCAAACAAGGCCTGAACTGCGACGACTTTGTTATCTCGGAATCGGAGTTGGAATACCGGTCCCAGGTAGCTTTTACAGCCCTGATTAATTGGACCGGCGATGTGCACTCGATCGTATCCTTCGTCGAAACAAAGTTTGCCTTTGAACTTTTTCGTTAGTTCCGGTTTGCTCAAGTTGAAGAACTCGTATTCATCAACGCCCCAGGCGGTGTATTGCCCCTGCGTCTCTTCAGCAAGCGCTCCAGTCGATGTAAAGAAAAATATGAGTAACAATGCGCAAACGATCAAGTTCATTTCGGTTTCCGTGCTGAAAAGCCCATTATCACTCATTCTAACAGCTTCCCTCTGCTGTCGGTGACGCTTCACTTAATGAATGGCAAGTTGAAGGCTTCATTAACAGATGCAGTTATAGGTAGAAAGTTGAGCACAATGATAGAGGTGATGGTTTTTGAAATTCGCTCGGACCGGGAGGTCGACTGCGCGTGGCAACAATAGATACCTGGAAGAACCTTGCAGAATTTGCTTATCAATCGCTCTATTCCAGCGACGTTAGCCGATTCCGCATAGCCCAAAATCCACAAACCTCCCTCAGCACCCTCGAGATTCTCGCATTGGATAGCAGCGCCATTGTGCGCGCTGCAGTCGCATCCAATCCGCGGACTCCTCATCATATAATCTCTAAACTTTCTAGAGATCAGGACAAAAGTGTTCGGCTAGTGCTGGCGGCTTCAACTGAAACCAATCTCGAGCTCTTGAGACACCTGGCACTGGATAGCGACGAAGAAGTCGCATCATTGGCAAGAAACAGTTTTAGAGCCCTGCAAGCGGAACTTGGACCTCAACCTGCGGCAGCGCCAATCGTCCAGAATGCAAGCCGCGCAAAACGAATTGCTTAGTCTGTGGTTCGATC
>CAZRMH010000126.1:0-19389 GCA_964600935.1 uncultured Candidatus Obscuribacterales bacterium
AGATATCGTCGCTGCCCGCGGAGAATTTTTCTTGTTTGCTGAAACGAACAGGTTTAAAACCGGACGCGTTGACCAAGTCGACTACGCGTTCAAATCGTTCCGGATGACGCGGCGCGATGATCAACCTCGGTTGAGCTAATGGTTTCGAAGTCGTCAGACTGCTCTTATAAGCTGCTGTCAAACCTTTGTATGCTGTGATCAGAGCTTGTTCTTCGGTTTCATGGGTGCTGCCGGCGACCACGACAAAGTCTTCAGTGCCGACGTTGATTTGTTCGCGAAGATGTCCAACCATGGTATCGCTTTCGGTGCTCAAGCCGTCCAGTTTTATATTGCCTGTGACGGTGATCGGTAACTGAGAGCCGCCTACAGCACGGTATCGATTGGCTTCATTCTCAGATTGAACACCGACTCTGGAATACTTTCGAATTGCTCTTCCGAAAATCAATTTGTATCGTTCATATGACTTAAATGACTTGGGAGACATTCTTCCATTAACGCACACAGTTTTGATTCCGAGATTTTTGCATTCTGTCAAGAATCCCGGCCAGAGCTCCGTTTCTGCAATAACGACCAGCGCTGGTCTAAGGGTCTCCAGCCAGGAGCGGGTGGCGAATGGCAGATCCAGAGGAAAGTAAAACACCCTGGCAAAGCGACCGACCCGTTCTTTTGCAAGTGTTTGTCCAGTCAGGGTAGTTGTGGAAACCATCAGTGGAATGCCGGGATATTGTTCGTGCAGTTTTTCGATGAGTGGTCTGACAGCACTAAATTCTCCGACCGAGACAGAGTGAATCCAGATGCCGTTTTTCAAATTTTCTTTGTCGACAATAATGTCCTGGGGAATATTGCCGAACTTTTGGGAAAGACCGGCGCGAGCCTTTTTCATGAACAGGAGAAAAGGACCTGCCACGAGCAAGACGAGTGCCACGAAAAAATAATAGAACGGTATCACGTTGATTGATTCGCCTGTCGGCATGAATACCGATGGGAACTAATTCTATAGCAAGTCGAGCGCATCTACGTCGACTGCAAGTGAAAGTTGTTTAGGAACTTTCTTATTACGAAGGAACTGCAGGATCGGATCCATGACGGTATGATCGCCTTTGACCTTGAGGAGAAGATGATATCGAAACCTGTTCTTTACGCGTTCTATGATGCAGGGAGCCGGTCCTAATATCTTCATCGACTGTTCCGACACTTTATCTTCGAGAAACATACTCATCTCCTCCGCCAGGCTTTCCAGACCGACTTCCACCTCGCGCGGATCGAGTCCTTGCATGACAAGACGTATGATTCGACTGTAGGGAGGATAGTCGAACGCCTCACGGGCCGCCAATTCTGAGGTGAAAAACGAATTGTAATCGTGCTTTTTTGCCCAGGCGATTACTTGTAGGTCAGGATTATAAGTTTGTAAGATCACTTGCCCGGGTTTCAGACCCCGGCCGGCTCGGCCGGAAACCTGGCTGAGAAGTTGAAAACCGCGTTCGGTGGAGCGGTAGTCCGGCATATTCAGTGCCGCATCTGCGACCAGAACACCGACTAGAGTAACGTTTGCAATGTCCAGACCTTTTGCAACCATTTGCGTGCCGATGAGGACATCGGCTTCGCCATTGGCGAAATCTTCAAAGATTTCTCGATAAGCCCCCTTCTTTCTGGTGACATCGCTATCTAATCGCAATGTTCGTGCTTCCGGAAACTTGCTGCGAATGGTCTCCTCGACTTGTTGGGTTCCCAAGCCGTACTCTTTTATAAACGGGCTCTGGCACGATGGACAGGTCAGCAGATTGTGCCGTTCATAACCGCAATGGTGGCAGGCCAGATAGCCATTTGCCCCAGTCACGGGCTGCTTTTTCGGCGGCGCGTTGACGGTGCTCTGTGGCTTTGCATGACTTTGCCTGGAGAACGGCGAGCTGCCGTTATCGTTGTATTGGGCGACGGCTGGAGCATTGGCATCTTTAGCGGCACTGCCTTTCTCTCTGTCAAGCTGCTGAACAGCAGCTGTCTGCGCCATTTCCCTATTGGTCTTGTGATAGACAAGCGAAACGCTGCAATTCTTGCATTGGGCGACAAAACCACAGGCTCGGCAAAACACATGGCTTGCATAACCTCTTCGATTCATAAGCAGAATAATTTGTTCACCCTGGTCGAGACGTTTTTCAATAGCATGACTGAGCGCTCCCGAGAGGATAGAGCGATTCCCGAGGCTAAGTTCCTGACGCATATCGACTATTTTTACTTCGGGCATCGCCTGGCTATGCACGCGATTCGGCAGTTGTAATATGGTCTCGTGCTTAACTGCGTTATGATAAGTGCCGATGTCCGGAGTAGCGCTGCCGAGTATGACCAGAGCACCGTGTCTTCGCGCCTTCTCCAGAGCTACTTCCTTGGCGTTGTAGCGCGGGCTAGGCGTACTCTGTTTATAACTGCCGTCGTGTTCTTCATCTAGAATAATCAGGCCGAGTTTCGGTACATTCGCTAATATCGCTGATCTGGCTCCCAGAAGAACTTTTACGTCGCCGCTTCTCAGTCTGCGCCATGTGTCATAACGCTCACCGGCACTAATTGCACTGTGCCAGATCGAAACCATGTCTCCGAAACGATCTTTCAGTCGGGACGCCAGTTGTGGTGTCAAACTGATTTCCGGCACCAGTAGCAAGGCTGTTCGGCCTTTATCGAGTGTTTCTTCGATCAGGCGCAGGTAAACTTCAGTTTTTCCCGAGCCGGTTACGCCGAAGAGCAGCCACGGATGGACTTCTTCATCAGGTGCTTCGCCCACGATCGTTCTATTCTTCGGATCCGGTTCTATCGTAGTTGATCCGTCCGGAGATTTTTCCAGTGTCGTTATCGGTTGCGCTAGCGTCTTCTGCAATTCCATCATCAGCGTCTGAACGACTTCAGTCTGATCTTTGGTTAGCTGCGGTTTCGGTGTTCGACCGATTTTGCCCTCGCTGGCATAGCCATCCATTGGGTTTCTCATGATCTCAGTTTCCATCAACTGGATCACTCCGTCCCCTTCCAGTCGATGGATAGTACTGTATGTGGTGCCGGCATTTTTCAGCAATTCGCTTAAATTCATTGAACCGTTATGGCGTTCCAGAAGTGTTGTAATTTCTTTTTGCCGCGCAGTTTTCGGTTCGTTCTTTCCTCTGACTACAGTGGTTACGGTTTTTGCTGAAGTCTTCGCTGTGCTCTCGGCGACGATTTCAACAACGCCTTCTTGCTTTAAAAACGTCAGTGCTCGAAAGAAGTTTCCCTGACCTTTTCGCACGGCCTTGCCGAATCGCTGCTTTAAGGTGACGACTGACAGACCGCGAGCACCGGCTTCGCTCAACACTTTTAACATCACAGCCGATGAAGGGTCCTTTTCCACCAGAGAAAGTTTGATCTTCGCCAGCGCATCTTGTTCGACACGCTTACTTAAGCGCACGACTCGTTTTATTCGTGGGGCCAGGCTTGCCGGAATTGCCGCTTGCACTACATCGCTTAAGCGAGCGCAGGATTTGAAGGCTAACCAACCGAGGAAATCTATGTAGTCTTTGTCGAATAAGGGATCCGGTTCTAAAACCTCGGCGATGTCTTTTAGTCTAAACTCGGACTGACAGTCATTCTTCAAGCTGACTACGTAACCGCCGACAGTCTCCTGGTGACCAAATGGAACTAAGACTTGAGCGCCGATGAATACTTCATCCATTAAGAACTCAGGGACGCGATAGGTGAACAAGCGATCTTGCAAATCGCGGGCTTGCAAATCGATCACTATTTCAGCGTAAAGCGGCGAGAGCAACTTCCAGTTCCACCGGGAAAATTTAGTATCTTTATGAGAGTATAGAGTGCTCGTCATAAGCTTGTCCTCATTCATAGTCATAGACTGTCTCGGTTGCCAGTCGGCAATCGAAACGCTTCTACACTTAACAACGTAATTTCGCGTCAAAAAGTTCAATTCGAAAAATAAAATTTTCAGCGCGTGCTTGACTACCGCCTGGTTCTCGTCCGCCGCTGAGATTCCCGCAACGGCTTAATTTCGTTGCTCTTAGGGCTTATCGCTTGAGCGTCTCTGCGCTAGGTGCTCGTGGATTTGTCTTTGTCAGTTCGCAGGCTTTTCGCCAGCACATCACAGCTCTGCCACAGTGTTCGGAAAACCTGGCGGAACGCCTCTTCGTCGTGATGGTATGGATCGATTACATCTAAATCATCAAGCCGAGCTCGACGAATTTTATGGTGCACCGCCTGCGGTGCGACCTTCTTGACGGCGTTTTCATTGGCTCGATCCATGACAACAATCAGATCGAATTTTTCGAAGTCGTCCTTCCGGAGCTGGCGTGCTCTATGGTTCTTTATATCAATTCCATTTTCCAGAGCCACTTTGATTGCTCGTGAATCTGCCCTGGAGCCGACGTTCCAGTCTGCGGTTCCGGCTGATTCGACCAATCCTTCGATACCGTGCTCCAAAAACAGTTTTTTCATGATCCCTTCAGCAAGCGGGGATCGGCAGATATTTCCGAGGCAAACGAAGAGAACTTTCACTGAATACCTGAAGCTGACTAATAATCCTGTTTTATAACCACGTACAGTTCCAGGTTCTTGGTATCGACACCGGCAACGAGATAGTCCTTATCAGGCTCGCTGGGCGGGTATTTAGAAAACACCGTTTCGCCTTGCGATGGCTCCTTTAAGAAACCTCGGCCGGCTGTGGTTTCACAAAGCCAATAACCTTCCTTTATCGAATCGATCTGTGTTAAATCGGCTTGTCTGAACCGATCCAAATCTTCTAATCGAAGATATATCTTGTCAGGTATCGGAAGCCGGTTCCAGTTTTGTTTGACCTGTTCGCGCACTAAATAGTCGTCAAATTGTTTTTGGTCCTTAAACTTGAACTTTGCTTTGATCAGCAGGTTTTGACGACCCCATAGCCTACTTGTGGTCTCAGGCGTAGCGAAAAGACTGAGCATCTGCACGTCAGTCGGGATTTGCAGGTGACCGCGGAGGAAAAACTCGTCGACAGGATATTCGTGTGTGCAGCCGCTGATGCCGAATATGGTCAACATCGCCAGGGTGATTGGCAAGAGACGGCTGCGTCTCAACAAGAGTTTGACTGCGTTTTTACATCTAAATGGGCTGATTCGATTCAAGGTTTTGCCAGTCCAGACAAAAATAATGCGTAGCTTAGATATGCCACGGCAGAATTTTTTTAGCCAATCACATACTTCTGCCAGGTCGATTGACCGGTCGCTGTATGCTTCGAAATCTCAAAATGCACATGAGACAAGGGGCGGCGTGGAACGATTCTGAGAATCATGCCTGCTTCTTTAGGTGTGCGGTCGCCTTTTTTGACGTTGCACTTCAAGCAGGCGGCGGCGACGTTGTCCCACGAATCGATTCCGCCTCTTGAACGCGGAATGATGTGATCGATAGTCAAATCCGGCCTCCGAACGCCGCAATACTGACAAGTGTAGTTGTCGCGGTGCAGAATGTTGCGCCTTGATAAGCTGATTTCTTTGTACGGAATTTTGACGTAATGCCGCAGCCTGATGACGATTGGCAGCGGTGTGTCGGCGTAAATCAGTCTGCCGTTATGTTCGACTTGCTCGGCTTTACCTTTTAAGAGGAGCACTACAGCACGCCGCCATGTACATATGTTAAGCGGTTCGTATGAGGCGTTAAGTACCAGAACCTTCGACAAGTATGCACCTTAAGACACTGATTAGTGAGGATTCACGTAGTTTTATTATAACGTCGCTTTGCTTTCGCGTCCAGAAATAGTGCTCCCGCGCGGCTTGTGGTAGAATGTCGGGATTGTCCTCAAGGCCGGATCGGGTCTAACTCGTCCGCGGAATAGCTTGCCGACTCATTCTAGGCGGTAACATCTACCTGTTAAGCATGTGCGTGATAGGTCCTTGCGGATATAATTTCTCTGGTTGGGTTCTCTGCTCTCGTGCAGGCGCTCTGTAAAAAGCGCTGAACTCCAGACTGAGACTGAACTACGTCATCACACCACGTCACTACACATACGCCACCACACACCAAGAATGGACTAAGGTCGCACCTAATGATTCAAGTTAAAGAGGAGAAAAACCGAGCCTTGCCAGTAGCATCGATGAGACAACTATTGGAAGCCGGCGTTCACTTCGGTCACCAAACCAGACGATGGAACCCGAAGATGCGCAAATACATCTACGGAGAGCGCAACGGCATCTACATTATTGATCTGGAACAGACCAGCAAAGCGCTCGACAAAGCCTGCGAATTCATTCGCACTGCCGCTCAGCAGCGCAAGAATATCGTTTTTGTCGGCACTAAAAAACAAGCTACCGACATCGTTGAAGAAGAAGCCAGACGCTGCAATTCCCACTACGTCAACCGTCGTTGGTTGGGTGGAATGCTGACCAACTTCGAGACAATCAGACTTCGGGTCAACCGATTGAAAGAGTTGGAAGAAATGCGTGAATCCGGTGATTTCTTCAGACGCGGTAAAAAAGAACAAGCTGTTCTCAATCGTGAACTATATAAGCTCGAGAAGACTCTCGGTGGTATTAAAACGATGAGAGGACGTCCAGACGTTCTGTTCATCATCGATCAAAAACGAGAATTGATTGCAGTTGCCGAAGCCGTCAAGAGTGGAATCTCCACTGTTGCGATCGTCGACACTAATTGCGATCCAGAAGGCATTTCTTACGTGATTCCCGGCAACGACGACTCAATTCGTTCGATCCGTTTGATCACGAGTCGTATTGCTGATTCGATTATCGAAGGCCAACAAGCCCGCGGACAAGGCGAATCGCATGAAGAAGTTCAAGAATCGCATCGCACTCGTCATGCTCTTGCTACTCCGATTTCCGAAGAAGAGCTAGCAGCGGCGCCATCTGCCGATGATTCAGAACCGGCTCCAGCCGAAGCAACCGCTGCTGCGGAAACTCCGGAAGAAGTCAAAGAATAGCTACCGAAGCCGATTCGGCTCCACACAAAGATTGAGGGAGATATGGTTAAAATGGCAGAGATTACTGCTTCAATGGTTAAGGAACTGCGCGAAAAATCCGGCGCCGCGATGATGGATTGCAAAAAAGCACTCGTCGAGACTTCCGGAGATTTCGAAAAAGCGTTCGAATGGCTTCGTCAAAAAGGACAAGCCACAGCTGGTAAAAAGGCTTCTAGAGCCACTTCTGAAGGTGTCGTTCTCGGACGCATCTCAGACGATGGTAAAAAGGCTTGCTTGGTTGAATTGAATTGCGAAACCGATTTCGTCGCTCGCAATGAAGAGTTTGTCGCGTTTGCAAACAAAGTTGCTGACGTCGCAATCGCTAATTCGGCAGAAGATCCTGCTGCGTTGCTTCAAGTCAAAGTCGATGGAAAAACCGTTCAAGAGCTGATCACTGAAGCAATCGCCAAAACCGGCGAGAACATCGTCATCAAGCGCGTCAAATGCTTCGAGCTGAAAGGCAACGGCATCATCGGTCTATACGTCCACACCCTGGGCGGCAAGATGGGTGCTCTCGTCGAATTGTCAGCCAGTTCCGAAGTCAAAGGCGACGGTCAAGCGTTTGCTCGCGAACTCGCGATGCACATCGTTTCATCGAAACCAGAGTATCTGACCAAAGAACAGATTCCTGCGGAAATCATTGAAAATGAAACCCGCATTGAATCCGGTAAAGCAGACCTGGCCGGAAAGAAAGACGAAATTCGCGAGAAGATCGTCAGCGGTCGAGTCGAGAAAAACCTTGCCGAGCGTTGCCTGGTTCTCCAGCCGTTCGTCAAAGATCCTGGTCAGACTGTCGACGCCGTCCTCAAGGCTAAAGGCAAAGAATTCGGCACCGAACTCGTTCCTTCCCAATTTGCCATCTTCATCCTGGGTGCAGGCGAAGAAGGCAAAGCGGACGAAGAATAAGTTGGGTAGAGCTTAAGAACATGAATAGACCGGGTGCCATTGGTGCCCGGTTTTTATTAGTACATTCTTCCAGTGTGACGGCTTCGTTTACCGAGTCAAAATGATCGATCGGAAATCGGAACGGACATGATTAAGTTGTCTGTCTGGAAGAGGTTGGAAAGAGACGATATGATCTCTCCAGGCAATCGACTGGAGAATCGCACTCCAGGGTCATCAAATGCAAGAATCAGAAACTCCGCAATTCAAACGCATTCTATTAAAACTAAGTGGCGAAGCCCTACAAGGCGAGAAGGGCTTCGGCATCGACTTGCGTGTAATCAATGGTATAGCCGATGAAGTCGTCAAAGCGCATAAACTAGGCGTTCAGATCGCTATCGTTATTGGTGGCGGAAACATATTTCGCGGCATCCAGGGCGCCTCTGAGGGCATGGATAAAGCCGCTGCCGATTATGTCGGTATGCTCGCCACGATCATGAACTGTTTGATCATGGGTGAGGTTTTAAACTCTAAAGGCGTCGACACCAGAGTCCAAACTGCGATCGCAATGCCGGCAGTAGCCGAGCCGTTTATACGATTGAAGGCCATCAAGCATCTGAATAAGGACCGAGTGGTTATATTCGGTGGCGGTACTGGAAATCCGCACGTCACAACGGATACAGCTGCTGCACTTCGCGCTGCTGAAATTAAAGCAGATGTTATATTGATGGCTAAAAACGGCGTGGATGGCGTTTATAGCGATGATCCGAAAAAGAATCCCGATGCCAAGAAGATCGGCAGAATTGGATTTGATGATTTAATCAGGCAGGATCTGAGGGTGATGGATGCATCTGCTGTAGACCTTTGTAAGGCGAACAGCATTCCAATCATCGTGTTTGATTTCAATCAGCCGGGCAGCATCGAGCAGATTGTTTGTGGAGGCAAAATAGGAACCCTGGTCGGTTCGCGTCTTGGAGGACGGTCATGAGCAGCACAGAAGATTTAACTATCGATCAAGTTCTCGCCGCAGGCGAAGAACGAATGAAGAAGTCCATCGCTTCTCTCAAAACAGACTTTCAGTCGATTAGAACCGGTCGCGCTAGCGCCTCCATTCTCGATCGCGTCGAAGTCGATTACTACGGCACACCGACTGCGTTGAAGGCGCTCGCTAACATCTCCACACCTGATGGTCGCGGATTGTTGATTCAGCCTTACGACAAAACTGCGCTCAAGTCGATCGAACAAGCGATCCACAAGTCGGATTTGGGACTGACAGCCAATAGCGACGGCACCGTGATTCGTATTTCAATTCCTGCGCTGACGGAAGAACGGCGTAAAGATTTGACCAAGCAAGTGAAAAAAGTTGGTGAGGAAGCGAAGGTTTCTGTCCGAAATGTACGTCGCGACGTCGACCAAGAGCTAAAGAAATTCAAGGATAAGGGCGTTTCAGAAGATGAATTGAAACGTAAAGCCGAAGGACTTCAGAAGATGACTGACAAGTACATCTCTGAAGTAGATAAGGCTATAAAGGATAAAGATGCAGAGATAATGGAGATCTAAACCGGGAGGTTATTCTTCTATGTGTGGAATCGTAGGTTACCTGGGGTCGAATAAGGCCGCTCCTGTTCTGCTTTCTAAGCTCAGGGTGCTCGAGTATCGAGGTTATGATTCTGCCGGTCTGGCAGTGATTGAATCCGGTCGGCTCAACATCTTGAAGGCTGTTGGTAAACTCTCTAATCTTGAGACGTTGTTGCAGAAGGAGCGACCGACAGCAACTGTCGGAATCGGTCACACCCGCTGGGCCACGCATGGCAGCCCGACTGACGTGAACGCGCATCCCCATGTTAACCATAACGGCACACTAGCAGTGGTGCACAACGGTATCATCGAGAACTATGCGGAGTTGAAAACCGAGCTGATAGCGAAAGGTTATGAATTCCGCTCAGACACTGATACTGAAGTTATCGTTCATTTGCTTTCTCACGAAATCGAGAAAGACAAAGATATCCTCCAGGCGATTTTGAGAACGGTCTCTCAAATGGCTGGTGCATATGCGCTCGGCATTGTCAGCCAAACACATCCGGACAGAATCTACGCAGTCAATCACCACTACTCGCTCACCGTGGGCGTCGGTGAGAACGAAAGTTTCCTCGCTTCAGATTCCGCTGCCGTCCGACAGTACACGAATAAAATCCTTCGTCTTGCCCAGAGCGAAGTTGCAGAAATTAAAGCCGACTCGGTGCGATTGTTTTCCTTTGAAGGCGTTGAAGACCATCGTGAGCCAATCGCCGTCGAAGCTTCCGCTTACAAAATCGACAAGGAAGGCTACAAGCATTTCTTGATGAAAGAAATCCACGAGCAACCTTTAGTTCTCAGACAAACTCTGAGCAAGTATCTGGTAAGCCCTGATAAACCGGTCAACTTCAACGTTGAAGATTTCTCTCCTGAGCTTTCAGGATTGTACGGCGTTAAAATGACCGAGGAAGAAATTCGCTCGATCGATCGCGTTCAAATCGTCGCTTGCGGAACGGCTTATCATGCCGGTATGGTCGGCAAGTATGTGATTGAAGAACTTTGCGGAATTCCAGTTGAAGTTGATATCGCATCTGAAGTCAGAGGAAGAAAACTTCTCGGTAACAACAAAACGTTGACCATTGCAGTCAGTCAGTCCGGTGAGACCGCTGATACTCTGGCCGCGATCAAAGACGCGATCGGCAATGGTTCCTTCACTCTGGGAATTACGAACCGATCTGATTCGCACCTTGCCACGCTCGTTCAAAATTTGATTGTCACCGAATGCGGTATCGAAGTTTCAGTCGCAGCTACGAAAACCTATTCTGCTCAGCTGATTTGTTTCTACCTTCTTGGTATTTACCTGGCAGAGACTCGCGGTTCGATCACCAAGGAGCGCGCCAGAGAACTGAAGAAAGGATTGAATCAAGTCCCGGCATTGATCGAACAAATGCTTGGTCGTGAAAACCAATATCGCGCTGAGTCATTGAAACTTGCGGATGCTCAAGACGTTGTCTTCATCGGGCGCGGCTTCAACTACCCGACCGCTCTGGAAGGTGCGTTGAAACTGAAAGAACTCAGTTATATTCACGCCTCCGGTTACGCCGCCGGTGAGTTGAAACACGGACCAATCGCCGTTCTCGACTCGTCCGTTCCGGTTATTGCCATTCTCGTACCTGGTCGCGTTTACGAAAAAACGTTGTCGAACGCCCAAGAATCACGTGCAAGAAACGCTCGCATGGTTGCAGTTGCAGTTGATGGAGACGAAGTCGCACCGAAGACTTTCGACTACATCCTGAGAATTCCACCAGTCGACGAAATTCTCAGCCCGCTGGTGACCGTTGTGCCGTTGCAATTGATGTCATATTACATCGCCGACTTCCTCGGCAAAGACGTCGACCAGCCTCGCAACCTAGCCAAGTCGGTCACTGTCGAGTAGCTCGGTGACTAAAGCAAGCACCAAAATAGAGCACGTCCTCCTGGTAGATGACGATGCCAACATTCGTTTGATCGTGCAAATGACGATTGAAGGTCTTACTGACTGGAAGCTTACGGTGGCAGAATCTGGAACGGAAGCGCTTCAGCTTCTCGAAGCCCAGCGTCCGGACCTGGTTTTGCTGGATATCATGATGCCTGATATTGATGGTACGATGATTTTCGAAACGATTAAAGAACGTTTTCAATCTCAGGTGCCAGTGATCTTCATGACGGCCAAGGTGCAGAGTCAAGAGATTCGCAAGCTCAAGACCTTGGGTGTTGCAGGAGTGATCGTCAAGCCATTTGATCCAATGGAACTGATAGCGCAAGTTCAGACAATTCTGGGAATATTGTGAACGACTTTCGGTAAAATCTGATAAAAGTCCGGACTCTTTAGCGAGTTTCTCAATTTAGGAACGGCATTGCCTACAACCAAAATCGCTCGATACTTCAAGTGGTATCACCTGTTTTATATTTTGGCCGTGTTTGGAGTCGCGACGATTTCATTCAGCCTGTTTCTTAATCACGTGATTACGGAGAAGTACAAAGCTTCAATTGAGTTAGACAGAATATGGAGCCTGCGACTAAAGCAGCTCTTCGAACTTGGTCGAATAGCAGCCGATGTCAACGCTCCTGGCAACGATGTGTTCGCCAATCGCGATGTCGCCGGAGAAAGGGCTCGGTTAGCAAAATCATTGGCTTTGCTTTCTGCCAAAATGACTGAGGTCCAAGAAGAGTTTCGCCAGGCAGGTCTTCTAAATTCAAAGACTTCGAAACTTTTAGCGTTAGACATTCTCAGGCTCGACAGACGTTTAGGTGAACTATCGCAAGAAGCCACCAGGACTATCAAGTTATTCGACGAGAAAAAACTTGACGAAGCAAGCAGACAGATGGCCGTGATGGACCATCGCTATTATTGTGCGAACTCCGCTTTGCGGACCATGGCGATTCACATTTCCGACATACAGCAAAGTTCGTTCGAGAATCAATCTCGCGAGCTGGAGTTTTTGCGACTTCTCGAGCGCTGTGTCGCAGCTGGAGTTTTCGTTATGATCCTTGCGGTTACAGGATATGGGCATAAGTTGTCGAAACAGATCATCCGTAACCAGATTGAGAAGCAGCACCACCTCGTTCAATTGCAAGACGCGCATGATGGTCTGGGAAGAAAAGCTGATGAACTTCAAGAAGCTCTTGGTGCGCTGCAAAACGCACAAATCAAAGTGGTCGAAAGTGAACGAAAATTTCAGGCGATTTTCGATCATAGTTTTGAGTTTATTGGGTTGATGAGTTGTGATGGAATTCTGCTCGAGGCCAATCAGACCTCTCTTGGTTTTGCCGGAGTGAGCCGAGACGAAGTGGTTGGCTTGCCGTTTTGGGAAACTCCCTGGTGGAGCCATTCTAAAGAGTTACAGGAAAAGTTGCAGTCGGCGATTTCTGAGGCCGCTGGCGGAAAGTTGGTTCGTTTTGAAACTACTCATCCGTCGAAGTCGGGTGCAATGATTGCTGTCGATTTCTCTGTTAAGCCTGTCTTCGACGACGAAGGCAAAGTGGTCATGCTGATTCCTGAAGGACGTGATATTTCCGAAAAGAAACAAGCCGAAATCCGCGTGAGTGAATTTTACTCGACAGTTTCTCATGAATTGAGAACTCCACTGACTTCGATTCGGGGGTCTTTAGGCCTAATCGGTGGTGGCTTAGCTGGTGCCACTACTGAAAAAACGCAAATGCTCGTCACGATCGCCTGTGAAGAAACCGATCGATTGATACGGTTAATAAACGGAATTTTGGATCTTCGAAAAATTGAAGCGGGCATGTTGGACTTCGATCTGACTGAAGTAGAGTCGTCCGACCTGATCGAAAAGACTATCAAAGTTATGTCGGGAATGGCATACCAGGCTGGTATCGAATTGACCGTCGGCGATTGTTGCAATGTCAGAATTGAGTGTGATGAAGATCGAGTAATTCAAGTGCTAACAAATTTGATCTCCAATGCCATCAAATTTTCAGACCGCGGGCAAACTGTCATCATCGAAGTGGCGCAGCAAGAGCCTGAGCTCGTGAGGTTTTCCGTAAAGGACAATGGCCCTGGAATTCCAGCTGAACAGAAACATAAACTATTCGGAAAGTTTCAACAGATCGATCAGTCCGACAGGCGTAAAAAAGACGGCTCTGGTTTAGGTTTGGCAATCTCAAAAGCGCTGGTTGAGCAACACGGTGGTACCATTGGTCTGTCGGACGGCGAAAGCGGAGGAACGACATTCTGGTTTGACCTTCCGATACAATCCACTACCGGCAGGAGTTCGCGAATTGAGCAAGCTTGAACGTAAGCCTGAGGCAGCGCTCTTTTTCCAGGACGATGATCTAAAAGCGCAAATTTTCAATTTGCTGAAATTTCAGAATTTGCACATTGTCGATTATGGTTCGCCGTTGGAACTCATGGATTCAGGGACTTCAGTAGAAATTGCCATAGTTGATGATCTGATATTCAGTGATGCGGCTTCTGATTTATACGAAATGTTTGCGCATCAAAAACGTATAGATAAGATCATGTATCTTGGCTCGATGCCTGACACTTCGATGTTTACCTGGCTTCATGGCGTTCTCCATGTGTCGAAAATTTTGATCACTCCGATAGAGAAAGAGACTTTTCAATTAGAGATAGAACAATTAATTGCTAATCCGAAATGTTCAGCCTCTTCTGGATTTGATACCGCCTCTGGTATCGTGGAGACCGCAAGGAAAACTTTTTCCGAAGTGACACCGAACATCTTGGTCCGGGACGATAAGCTAGAACTGCGTGCTGCTCTGGAGCAAACAAAACATCGGCTCAGGCAAGCCGTTTCTAACGATTGGGACGACCTTTCGCAATCGGTGAATTCCTTGTTTGAACCGGACTCCGCCGTGGCGATTGATATGGTTGTTAGAAAAGCTCATACGTTGCGCGGTAATTCGGGCTCTTTGGATTTGCAGATTGTCAGCCAGTGCGCCGCTAAGATTGAGGAGTTTCTAAAGCAGTTTTACGATCCCAAAGGACACCGTAACAAAATTCTTCGTTCTGAAATTTTGCAGTTGATCGACGCAGGTGCCAAGGCGATCAATGTTGTTTGTCCGAACTCGAACTCGAGTGTAAACCGGCCGGATAGAACGCAGAAGGCCAATCCAATCGTCGTGCTCCTCGTGGGTGATTCTCTGGAGCGATGCTTGGCGCTGGAAAAAAGTTTTCCTGAACAGTCCGAGCGGATTGAAAGCCTTTTTGAACCGATCAAAATTATTGAAGAAATCGAATTTGTTTATCCAGATTTAATCGTTCTGGATCTCGCGATGACTTCACTTTCGCCATACGATCTCGCTCGGCATATTCGTTCTGATCAGCGCTGGACGACCATTCCGGTTATAGCATTAGATTCTCGACCTGGTAGCATATTTAATACCGTTTCGTTTCCTCCTGGGGTTTATTATCACCCGGCAGGTACTGAATTTAAATCCGACGGCATGAGCCAGTTAATAGATAAACACGCCTCGCTTTATAACGTTTTCTATTCCCCTTCATTGCACCTGCTGCCGTTTGAGGCTTTCATTAATCGCTGCTTGGAACCGTTGTCACAATCAATAAATAAGCGTGAGAATTTTTTCGTCGGCGTGATTAGAGTCTTCAGCGAATCCTTACCAGAAGAATCGCTCTTGAAAATAGCCGAAGAGTTTTGTTCAATTATTCCGGCGGAGGCGATTCGCGGTGTTCTTAACTCGAGCTCTTTCTTCTACGCAATGCCAGGAGTTTCGGACTCCGATTTTCAAAACCTGCAAAAATTAGTTCAGTCAAAAATAGAATTTTGGGTAGCAGAATATTCTCAAGAGAGATATAAAGGTAGATGTGAATTCACTGAGGTCAGATATCCTCGCGACTTCAAGTCTGTTGCCGATTTGCGTGTCCTCTTACATGAAAAATATTCGGAAATCAAATAATTGCAATCATCTAGGGAATTAGCGATTAGTCTCAGTTTGTTCAACAGAAAGAATCTCCTGCCGAATGACTAAAATACTAGTAGTTGATGATGACCCAATAATTACTGACTTGATCGGCGCATACCTGGCTGATACAGGAGCGCTCATCGAGTATGCTGCCGATGGAGAACAAGCGGGCGCCTTGCTGGCGGTGAGCAAATACGATCTTCTTATTCTTGATTGGGTTCTCCCGGATGTATCGGGAGTCGAGATTTGTCGTGATTATAGAACGCGCGGCGGGCGCTCATCTATTTTGATGCTTACTTCCAAGTCGGACAGATACGATAAGGCTGCTGGTTTAGATGCCGGCGCTGATGATTATCTGGTGAAGCCGTTTGATGAAGTTGAATTCAAAGCCAGGGTCAGAGCGCTTCTTCGCCGACCGGAAACATGGAGTGATAAGGTTTTAAGGCACAAAGACATCGAAATCAATACTTCCAATCACACCGTCCTTAAAGCTGGAAAAGAGATTATGCTGCGACCTCGCGAGTTTGCCCTTCTCGAACTTTTGCTTCGACACCCGGGGCAAAATTTTACGGCGGAGGCCATCTTCAGGCGACTTTGGGAATCCACGTCAAATTCTTCAGTCGAGACTGTTCGAACGCATGTGATGTCGTTGAGAAAAAAACTTGGAGATACTGATCAACAGCCGCTGATTTCGTCAAATCGTGGCCTGGGCTATAAAATCGACATTTAGTAGATTTGTAAATTTAAGGTCACCTGCTTGAGAAGTTGACGTTCAGTTTATGTTCGATGCATAGAATTCATACAGCAGCCAATTCACGCGCTGCGTTTACGTAACATTGGAGGCTTTTGATGACCGAAAAATATGTTGACCTAAATCTTCTCGAGACCGTTGAGTCTGAGGAACTGAAAGGCGTGATTGGCGGTCGGCGCGGCGCTGACGATCCAGCCGGTCATGATGCTAACGATGACAAAGGTGGAACAAGACCCAGAGTTCGCGGTCGCAGAGGCCGGGGACGGCGCGGACACGATCAAGGTCCTAACCACACATAGAGATTTGCAGGAACTGTCCTAACTTTTCATGCAAAACTAATAGAAGGCGCTAGTGATGACCTATGGCATTGCTAGTGCCTTTCAGACTATTGAGTTAGCAAATTAGACCAAGTTGATTTGAACAAGGAAATCTATGCAGAAACCCAATCGCTCTCGATCTGCAAAGAATGACAAAATCGTTCATCTGTCGCCTGTCTCTTCCGACGGACAGCCGATGTCGAGATTGGGCAAGCGATACGGCGAGCTTGAGCGCACCGAGCTATTGCCGGAAGTGCTTGGCTACTCGCTTTATGGTCTTCTTGCTCTTCTCATTGTCGGGGTGATCTGGGCGTTTTTTGCGAATGTAGAAGTAGTTGCCAGTGCTCCCGGGCGTTTGATCCCGTCTGGGCACGTCAAGATGATTCAACCGGATATTGATGGTGTGGTTGAAAGCATTCCAGTCAAAGAAGGCGATAAAGTTAAGGCCGGTGCTGTTCTTGCGGTGCTGGAACCGGCGCGCAGCAAGGATGAAGTAGAGAAGCGTGATGCCGAAGCGACGATCGCCCGTCAACAGTTGGTCGGGATGCAGAGTGCTAAATTGGCGCTGGAAGCGGCAATTGCAAATCCTGCCGTGACGCCTCTTGATCAAGCCGACATTGAAGGTAGTGCTCAAGTGGTGAGCGATCTTAACACTGCTTACGTCCATCTCCGGGAAGCCGAGCTAGATTCACGAATTCTGTCAGCCATGGGGTCTGAACGAACGGCATTGACGACTCAAACCTTAAGTCTGGCCGAGCAGAAAGTACTCCATCAGAACGCGCTCCAAGAGCGGGCTTCTGAAAGACTTTCTCAACTGGCTCAGAAGCGGATTGAGATTGACCAGCTGAAGCAATCATTGCTATCGGCCAAGACGGAGTTGAGTCAGGCTCAAGCAATTTTTACCGCCACAACTCAACAAGAAGAGTCTTTTCGACAGGTGTTTCAGGCGGGCGCTGTTTCACGAGTCGACTATTTGAACATCGTCAAGGAAGTAGAGCGGGCTCGACGCGATGTGACACGTCAGGAATCCATTATCCAAGAGCTTTCCAAGAAAATCGCTATTGGGGAAAACCAGCTGGTAGAAATGAATGCCGGCGATCGGGCTTCGACTTTTGAAAAGAAGGCACATATAAAGGATCTGGATGTTCAACTTGGCAAAGTTGGCGTCTCCAGCCGAGAATTGCAACGAAAACATACGCTGGCCTCCGCTTCGTTTCAAGCGGCTCGGTCTCGAGCCAAAGCACTGCTTCAAAAAATCAGTTTGAATGTTGCGGAAAAACAGCAGAAACTGAGAGAGTCGGAGGCCCATTTGCGGATTGCTGGAATTGATTACAGTGCCACGCAGATTAAGTCTCCAGTTTCAGGCACCGTGACCGGTATCAGGTTGCGTGGCAAGGGACACGTCGTGAAACGCGGAGAACGGCTGATGAGTGTTGTTCCGGATGACGCACCTCTGGCGTTTGAGGCCTCAGTTGCAAATAAAGATGCTGGTTTTATCGAAGCGGGTCAGGATGCGAAAATCAAACTGACTGCCTATCCATTTGAAGATTTCGGAGTTCTCAATGGAAAAGTCAGCCATATAGAAGCGACTTCCGAGTCGATTGCCAATCCTGTTTTTGTTGCAAAAATTGTGCCGGAGTCGCAATCGATCATGGTTCGGGGTGAGAAGAGACCTCTGGTCAGCGGAATGACTGCAACTTGCGAAATTGTCACACGCAAAAAGACTGTTTTGAATATTCTTTTTGAACCATTGAAGCGCATGCAAGAAACAAAATGGAATTAGTCAGACCACATTGGCCTGAGACCAGAGGTGGTAATAGACACCTTTTGCTTCCAACAAGGATTCGTGCGTGCCGGTTTCGACGACTTCACCGCGATCCATAACAAGGATTCTGTCTGCATCTTTAATCGTTGAGAGTCTATGGGCAACGATAAAAAGTGTTTTGTCCCGTCGCAGTTTTTGCATGCTTTCCTGCAGTGCTCGCTCAGAGTCATAGTCGAGAAAACTGCTTGCTTCGTCGAATAGGAGAACCTTTGGATCGTGAAGAATGGCTCTTGCTATGCAAAGTCGCTGGCGTTGTCCGCCTGACAAATTGATGCCGCCTTCAGAAAGTTCGTACTGGTAGGACTTCGGTAAGGTGTTGATAAATTCATGGATGCCTGCCATCTTTGCGGCTTCAATTACTTCGGCGTTAGTGGCGTGGGGGTTGTAGAAAGCGATAGTATCGAATATGGTGCCACGGAATAAATAGTCTTGTTGCGAGACTACTCCGAACTGGCGGCGCAGATCTCTCAAAGACAGATGCCGCATGTCATGTCCGTCGATCAGCACACGTCCTTCCGAGGGCAGATACAGACCTTGAAGTAATTTGAGCAATGTAGTTTTTCCGCAACCGCTGCGACCGACGATGCCGATTGTTTCGCCGGCTTTAACTTCAAAGTTTAGATTCTGCACCGCATTCAGTGACGTATTGCTAGGATAGCGATATGTCACTCCGGCGAATTCAATGTTGCCGCTAATTGCGATGGTGAGCTTGTTTTCCTGGTCTGGCTCTTCAGGTTCCGTATCGAGAACTTCGCTTATCCGTTCGAAAGAAACTCCTAAATCCTGAATCTCGTCCCAAATATCGACGAGGTATAAAACCGGCTGTGTGATGCGCGAAACTATCATGGTCAGCGCCATTAGTTGACCAATCGATATTTGCTCTTTCACGACGAGCTGAGCACCGTACCAGAGCAGTAATGCTCCGCCTACCAGATTAATAAACTCCGCTGTGATTTGTGAAAAGCGTGAGACGAGAGTGCCCCGATATCTTGTATTGAGCGCATCGACGAATAACTCTTCCCAGGCCCAGCGACTTCGATTTTCTGCCGAGGCTGATTTTATGCGCTCGATTCCGCGAACAGTTTCGATTGTGTATGAATTACTGGCGACCTGCTTTTGGAAAACTTTTCGCATCTGTGTTCGCAACCATGGTGTGGTTGCCACCAAAATCAGTGTAAAAACGGCC
>CAZRMH010000127.1:0-19227 GCA_964600935.1 uncultured Candidatus Obscuribacterales bacterium
CAGGACTGAGTAGCAGGAGTCTCCTGCGGCCAACTTGTTATAGGCGAATAATCGCGCTTTGGGATATCTGAATTCCATTTCTCCGCTCTCGTCCCTCTCAAACTCGACAGCACATCCAGGAGATGAACTATCATCAGGTTAGCGAGTATCGCCTGATTCGGAATCGTCCGAAAGGAGGAGACTCGGATGATATATATATTCCAGCTGAGTTTCAAGATGCATGACTTTTCCGACAGCTATGTAGACCTTCTAAATGCTAATTCAACCCGCCTGCTTGCCGTTCGCATCCGAGTGAAAGGTTTGGTTCAGGGAGTCGGCTTCCGGCCATTTGTTTTTCGACTGGCGACAGACCTTGGACTTAGCGGCAGCGTTTGCAATAAGGGTGGTTTTGTCGAGATTGATCTGATAGGGCTCGAAAAAGATGTCTTTAGCTTTATCAAACGCCTGAAATCCGAAGTCCCCCCGATCGCCCGCATCGATCGAATCGAGCTGAACACTCCGGTGGAAAAAACGCCGAAGGCGCTGACCGGATCCTTCGAAATCAGCATCAGTCAGTCAGCGATTGATGGCTCAGGGCTGGAAATATCACCGGACGTAGCGACTTGCAAAGACTGCATGACGGAATTATTTGATGAAACCGATCGTAGATTTGGTTATCCGTTCTTGAATTGCACGAATTGCGGTCCGCGATTTACGGTGATAAAAGCACTCCCATACGACCGAGCCACCACTAGTATGGATTGCTTTCCAATGTGCGAACTCTGTTCAGATGAATATTCCAGCCCCCGTAGTCGCAGATTCCATGCCCAGCCTAACGCATGTCCTTTGTGCGGTCCGCGCTTGTATTTTTGTTTGAACAGCCAGTTAATTGATAAAACAATTTCATTCGATAGCGATATCGCGGAAGAACTGAACAAAGCGATTGCCGCGCTCAGCGAAGGAAAAATTTTAGCGCTGAAAAGCTTGGGCGGTTTTCAGCTCGTCTGCGATGCCACTAATGACAATGCAATCAACAATCTTCGCAATCGCAAAGAACGAGAAGCTAAGCCCTTTGCAGTAATGATGCCGTCTTTGGAATCGATCAAACACTATTGTCATGTTTCGAACACAGAAGCCCAAATTCTGGAGGGACAGTTCAGACCAATTGTCTTACTCCACAAACTGGAAAAGGAGGCAGAGCCAGAGCGAATTGACGTTTCCATTTCCAACAGAGTTGCTCCACAACTGAATACGCTTGGAGTAATGCTGCCGTATACACCGCTGCATCATCTGATTATGCGATGTTTTGGGAAGCCCCTGGTGATGACGAGCGCCAATTTTAGAGACGAACCGATCGCCTCTGGTAACCGAGAAGCACTAATCAGAGTTGCCACCATAGCTGATGCCTTCTTACTGCATAACAGAGACATCACCGGCAGGTACGACGACACAGTCACCAGAGTTATAGACGATTCAGAAACACTCATTCGGCGGGCTCGCGGATACGCACCTCGAGCAATCGATCTGGCATTCAGAGCGAAATGCCCGGTGCTTGCAATGGGCGGTCATATGAAGAACACCTTCTGCTTGATCAAAGGCAATAAAGCTTACATCAGCCAGCACATCGGCGATCTGGACACGCTCGAATCAGAAGCAAACTTCAGGGATACGCTCGGCATCTACCTCAAGCTTTTCGACGTAAAACCTGAGCTGTTGTCGGTTGATCTTCATCCGGATTATGGCTCGACAAAATTAGCGCAGAGCTGGCTTGCAGAAGAAGAGGTTGCGCAATTTGATGTTAATGAAATCAGAAATACATTATCGATACAGCACCATCACGCCCATATCGCCAGCTGCATGGCCGAATTTCAAATTGACGGTCCGGTTATCGGAGTGGCTTTTGACGGTACCGGATACGGTGCCGATGGAAAACTCTGGGGCGGAGAATTTCTCAGTTGCACCTTTCAATCTTTCCAACGACTGGCTCGATTCCGAGATATCCGACTACCTGGCGGCTTCAAAGCAATCAAGGAACCCTGGCGCATAGCCTTGAGCTTTGTGTCTAACAGTAGCGAACTGACACAAAACTCGAAAACGATTAAAAGAACAATGGATCGATTGAACCGATCGTTCGGACATTATAAGGTGTCATCGAGTTTAAAAATGGCATCGTCTCAGCTAAATCCAGAAACTTCGAGTTGCGGTCGACTTTTCGACGCGGTCTCGGCATTGCTTGGGTTGTGCGATATCGCACTTTACGAGGGGCACGCCGCCATTATGTTGGAAAGCTGCGCGGCAAAATATTCATGGAAAATACCGCCTGAACCTTACTCGTTGAAATTTGACTTTAGGCAAGAGGATAAACAAGAGATCATCGAGATCGATACTATCGCGATTGTTGAAGCAGTAATCGAGGACATCGAAAGAGGAAATGAGAGACATTTGATTGCCGCGCGATTTCACGAAACTATAGCCAATCTAATTTCGGTAATCAGCAGCACAGTCAGGATTAAAACGAAAATCAACATTGTTTGCATGTCCGGAGGTGTTTTTCAAAACGAACTTTTATTATGTCGGGCGAAAGATCTGCTGAAGATTGATGGATTTAAGGTCTACTCCAATCACCTGCTACCGGCTAATGACGGCGGTCTGTCCCTAGGTCAAGCCGCTATCGGTTTAGCTCAAAGCGGCATG
This sequence comes from uncultured Candidatus Obscuribacterales bacterium, assembly GCA_964600935.1. Lineage (GTDB taxonomy): Bacteria > Cyanobacteriota > Vampirovibrionia > Obscuribacterales > Obscuribacteraceae > JADYXR01. Next base: position 2,674 of record CAZRMH010000127.1, read on the forward strand.
ATGGAACCGCTCTAGTCAAAAAAAACAACCAATGCAGACTTGACTAGAAGTGCGCTAGACTACATAGTCACTTCTCAAGGGACGACCTTCGAATGTGTCTTGCTATCCCGGGACTAGTAGAAGAAATATTCGAACAGGATGGGCTCAAAATGGCGCGGGTCAATTTTTGCGGCGTCAAAAGAGTAAGCTGTATCGAATATACGCCAGAAGCGGCAGTAGGAAATTACGTCCTGGTCCACGTCGGTTTTGCCCTCAATATTATCAACGAGGATGAGGCGAAAGAGACATATGAGATGTTAAAACTGATGGGAGAATTGGATTCGGTTTAGATAAACCATCGCCAGTCAGACTCTTCATGCGGAGGCACAGATGACGTCCACGATCAAAAGACACGAGTCCTGGATTGACGATTATCAAAAGAAAGTAGTCTCTCCCGCTAGCGCCGTCGAACATATTCGTTCGGGCGACAGTTTATACATCCACTCGAATGCCGCTGCACCGCTGCCATTAATTGAGGCACTGGTGGCGCGCGCAGATACACTCCGTGACGTCGAGGTCTATCACATCCTGACCATGGGACCGGCGCACTACACTGAACCTCGATATCATGACTCGTTTAGACTGCATGCTCTATTTATCGGACAAAATGTGCGCGAGGCAGTCAATGCTGGTCGAGCAAGCTACACGCCAGTATTTTTAAGCGAGATACCGGGATTGTTTTTATCCGGAAAATTGAATGTCGATGTCTGCCTTCTACAGGTGTCACCGCCGGATCATCATGGATACTGCAGCTACGGCGTATCTGTTGATTGCACGATTGCCGCGAGAAAACGGGCACGGTTGGTGATCGCGGAAGTGAACAAACAGATGCCGCGCACATTGGGACGCTCATTCGTCCACGTGAGCAAGCTCGATTACATCGTTGAAACAGACCGCCCCCTGCCTACCCATGCGGTTAAGGAAACAGACGAGGTGGCAACTGAAATCGGTCGCAACATTGCCTCGTTAATTGAGGATGGTTCAACGCTACAATTAGGAATTGGTGCGATTCCTGATGCAACGTTACGATTTCTTTTTGAGAAAAAAGATCTCGGAATTCATAGCGAAATGTTTTCCGACGGTATACTCGACCTGGTCGAAGCTGGCGTCATAACCAATGATTGCAAAACTGTGTTACCTGGAAAAATCGCTGTTTCATTTGTTATGGGAAGCAAACGACTTTACGATTTTGTCGACAATAACCCGCTCGTGGAATTTCAACCGAGCGATTACATCAATGATCCTAATATCATCTCGCAAAACTATAAAATGACTGCCATCAATTCAGCGCTGCAAATAGATTTGACCGGACAGGTTTGCTCGGACTCTGTTGGTGACCAGCTCTACAGCGGCTTTGGCGGACAAGTCGATTTTGTTCGCGGTGCCGCTCGCTCTCAGGGCGGTCGACCGATCATAGCCCTGCCGTCTACGGCTAAAAGCGGAACGGTATCAAGGATAGTGGCACATTTAAGTAGAGGGAGTGGTGTCGTCACCTCGCGAGGAGATGTTCATTATGTTGTCACCGAATATGGTATCGCAGATTTACATGGAAAGAATTTAAGATCAAGAGCACAAGCGTTAATCAGCATAGCCCATCCTGATTTCAGAGCAGAGCTAGAAAGAGAAGCCTCCGGTATCGCATGGCTTTGAGCAGATGAAATACGTAGACGAATATCGAGATTTAAAACTGGCGGAGAAGCTGGCACTGCAAATTGAAAAGGTTTGCACACAAAATTGGACCATCATGGAAGTCTGTGGTGGTCAGACGCACACGATTTTGCAGTTCGGCATCGAAGATCTCTTGCCCTCTAGTATCAATCTGGTTCACGGTCCTGGTTGTCCGGTGTGCGTCACGCCGGTCACGCTAATAGATCGGGCAATCGCCATTGCTTGCCATCCTGGTGTGATTTTTTGCTCCTTCGGAGACATGCTTCGCGTGCCTGGAAGCTCAATCGACTTGCTGGAAGCAAAAGCCCGAGGCGCTGACGTCCGAATCGTTTATTCCCCCCTGGATGCAGTCAAACTGGCTAGACAAAATCCGCAGTCGAAAGTGGTTTTCTTTGCCGTCGGATTTGAAACAACGGCACCGGCAAATGCTATGGCATTGCATCAGGCAAAAAAACTCAACATCAATAATTTTTTTGTGCTCTCCAGTCAAGTTTTAGTCCCGCCTGTTTGCGCCTCGGTACTGCAGTCAAGCAGCAACCAGGTTCAAGCATTCATCGGTCCCGGACACGTTTGCACGATCACCGGCCTAACTGAATACCAACATTTAGCGCGGACCTATAAAGTCCCTATTGTTGTCGCCGGTTTTGAACCGATCGATATTCTCGAATCAATTCTGCTCTGTGTCACGCAGCTGGAGACGGGAACCTACGAGGTGATCAATCAGTATAAACGTGTAGTCGAATCACAGGGAAATCTCTCAGCGCAACTATTGTTGAAAGAAGTTTTCCAAGTTTGCGATCGCGAATGGCGAGGACTAGGATGGATAGAAAATAGCGGTTTGAAACTTGGGTCTAACTACCAAGAGTTTGATGCCGATCTGAAGTTTGAAAAAACAGAAACAGTTGAAACTGTGGAATTGGAAGAATGCATTAGCGGTCTGGTCCTGAGAGGGAGCAAAAAGCCGACGGACTGTGCGGCATTTGGCACTCGCTGCACACCGGAAAATCCGCTGGGCGCGACGATGGTTTCCTCCGAAGGCACCTGCGCAAACTATTTCAAATTCAAACGCTTTGAGCTTGATCATGAAACCGCTTAAACGACCGTTTCAAAAAACGCAATTATCGCAATGCACCTGACCAGGGAGAGAACAATGCAATCGTGCGGAATACCAGTGGAATCGACAGAGGTGATCAGGCTAGGTCACGGAAGCGGCGGCAAGCTAACCGAACAATTGATCGATCGAGTCTTCCTGCCGCGAATCGGAAATCCCACTCTGAATGCACTAGACGATGCAGCACTTCTTGAAATCGGCAACACCAGATTGGCATTCTCCACCGACTCATACGTTGTAAAACCGATTTTCTTTCCCGGAGGAAATGTCGGCTCATTGTCAGTGCACGGAACGATTAATGACCTCTGCATGCGAATGGCGAGGCCACTGTATATCTCTGCTGCGTTCATTATTGAAGAGGGATTTTCAATTTTAGAACTGGAGCGCGTCGTCGAGTCGTTCAGTATCGCCGCCAGGGAAGCGGGTGTGCAGGTAGTGGCAGCAGACACAAAAGTGGTGAATCGTGGCGCCGGCGATGGTATCTTCATCAATACCACTGGCATCGGCATAGTGACAACGGCGCAGTCTCCTTCAGCTAACGGAGCAAAGCCTGGAGATCGAGTAATAATCAGTGGTGATATTGGTCGGCACGGCATAGCCGTTCTCTGCGCAAGAGAGGGTTTAGAACTCGAAACTGAGCTGCAGAGCGACTGCGCATCGCTGAATCAATTGGTGTCCCGACTGAAGCAATTTCAGAACTCAGTCCACTGTATGCGAGATCTAACCAGAGGAGGCCTATCCAGCGCTCTAAATGAAATTGCTAAAGCTTCGAAGGTTGGAATTGAAATCAACGATTCTCAAATTCAATTGAACCCAGCAGTTAAAAGCGCATGCGAACTGCTCGGGTTAGATCCACTGTATGTAGCCTGTGAAGGTCGTTTCGTATGCATCGTCCAGTCGGATTCCGCCGAAGATGTGCTGGCATCACTAAGAGAAGATGAACTGGGCTCCGGAGCGACAATTATTGGAAGTATTACCGCCGAACATCCAGGAAGAGTGGTATCAAAAACATCAATTGGTGGAAGAAGAATAGTCGATAAACTCTCAGGCGACCAATTGCCGAGAATTTGCTAATCCGAGTTTTAGAACAGGTCTACGTGATGCAAAAGTAATAGCTTACGACAAGACCAGAGCGACATCGAGAATCGGATATGTGTAGCGCTTTTGAAATGTCCAGGAAGTAGAAAACGTCGGCGGCGTCATTCCAAAAGACTGTCCAAAGAAAACCAGGGGAACAGGAACTTTTACAGTCACCTCAGTGCAGACCGAGACTGTTGGATTGCCGCTGTTAGGAGTTCCGCCAAAGTCAGTGTAGATTAGTGCGTTTGTCGCCGGAGAGAGAATCGGCGTACCTACAAAAACGCCGTCACCACGATACATCGACAAGGCCGCATTGACAGCCGCTAAGGCTTTCGTTCTTGTCGATTGTTGAGCGGCAGCCCTGGTGGCCGCGCGACAAGCGCGGTCATTAAGCTGAAAACCTAGCATCATTAAGGTTATATCGATTGCCACCATGAGTAGTACCATGATAAAAATCGATCCGCATGCCAGTTCAGCAAGGGCTAATCCTTTTTCTCTTCCACTTCGATTTCGTCTATGCATTTGTGGCTACCTTTCAACGGAAATCATTTGAACAAGTTGCCTGGCTATATTTTCGAAAGTGTATCTGAGGTGACTGGAATTAGTGACGAGGAAAAACTTACCGCGATTGCCCGCTATCGATGAAATTCCCTGGTTGCCACTTCCAGGAGTGTACGATTGGAAGTTACCGTAGGTATCTGTGTACTGAATAGTTCTATTCGGATCATCGTTCAGGATATTGCACTCACCAGGCACAATCTCATTGTTCTGAGCCAAACCAATTGTGTAAATCGGAATTCCTAAAGTTTGGATTTGGGTTGCAACAGAACGGGCATACGACCACGGATAAGAACCAGTGGACGGCGCCGTAGGCTGACCGTCAGTGAGAACTATAATTGCGCGTCTGGCACTCGGTCTACTGTTAACGGACAACATCTCTTTGGCAGCCAACAAGGCATCTCCTATGTTGGTAGAACCGTTGGCTAGAGTTTTATCAATGGCAGAAGAAACATCGATGAATTTATCATCGGTCTTGCTGAGCTGAATTCCAGGCTTGGCGAAATTCGCGCTCCCGCCAGCAGAGTAATTGTTAGCAACGTTATATGCAGATTCTGTTTCACCCGGTTGCCGACCGCCGTCAGTGGCAAAACAAGTCAGACCGAAATTGGCTTCGGTGTTCGTATTCATGATAATGAAAAATTCCTTTGCGGCCGTTTGGGCGGTGGTCAAAGGTTCAATTTTCTTCCTTGCTTGTGCCAAATAGTCGGCCTTGTACCCGGTCCGCGGAATCACTCCAACGAACCCTGAGTGCGTGTTTAACTTCGCGCCGGAAAACAATAATCCAGATTCGAGATTGCCGCGACTGGCTTCAACAACAGTTTCAATATTAGGATAAACGAAGCCACCAGGGCTGGTGTATGGAAAGACCATACAGTGGTTGGCATCTTCAGACAGGTTTACCACCAGGTCGGTAAACGTGTAAGCGTTGTATGACGATGGCGAGCCCTGAGGATAATTGCCCGGTGGCACACCTGAGTTGCTGCTACCTCGCAATGAGGCAGAGAATGTCAATGGACGGTCGTTACTTGAAGATGAGGCACCATCGAGGTTCTGCGGTGGAAGCGCATTGACGCCGGTCCCCTCTGCCGGCGGTGACAAGATGTCGAACAATCTTCCCTGCGCCAGTCCGCCGAGTGTAGGAGAGCCTGCGCGCGCCGTAGTGACGACGTAACTAACCTTCAACAAGACCGGATCCCAATAACGTTTAACGAAGGTCACCGGGGTTTGATCATCAATTGAACCAGAAACGTCAAAACATAAGACGAGATCTAACTGTGGAACCCGTGCATGCGCTTCCGCTTTGATTGTGAATGGTCCGCCAAACCCGAGAAACCGCCCGAAGACCGGCATCAGCCCATAAGAGCCGACGGTATGAACTACTCGACCATCAGTGTCACCCGGCTGAACTGGTTGATTAGCAGGAGAACTGTTTGGATTGAGAAGTTCGATAAACAATGAGGACTGTTGAGCTGGGGGGTTATGCAGGCTATTAGTCACCTGACTCGAGCCGGCCAAGGAGGTCTCATAAATAGAATTTGCTCTAAAGATGGATAGAGCGGCAGTGGTTAAATCAGAGTAGGTCGACATTGGCTCCGTGTGATCCGAGCTGGCGAGGACCGCTGCGCCGGATAGCGCTGCGGCTTCGCATGCGGTTTGCAGCTGTTCGTGAGCACAGGTAGCTCTGACTATTTCAAAAGTCATCAAAGCCATCACTGGTAGTACTATAAATGCAATTAGAAGACAGAGAAATAGGATTGAAGCTCCCTTCGGGTTCCTTCGAATATTTCGTCTGCTGGAATAACTCATATTCGCACCGTGATAATGGGGTCGGAAAATTTTCACTCCGGCTTTCTAACAACGATTCTCATTCATCCAATCCCTGAGGGCTCTCTACAAATTGGCGAACCGAAACTTTCGAGGTCCAGTCAGAATTTAGTCCCGGAACCCCTGGCCAGGTGAAGACATTAACTCGGGTCATCGGTTCGATCGACGCAATCGAGGTCAATTCGATAAAGTAGAGATTGTTACTCGTATCAGCTGGTTTACTGAGCTTTGACGTGTACTCCGTCACAACTCCATCACTGATTCGAACAGCAAGGATTTTTACGGTCGTGCTCTGCAAATTGATACCAGGAAACGCTGAAAGAGCAGACGCAACTTTCGCAGGTCCACTGACGATTGCGGCCGGTCGAGCAGTCGTTCCTACACTGAATGAATAGGCTTGTGCAGCACTAGCTGCACCTTGCTTGCAACAGAAGACAAAAAGAGAGTAGCGAAGTGCAGTCGTACCCAAGTTGATCAAGGGGAAAACGAACATCAAAAACATCGTAAACATTATTAGCGGCAATTCAGTCATGTTGCCGCTAGATAGTCGTTCAGGTCGAATTAGCTTTGCCATCTCAGTCTGCGCCCCCGTCACTTAACCATTCTCGCCCGGCCCGCTTCCAACCGGCATCAACCGACCGGATTATTTGTCCAACCAACTGGGGGATACGATTTTCTCCTTCAAAAGGATAAGCGACGGATACGAGCCACAACTGGGACAGTATCGTTCTGCCGGAGCGACATCATATGTGATACCACCGCAAGATTTTTGCTCAAAACGCAGAATTTCGACAAAGCTTGCAAAGCAACTTGGTAATCCGAAATTAAAACGGTTTTCAATGTCTGCGCGTGCGATACTGCACAGATCGGGCATAAAGTGAGTTACAATGATGATAGTGCAACTTTTGCGACGACCGACACTCTGGATATTTTTGACTCCGGAGTTTGAATCCCAGAAACTTTGAATCCCAGAAACTTGCGTTAGTACATAAAGAGTGCTTATGCAGTGCCAATCAACAATGATAGAGAGATAAGCAAACTCTCGTTAGACGAACAACGCTTGCGCCTCATTGTAGACGCAGCCCCTAACGGAATGCTGATGATTAACCGGAAAGGTGAAATCGTTCTCGTCAACTCCCAAATAGAACGGCTGTTCCAATACAAAAGGGACGAGCTTCTTGGCAAGGCGATCGAAATTCTCGTGCCGGAAGCGTCACGCGGAAAGCACTCTGGCTACCGCGATACGTTTTTTTTAGAACCAAAAGCCCGCGCAATGGGAAGTGGTCGAGATCTATTCGGTTTGAGAAAGGATGGCAGCCTAGTCCCAGTTGAGATCGGACTCAATCCACTCTCCTCTGAAGGTGAAACATTTGTCCTCGCCTCGGTCGTTGACATCACAGAACGCAAACACGCAGAAGAATTATTACAGGAGAAACTGCTTGAATTGGAGAGATCGAACGAAGACCTGCACCAATTTGCCTACGTGTGTTCACACGATCTTCAGGAGCCATTGCGCGTAATTTCGAATTACACACAACTTTTAGCCAAGCGCTATACGGGTCGCGTCCTTGATGAAAGCGCGACTGAATTTATCGAATTCACTGTTGATGCAACCAAACGGATGCAAGAATTGATCAATGACTTACTCCTTTATAGTCGCGTCCAAACAAAAGGACAAGAATTTGAGGATGTTGATTGTTCTGTAGCTGTCGATTGCGCTGTTGCAAATTTGACGTTGGCGATTCAAGAAAGTGATGCTCAGATTTATTGTGATCGACTTCCGATTATCAAAGGCGATAGCTCACAGCTGATCCAGCTTTTTCAAAATCTCATTGGCAACGCTATAAAATTTCGAACAGATCAATCTCCGCAAATTCGTATCGCCGCGAAGGATACAGGGAACACCTGGACTCTATCTGTAAGCGACAACGGTCTCGGATTCGATATGAAGTATGCAAGCAGAATTTTCATTATCTTCCAGCGACTCCACACAAAGGAAATGTATGCCGGAAGCGGAATCGGTTTATCGGTTTGCAAGAAAATAGTCGAGCGACATGGCGGGCGTATGTGGGTCGAATCCACGCCCGGCAAAGGTTCTTCTTTTCAATTTACGCTCCCCAAGTCGACCAGCAGAGGAGTGCGTACATGAACAGACGCATCAAGATTCTCCTTGTCGAAGATAGCCTCGCTGACGCCAGGCTGATTTTAGAAGTGTTCAAAGAGGAGAATATAGCCGTTGATGTCGATATCGTAAGAGATGGCGAACTCGCTATGTCGTACTTGCAACGCACAGGCACATACGTAAATGTAGCTCGCCCCGATCTCATTTTGCTGGATCTAAACATGCCCAAAAAAGACGGTCGTGAAGTATTGGCAGAGGTAAAGTCTGACCCACAAATTAGTGCCATTCCGGTTGTAATTTTGACCACCTCTCAATCGGATGAAGATGTTTTAAAAAGTTATAGATTACATGCGAGCTGTTACGTAATTAAACCAATTGACCTCGAGCAATTCACCCAGATTATCAAATCACTCGATGGCTTCTGGCTTTCCTCTGTAAGGTATCCACCAAAACTATGAACGTAATTTCTGTTCTGCTGGTTGAAGACAGTTTACCGGATGCTCGGTTCGTCAAAGAGATGCTTCCTGAGCCGTTATATCGTGTCACTCATATCGACACACTCGCTCAAGCACAAAAGCTCGTTCTCGAACTCGATTTCGATGTGGTTTTACTGGATCTTTCCCTACCGGATGGTTGTGGACTGGAAACCTTTGCTGCGATGTTTGACCGCGTATCCACCATTCCAATAATTATCCTCACCGGACTTGACGATGAAGACGTCGCTATCCGCGCAGTACAACTTGGTGCCCAAGATTACGTCTTGAAGAAGGAAATAAGTGAATACACATTGTCTCGCGCCATACGATATGCGATTGAACGCAAACAAACTGAGATGAAAGCAAAACGGCTTGTTCAATTAGAGCAGCATGAAGAATTTATGGCCACCCTAACTCATGATTTGAAGAATCCGCTCATAGGCGCGAATCGAATCCTGGAGCTGATGGCCGATCAGGCTCTGGGATCGCTTTCTGACGAGCAGGCAAAAATGCTTTTGCAAATGCGAGACAGCAACAAAATGCTCATATCGATGATTCAAAATCTCATCGAAGTTTACAAATTTGAAAAAGATACGAACGCTGTCAGCCTGGAGCACACCGATCTGCGATCGATAACAGATGTATGTATCAGGGAAATTGCGCCAATTGCAGAGAATCGAGAAATTCGTTTGACCACTGAGTTCTCTGAACCACTGAAAGCTGTCAAAGCTGACGCTAGCGCCATCAGAAGAGTGTTGCAAAACCTTCTGGATAACGCACTAAAATTTACACCCAGTGGTGGTGAAATTAGCCTTGTTATTCGCGGAACAAATGGAACCGTTGCGATACAAATTGGTGATACTGGTCCTGGAATCTCCACCGAAGAGCAAGCCCGGCTATTCCAGCGCTTCTCTCAAGGTCGAGTCGGAAAGAAATATACCCCGGGCACAGGACTGGGTCTGTACTTATGCAAACAGATTATTGATGCACATAATGGTGAAATATCCTGCACCAGCACAGAAGGAAGTGGCACCACATTCAGTGTCACCTTACCGGCAGCATGACGACACTATCAAAATCTCCATCGGTTCTGCTTGTCGAAGATCAACAATTGCTGAGACTTGGTCTGAAAATTTCTCTAGAACGTTTGGGCTGCTGTCAAATACTGGGAGAGGTCGCAGATGGAGAAGCGGCCGTGCGCGAAGCGCAAAGACTGCGCCCTGAAGTTATTCTGATGGACGTTGGACTGCCCGGGATCGACGGAATTGAAGCCACTTGGCGAATCAAGAAGGAGCTTCCTCGAACACGCATACTAATGTTTACCTCGCACACTGATCAGGAGGACGTCACTGCAGCGCTTGGTGCCGGAGCCGACGGATACTGTGTGAAGGATGCTCCCATAGAACAGTTAGCCGTGGCAATTCATGCTGTAATGCGAGGAGAGGTGTGGTTGGACCCCGTCATTGCAGCAACGGTCGCGCGAACAAATAATGCCAGTAACGAAACAACTGGCGCACCATTTTCTGAGATCGAAAAGAAGATCCTCACTCTGATCGTTGACGGAGTGGACAATCTAGAGATTGCTAATCAATTAAGCACTAGCGCTGAAAAAATCACGCGCGTACTGCACAACATCATCGATCGATTCGTTGACAATGCCACGACGGTGCCTCGAAACAAGCCTAAAACCGAAGGCGCAAACGAATGGTTAACTACAATCGTTGAAAATCTCGATGCGGGAACGATTTTTGCCGAGAAATATTTAGTCGAGAATTTGCTAGGTTCAGGGGGAATCGGAGCTGTTTTCAAAGCCAAACATCTCTACATGGATCGCTATGTAGCATTGAAACTTTTGCGCCCGGAGCTCAGTGAAGAACGTGTTGTAATGCGAAACTTCCAGAGAGAAGCAATTGCAATCGGACACGTTCAGCACAAAAATATCGTTGGCGTTTATGACTTTGGCATCAGTGCCAATCACGAACCGTACTTGATCATGGAATACATCGACGGCACTAATCTAGGCGATGTTTTCGAACAGGAGCATCGATTGCCCTTGAAACGAATTGTCAATCTGTGCCTGCAAACCTGTGAAGGGCTCGCCGAGGCTCATCGAAAAGGGGTTGTCCACTGTGATTTAAAACCACGAAATATTCTAATTTTGCGTGGCGATTCGGAGGAAGATGAGACTGTCAAGCTCGTTGATTTTGGGCTGGCTCAGGTACTTCCACCGGAGAAAACAGTGCAATCTCAATTGACCGACAAGTTCTTCGTGTCTGGTACACCCCTATACATGTCACCAGAACAGTGCATGGGAAAACAACTAGATGCGCGGTCCGATATTTACTCATTAGGTTGCATTCTATTCGAGGGTTTGACCGGAGAGAAACCTTTCGTGGGCTCGTCTGCAATGGAAACATTTGCCAAACATATTCGCGTAACCGCCCCCACGCTCGCTGCAACTTGTCCGGGTATACCATTCACTTTTCAGCTTGAATATTGTGTAGCGAAGATGCTCGCGAAAGCTCCGGTTGATCGTCCTCAATCGATGAGAGAGGTAATCCAGTTGCTGACTTATGCATCCGCTTAGACTCAAGGCGCGAATCGACGAACAAAAATTCTGGAGTTGGAGGATTTGAGTAATTTTCAAATCAATTACGAATGAGGAGAACTAGATGACCGAACAACTGCCAATTATCAAAGTGTTTGTCGCAGAAGATCAAGAAATCGCACGGATTGGACTGATCACAATGCTCTCAAAACTACCTGGGTTAGAAGTTGTCGGTTCGGCGGTTAACGGACAAGAAGCTTATAGACAGTGCCTTTCGATCAAACCGGATATAGTCATTATGGATTTGAGCATGCCTGTCATGAATGGCCTCGAGGCTACTGAGTTGATTCGAAAAGACCTACCTTCGACAAGAGTGATTATGGTCACATCGCATGAGCGTGACGACGATGTTTTCGGCGCGCTGTCAGCAGGTGCCGACGGGTACTGTTTAAAAACAGCGAGTGCGAATCAATTGCTATCCGCACTCAGAACTGTATTTGAAGGTGGAGCATGGCTCGATCAAGGAATCGCCGATCGAGTACTGAGGGCTACAGCGCGAGCCAAAAATAATGCCAACGAGTGCAAAGACGATAAAGCATTGAGCGAGAGAGAATTTGAAGTGCTAAAACTACTCGTCGACGGACTGACCAATCAAGAGATGGCTGCTCGGTTATTCGTCAGCGTTGAAACGATTAAAACGCACATGCGCCATATCATGGAGAAATTAGCCGTATCGGATCGCACGCAAGCAGCGGTCAAGGCAGTCAGAAAAGGCATTGTCTAAGCGTATTCTCAAGTCACTGCCGGATTAAACCACTTCTTTTGTGGACTTGGCATATGTGACCGGATTTACCGCGATAGAGGATTTGCTGCGGCTGGGCAATGACACGGCTCTCTCTATAGCTCGAAGTAGCTGGTTTGTTTCGAATGGCTTTACTAACAAATCGACTATCACTGGACTGTAGGATGAACTATCATTAGCACCATTTGCGGTGATAACAATTACAGGAATATTTCGCGTACGCGGCTCTCTATCCAAGTGCTCAAGCAACTCAGCTCCCCCCCGCTCAGAAAGACTATCAGCGATAACAATCACTGCGGGCGTAGAGCGCGCTAAACAGTGCTGCGCTTCCTGTGCGGATTCCACCACCGTAACCGCAATTCCCTCCGCAGACAAGTTTACGGAGAGCACCTGAGCGAGTTGCTCATCATCTTCGACTATCAGTACCGCGTATTGAGTTGAATCCTCATAAACAGAAGACTGAGTTTCCGTAGTTTTTGCCCCAGACAATTCGAACCAGAAAGTGGTGCCTATTCCGACTGCACTATGCAATCCGATTGTCCCGCCATGTTCCTCAACGAGCGCTTTTGAAATCGCCAGACCAAGCCCAGTTCCTCCTCTGACTCTAGTGTCGGACGAATCAAGCTGTTTAAACTTGTCGAACAGCATCGGAATTTTTTCAGGGGGGATGCCGGGTCCGGTATCCGAGATCGAAAACCGCACCATTCCCGGTGCGCCATCTCCTACCGAGACAGTAACATCGCTACCAGCCGACGAAAATTTAATGGCGTTTGAAACCAGATTAGTGAGAACTTGAATGCATCGATCTCTATCTCCGTAGAAACGTTCGCCGCCTTCCTGTTGGACAAAATTCAACTTAATTTTCTCTTGTTCTGCAATTCCGGCAGATGCCGCTAAAACCTGGTTAGCAAGCTCCTTGGAATTCAAAGTCTCGATTGCCAACTCGAATTTCCCGACTTCAATTTTTTTTAGATCAAGAATATCATTGATCAAACGGATAAGGCGATCGGAGCTCTCCATGGCGATCTCGATCAACTCCATTGACTCATCGGTTCCGAGTTTTATCACGCCTCCACCAATTAGACCAAGGGCACCGCGAATCGAGGTTAGAGGTGTTCGCAGTTCGTGAGAGACAGTTGAGTAAAATTCACTGACTCGACGCTCGGCCTCTTTTCTTTCGGTTATATCGCGGGCAATTATTGAACTGCCAAGCACATTGGAGTCAGCGTCAACAATCGGAGAGCTAGCAATCGAGACATCCTTACGCTTTCGATCTTTGCCAACCAATACTGTTTCAAAATTTTCAGTAGACTGTCCTGAAACAGTAAGATTCTCCATCTCGTTCAATTGGTCCTCTGGAATTAGCATGACTATATCTCTCCCGATAGCTTGATTGACTGTATAACCAAACAACTTCTCCGCGCCTCGATTCCATGTGGTGATGACGCCTTTAGATGTTTGCCCGATAATGGCATCATTCGAAGAACTGACGATGTTTGCCAATTGAACGTTGTCGTTTTCAATTCGTTTGCGAACTATAAATTGCCCGATCTGTTGCCCTAGAGACTCAAGCATCGAACGTTCGTCATTCGTCATGATGCGTTGTGAATCCGTCAAAAAGCTGATCACTACAGTCGCTTCATTTCCTTCTATGACCGGAAAACCAAAAGCGGATCGAAATCCCGCTCTCAGCGCAGGCTCTCTTCGAAGAAAACGTTCATCACTGGAGATGTCAGCAATTTGAATCACCGACCGAGTGCTGAAGACTCTACCGGGCAGCCCCACTTCTGGCGAGAACTGAATATAATCAAGGTCATGAAAAGGTTCAACCGAATTACTAGCCAGCAACTGTATGTTGCAAGTGCACTTTAGTAATCCATCGCTGTCCAGTTGCCAAATCTCACCATATACGGTGCTAGACTCTCCACCGAAATCATTCATCATGTTTATTGCAATTGCGCGAAGAATCTGAGCTGCCGATTCTGAAAAAGAATTGGAAACGGCGAGAACACGATTAACCGCATACTGGGTCGAGAGAATCCGCTCGCTCGTCCGAAGTTCGAGAGTCCGCTCCTTCACAGCCTCTTCCACGCGAGCGCCGGTATCTTCAACCTCGGCTTGTCTTTGCGCTAAATTATGCGTCTCAGCCACATTGTTTAAACACACCTTAATTAGAAAAACATCTTCAAACACTACCCACCAGGCATGCTCGATCCAACGAAGCGGTTCGATGGAAAGCACCCCGTAGACCGACTGCGGCCAGAAGATACCTCTCAATACGTGATCGGCAATCACGACAACCGAAGCAGTTACAAGCAATCGCCAGTCATTGTAAACTGCTAAAAATGCAAGGGAACCAAAAATATGAAAGTGAGACTCAATCCTTCCGCCAGTTAGATGAATCAGCAATGCAGAAAATAACATCTGACTTACCGCAATCACATGACGTGTGATCAACTCACCCGGGCGGTGACAAGCCAGATATACGGGAAGGGCCGCAATAGCGCCGCCTAGAAACAAAGCGGCCCAAACGTGAATATGGACAGTAGATTGGCTGCCAATCCAGGTTCGAGGAGACACCAATAGGGCGATGGCGATGCCTGCCAACCATTGGAATACCATTAACACCGCAAATAGACGATCGGTGCGCCGAAACAACGACTGACGCTGCTCTTCAAATAGCACTCGGGAACGTTCTTCGATAGATATAAACTCAGACTGTTCTGATTGAATCATTGTTTACCTGCCAGCGATTTGACATTGATCGAAGATTGGACAACCAAATACTGGTGTCGAATTTAGTACCACTCTATCTCCATCAATGAGTGCGACAATCGCATCAACACCGGCGTTGTCTCCCTCGTGACCGCGACCGCTAGTGATGCCGCCTTTGAACATTAACCGACCATTGGCATCGTACAGATAACATTCTCCGGAAGTCAGTGCCTTGAGACGTTCAGCAAGCCTCCCGTCATCGTCAACAACTGCTTCCACACCTGGAATTTCAGCTGCTCGTCGCCAGAGTTCCGTCTCAGCATTTTCAGAATTACTATTCGAATGAACGAAAACTACATACGCCTTAACCCGATTTTGACTGCGCGCCATTAAGACGGCCAGTTCACTCATGCTTGCTCGACTGCATGGGCACTGGGAATGAACCACCATTATCAGCGTAGCCAGCGGAGAAGCCAGTTTGAGAGATTTCGTAGACATCCATTTTTCGCCAGCAATGAGAGATTTTCCTGGAGTGCTACCGTAATTAAGGAGACTGGATAAGCCAACGCATATAACAATCAACCAGCACGCGGAAACTGCTACGAGTCGAATACGATTAACGCTAAACGACCTTCGCATAAGGTTCTCGAAGTTCGAAACTATCAACTATATTCTGGATCTCGATTGGCAACTTCATCGGATCAAACGGTTTAGAGATAACACCGGCGGCCCCCATATCGCAATAACCAGAGATCTCATGTTTCTGAACTTTCGCTGTAATGAAAATAATCGGAGTACCGGCAATAGAATCTTTTTCCATCAAGCGTTTCAAGGTAGTTGGACCATCCATATTCGGCATCATCACGTCCAAAAGAATGACATCGGGTTTGAAATTTGATACTAAATCCAGTGCCTGCAACCCTGACGCGGCAAGAGTAACACTCCATTGCCCTACACGGGAAAGGCTAAGTAAGCCGATCTTGCGAATAGAAGGGTCATCGTCCACAAGCAAAACCGTTTTTATATCTACGCTGCTCATCTCGCTATTACAAACCTCTGCACTACTGTCATCGCATTTAGCTTCATCGATTGTTCCAACTGCAACCTCGCCAATCAGGGTTGCTATTTCATCGTCTCACAGGCGTATCAGTCGAGACATCCCTCAACTGGGCAGTGCTCCCAAACAACAGGTTGATTTCGCCGAAGCCACGCCGACGACCTTGAACTCGACGTTTCATATCAAATACTCATGAAGCAGGACGGAGAACAAAACTTAACTATGAATTGAATGCTCCTTTAGGTCGATGTTGCCGACTCGGAAAGTTCGTAAACTAGTTTTTTACTCTGGCATCTATAAATGGAGACATAATGAGGGTCCTGGCTGCAATTGACGGTTCTTCTCACTCGCAATGTGTTTTAAATACACTTGCAGAGCGGGTGTGGGAGCCCGGAACAGAGTTCAAATTGACGACTGTCATCAAAGAACATGTAGAGGTTCCAATACACGTGCACGGAGGCTATCACCGAATCTCCTTTGAGCAGTCCGTTGAAGATCCGTCACATCCTCACAAACGGCTGGCAGAATTATCACTATCACTCAGACAAATG
>CAZRMH010000128.1:0-19164 GCA_964600935.1 uncultured Candidatus Obscuribacterales bacterium
GATGCACAAAAGGCAGGCCGTTGGGTCCTCACCTGGACGCACCCATGTTCGACATGGTGGTGCCTGCCTCTGCGTTGCAGGAGCGACAGCACCAATTGTGGTTCCATAGGGCGTACTCGAATTTGGAACGGTGCCGGATGGATCTGTTCCATTGAGACTGGAGCCGGAAGGAGCAATTCCATTGATAGTGTTATTGAGAAGATTCGGATCACCTTGAGAGGGATTGGGCACCTGTTGGGAGCCTGACTGCAACTTCTCGTTGACCTGACGCAACATCTGTTTTTGAGCATTGTCAAAAAGCATTTGACCTGCTTGCTTGAAGATTGATGGGGCCGGCTGAGGTCCTTGCGCTATAAAATCAGCAGCATATGATGCCTCGACAAAGGTAGCATTTAGAGCGGCGACGGCAGCGAAGACGAGAGCAGTTAGTCTATTGGAGTTCATAAAATATCTCATGGAACGTTCGATTGATCCGAAGGGGCGCGAGCCTTCGCGGTCCCGCCATAGTATATCCGACCAGCAAAAGGGTAAGCCTGGTCAAGGATGAACATCTTCCAATCAAGTTACCAGAGCACCACTCGGCTGCAACCAATTATTAGATTCTAAAGACACGAGTCGTCTAGCTCAAAAGAATGCAGTCTAAATCGTCCGAGACTTATGAATTCGTGACTATTGGCGAGTTACCCATTTAACCAAACGACTCCAGATCGAATCCTTATTCTGTTGGCGCTCGATTGTTGTTCTGAGCGTTTTGGTGGTTGATAAGTTATCTTTGGTTGCCACTCTATTTGGTGGCTTCCTAACTCGGTCTGCCGATACGTCTAATGGGTCTAAGGACTGAGAAACCTTCATAGCGGTCTGAGAGTTCTTGGCACCAGAGCCTTTCGGTTTGTTGAGAGACTCGAATAATTTTGAAATCGAGGTTGGCATATCGTCGTCGGTGTAACTCTCACATTCCTGCCCGCGCTCTGAGGGCAATATTTTTTTTGCTGAACTGGCAGCCTTTAAGCCTGTCCGCATTATCTTCTGACTAACAAATTGATCTTCGTGACTTTCATGCGGCGCGTGAAAAACTTCGTCAGGAATCTCGAAGTCAGGATCAAGTTCTTGGTAGATTTTGAACAATGAATGACGAACCGCTCTGGCACTAGGTGGACGCTCCTGAGGGCTGTGCGCTGTCAACTGTGCAATTAGCGCGTCAAAACTTTGCGAAACTGGCGCGCCCTGTTGGCTTGGTACGCTCGTCACCAATGGGCGTGGACGCACACCAGTAACGAGATGCGCTAACGTCGCACCAAGAGCGTACAGATCGCTCCGAATCTCGGGGCGTCCGAAATACTGCTCGGGTGGCGAATAACCGGCAGTGATTACGCGCGTAGCGGCGTCAGTCGGCATGAAGAATCGGGCGATGCCAAAGTCTATAAATATGACCTGACCTTCGGGAGTCAACATCAAATTGCTTGGTTTCAAATCCCTATAGATGATCGAAGGTTTGTTTTCCCGTTCATTTTCTTCGTGCAGGTATTCTAGTATCTCGCAGATCTGGATGCCCACCTTGATTGCATCGTCCTCGCTCATCGGACCATAGTTATGCAATATGGTTTCAAGATTGTTTCCTGTCACATATTCCATGACCAAGAAATAGCGTCCATCGCTGTCTACGTGATAATCGCGAAACTTGACGATGCCGGCGTGATCCAGTTTGCTAAGAATATCAACTTCACGAGTGAACAGACGTCGCGCCTCTTCGAGCTCCTCAGGTGAGCGCACATCGATACCGCGCATCTGTTTTATTACGCATTGATTATGGTTACGAGTATCCTCTGCCAAAAACACGCTGCCCATGCCACCTTCGGCGATAGGGTTTGTGAATTTATAGTCCTCGTAGAAATTGCGCTCCGGTCGCGGCATAAAGGCTTGGACAACTCCACTAAATGTAGATTCCACCTCTTTTTACATACCCCGGAAGCCTGCAAATCTGGAATAGCGTGAATATATCTTCTTATCAGAACGTAAAAGCGACCCCCTACTGACATCGCAGAGCAGCCAAAAACTCCTAGATTGTCACGGGCGCCCAAAAACAAACTAATTTTGCAATTCACCAAATTACCAGACGCAAGTATGTTGACATACATCCGTATGGTCCCTATGATGTTTGCATCTCCCCAATTGAATGACACAAACAAAAGCGGACACGAACGTGCCAGGAGGTATTTATGAGTCTCGCGAACATTTCGATTGTGGGGAATTTAGCAAGAGCGCCGGAACAATTCCAATTTGCTAACGGACGCTCCAAAACCACCCTTGTGATAGCGGTAAATTCGTTCAACAAAATAAGAAAGGAGAAGTCTACCGATTTCTATCGGGTGGAGACCTGGGACCGCCTGGCCGACCTGGCTATCAACTATCTAAAGAAAGGAAACCAGGTAACCGTTTCTGGACGGCTTGCTCTGGAAAAATGGACCGACCGTGAGGGGAAAGACAGAGTCACCCCAACTGTTCAAGCAAACCAACTGGCCTTTCCGCCACGGTTGCGTCCTGATCCTCTAGATGATACCCCGCCAGAACCGGCAATACATGTTGCTTCCAATGCGACTACTCGTTTGGAACCACCACCACCTGCAACTGTATCGCCACCACCGGAACAAGCTTCCGAGCCACATTTAGAAGAATATTTCGATCAAGAAGATGTGTCGATTGATGTCTCTGATGTGGATGTTCAACCTCCTGAACTTCTGGATGCCATGCCGGAAGATGAGGAGGAAGCGGACGCGGTAATTCGCGCTCCAAATGAAACTCGATTTCGAAAAAAGACCGCCTAGTCTTTTCTGGTAACACACCACACCTGTGCGACTGAGAGAGAAAGAGAGAAGCCGGAAGGGAAAGTCTGCCTACTTTCCCTTCCTCCCTTTCTATTAAAGCCAAGGAAACGAGAGAGCGTTCTCTTGCGTTTTAGACCGTAGATTTTTAAGAGAATCAATCCATCGCTGAGAACACAGTAGAAACCCTGACATTTCCCTAGTGTCAGGCTAATTTATCCTATTCCACTTTCCGCTTAGAATTACTAAGTGCTCCAGCCGTTAGGTGCATTTATGCATATTCTCAAGTTGAATGCGATCTTTGCTGTCGCAGTCGTTCTCTTTTTAAATGTATGTTCAGCTGGCCAAACTCCATGCTTCGCGCAAGATTTCGCGACTAGTGCCGCAAGTGATACCGATGGTGATGTACAAGCAACCAAACCCAAAGCACCAGTGGTGGTGCAAAAGACTCCACCGGTCATGCTTCAAGGAGCTAACTGTGGCACAATCGGTCCGCAGGGTTTAGACGCAACGTCGATCATGGGAGTCACCGGCGGTCGGGTACGGGTAGCAGACTCATTTCCAGTAATCCCAACGTTTCTATTTTCACTACTGGGTCTAAGTACCCTGGCCTTTGCTCTTCGAACTCTTGTTCTTAAAAAACGGGCACCACTGTGGGTCCTTGGCAGTATCGCATTTGCAACCTTGTCACTGGCCGGATTTCTATGGATGGCGCTCGCCGGCAAGCTCACATTTTAGTCTTTCGATCCGCGTTCAATTTGTTGTGGGAGTTGGAACTCAGGCTCTGATAGACAGGTCCGTATTTGCCAACAAGCCCACGATTGTCTCAGTTTCAAATACATCGGCAAAACTTCTAACGAGATTTTCGTTGCCTTTGGTCAGTTAGAATCAACTTTTTCTGAGCCTCCAGGTTGTTAGAAACTTCAACGGCAGCAGGTAAATTTCTCGACAGTGCAAAGGCCTCGGCATTAAGCTTAAGCGCTTCATTGTAATCTCCACTCAATCTTTTAATCGTAGCCATAACATTGCTGGCACTTACTGTAAGAGTGTCTTTCTCCGTCCCCTGAGGCAAAGACTTGGCGAATGCCAACGCGGCGTTGCATTCACGTTCCGCCAATTCAACGCGGTTGGAAAAAGCATAAACTTCGGCAATCGAAACTCTCTCGAAGGCGGCAGATTTGAGGTCACCAGCCTTGGTGTAGATATCAATTACCTTCTGGAAGTTGCGAGCAGCACTTTTCTGGTCGCTCGAATACTTGTCACACAGAGCAAGCTCCTTGAGCACAAGAGCCACTTCGAGCGAATCCTTTCCTTTCGACTTCTCTGTCAGAGCTAATAGTCGGTCGATCGTAGTCCTCGCCTTTTTGATTTGATTTGTTTGCAGGTAACTTCTAGCAAGCACGCTGAGTGCGCTGGTTTCTACTAATTCGTCATTTATGGCTTCGCTGATCTTCAGCGCGCTAAGAGCCATATTCTCCGCCAATGACCACTTTTTGAGAGCGGCGGCAGCGTGGGCACCATCCATGTAAATGCCTCCCAATTCAGGAGCATCCGCTCCACAGCTTGCGGATACTACTCCAATAGTGCGATTGGCAACTTCCAATAATTGAGAAAAGTCCACGGGCAATGCTCTCTTAATTTTATGCATTTTATCACTGGCATCATGCAAATAGCTGTATCTTCCATTAAAGCTAATCAGTGGAAATCGCTTTCTCGCCGTCAGTAGAGTCAGAGTAACATTGGCGCAACCTCTAAAGTCGACGCCTTCTATACTAGGCATCGAACAGAGCATGAGCAGCTGTTCGTCGGAGATGCTCGAATTTGAAACATTGACGATTTGCAAGTTCTTCATCCTGCGCAGCGAATCGACTGATGGGAACCTCTCTGGAGAAGTGCCACCACTAGTGATGCTATCGGACTGTTGCTCTTCTGCTTTAGAATTAACTCTCGGAATAGTTGCCAGTTTTGTTTCGGTCAAACTTAAATGGGTGACTGAGTCTAAATTCGAGATATTATCAAGAACGGTATCGTTAATGGTGCACTGCCTGAGGTCCAGAGTGTTCAGGCGCTTTAATTTGCTCAGGTCCGGCAGATGAGTCAGTGTACAGTCCACAAATAGCAGCCTAACTAGCGGGAAACGCATGATTGATTGAAATTGTCTGTCACTGATTTCGTCACAGTTCGAGATATAAATTTCTACCGGCCACGGATTTTTTTCAAAGCTCTCAATCTGCTCGATCGATCGGTCTGGCAGATATAAACGTTTCCCATCGCCAGTCAAGCGGGCTAAGCCAATCTTCTGGTCAATGTGATCAACAACCGCGTCGCGACCTTCTTTAGTTTTTGCATTCATTAAAACAACCGGAGCATCCATCCCTTTCGTCATCACCGACGCGACCGGTTTGTCCCCAAAATTTCTGATAGTGAAAACTGCAGCCACGCAGGAAGCGCTAAAAAGAGCTGCAATTACAAGCTGCCGAGTCGAATATTGCGCTTTCTTCAATTCACCAGTTGTGGTATCAAGCGATTGAACCTTGGCTTCGGCTCGCTTATCCGCTTGCATTTGCTGGAACTGCTCCAGGTCGTGCAAGAGTATGCCTAACGCTGGTCGGTCGCCGGGCTCCTTGGACAGGAGTCTCCTCATCGAATTCAACAATTCACCAGATATATGCTCTGGGTCTTTGAGTTCAACAGGATTCGAATTCTGGTGCAAAACCAAAACTTCCATTACTGAATCAGCTTCGAACGGCGGTTTTCCCGTCGCCGCATGCCACATTACACAGCCGAGAGAATAAGCATCTGAACTAGTCGAAACCTGCTCGCCCCTCGATTGTTCGGGGCTGAGGTACAGAGGACTTCCAACGATCGCCTTGTGACCTGTAAGTTTTCCTGCCGTTTCATCATTCAAAACATCAGTCGCTATGCCGAAATCCAAAATTTTAGCCGTCGGTTTTCCATCCTCGCTAATCGAGACTGTTATGTTGGATGGCTTTATGTCTCGGTGGACTACGCCACGAGAGTGAGCATACATGAGGGCTTTCGTAATTTGCTCGAAGATCTGCGCGAATGCATCAGCGCCGAGAACTTTATCTTCATCAAGAATCTCCTGTAGAGTACGACCTTCGACGTACTCCATCACGAGGAATGGCGTATTGTCTTCGATTTTGAAATCGAAGATTCCGACAATGTTTGGATGATCTAACTTGCTAGCAAGTCGAGCTTCCTTTTGAAAACGCATAACGTCTGTGCTGCTGACGTTCCGAAGCATCACTTTCAGCGCAACCGAAACATCTCGCAGCGTATCGCGCGCCTGATACACACGCCCCTTGCCACCAGCGGCGATGAACCTGATGATCTCGAATTGACCAAAAACAACGGCGCCATTTTGGAAAACATGCGAGTCACCGTCGAACAAGTTTTGATCATCGTCATCCATTTAGTTTGATGCCCTTTAGGCAATGGTTAAATACGATGAAGGCGCAAGTGAGCATTATCACTACGGTTTAGTAGCATCAGCCGGGACCGTTTTATCAGTATCCTTTGGAAGCAGGTTTGTTATACCCAGCAACTCCTCACCCAATTCTTTTATCAAACCTGTCTCAGGGGCGTATTGAGTTGCAGTTTGGTATCTCGCGCCATCCCAATTTTCAAGAATCCAATATGAGTATTTCCCGTCATGATTTTTTCTGAAAGGGACTTCATTCCAGAGCTCCGGGTAGGTAACTTTATCTCTCAATGATTCAACCTGCTCAGACGTCAATTCGAAAGTCTCATCATGTTTGACGCGGTTATCCTTGCCCAATTCCTTAGCGTTGATCGTGGCGACGCCACTCTTTGTTTGGAAATTTACAGCGATCAAAATCGGAGAACGAGATGAGTCAACGAGAAGAAATCGAAGCTCCTTTGACAAATCCTTCATCTCTGAGAAAGGCTTTTCATCGAAGTGACGCAAATATGAGAGATAAACTGGATGAATTTTTCCGCGAGTATCAGCAATCTGCAATTTCGTCATCGCATCCGGATCTTTCGTCCCCATTTTCAGTGGCTCCGGTGGATTTTTAGTGTAATCGAGTCCAGCTACATCCGCATGTGGCAGGGTTTTCGAACGATTTTTCTGAGCTTCTAATGAGTTAGGAGAAAGAACCACATCAGGAGGGAAAGTGTTCGAGGGAGGCAAAAGTTTCTGAACGTCCATTCGTTTGGGAACCGGTCCACGTCCGGAAGTTGGAGGTTCAACTGCAGCCCGGTCTGCACCGTGAGCAGCAGTCAAACATGAGGTCATAACGAGCGTAACGAGAAAAGTCGAAATCTGTTTTTGTCGGTCTATCATTCTTGCCTCGAGGTAACACTGGCCCGATTTCGCACACAAAGTAGAGTCCATGTTACCACGGTCCCTCACTGTTCAATCTCCTGTTGAATTGACCAAGATTAGTAAGAGCCTGCCGTAACGACCTGATCGAACCAGACAGTCCGGGACCGAAATTGGCATTTAGCGATTTGGACGCACCGATGTCATGATACTTTGACATCCGCAAAACCCCCGCTCGGGTTTATGTTGCAAGGTATACTTGCAAAATTATTAGCCGCGGAACTAGTCAGGCGAAGAAATGCTCCTCATATCAACCGCCTCACGGATGCTCAGCCGAAAACCATAGCCAAAGAAATGACATCGGCGATTCAAAAAATACGCAATCATAAATGGACCGTGATAGTCATCGTCGCTTATGCGCTATTCATGGATTACTTCATCTATGGTCTAATCGTTCCTCTCGGTCCATACTCACCGGCGAAGGCGACCAGTGAGTCTCAGATGGGAATGCTCTATGCCGCATATGCAGCTGGTGTTCTTATTGCCACACCGATTTTTGGACATTTAGGCGATCGCCTCGGTTGTCGCAAACCGATGCTTATTGGCGTCGGTTTAACAGTTGTAGCGACAAGTTTATTTTGTTTCGGGTCGCACTTCTATCTAGCCTTGCTGGCCCGATTTGCGCAAGGCGCTGCGGCGGCTGGAACTTGGACCGCAGGATTAGCACTTGTTGCCGAAAGTTATTCGGAAAAGCGCGTGCAAATGATGGGGCTGGCCATGATCGGCAGCACTGCCGGCGCAGCGGTTGGTCCGGTAGCAGGCGGTTTTCTCTTTGATCAGGGCGGCTATCAATTTCCCTTCCTGGTCACAGGTATTATGGTCGCACTCGATGCGCTCTTACGGTTTACACTTTTGCCACCAGACAAGGGCACTTCGGAAAAAAGTCCGGACCTAAATGTTTTTCTTCTCGATAAATCCGTATTGTCGGCTGGATTGGCTGTAGCTGTTGCCGCTGCTGGTTGGGGCATTATCGAGCCCGTTCTACCAGTCCACCTTCGAGAGGTGGGATCTACGCCTGGACAAGTGGGACTGCTGTTCACAATTTCGACTATATCCTACGGTCTCGCTGCAACTGTAGTGGCTTGGGTGGCCGAAAGGTTTTCCATTAAGAAAACGATTTGCTTCGGCATCGTAGCAATGGCAGCCGCACTGCCACTGCTAGCATACTCAAATGGTTTAGTCATGGCAGGTATATGTCTCTGTTTAGTGAACATATCCTACGCTTTTGTCCTCAACCCAACCTCAGCAGAACTCGGTAATGCAGTAGATCGCAAGGGGCTGAATTGTTATGCTGCAGCATATGCTGTCTACAACATTGCTTATTCTCTCGGCATGATGGGAGCTGATTTTTTTGCATCGAGTACAGCGGAGATTCTCTCATACACCCAGATGTTAACCTCGATGAGTGGACTGCTGTTAATATCGATTCCTCTCATTCTCATGGGCGTGCCTGCTTCCAACACCGAAGTCAAAGAGACCGCCTCCGCCAATGGAGAAAATCAAGAAGAGATAATTTTGGACGCACCATAGAAGCCACCATCGCAAAAGCCGAAAATAAAATCTAGATCCCAATTCAAAAGAGAACATGGAGAGAAACATGCAAACTGTGAAGAAAGCAACCGAACTTATAGCAGGACTTGAGCGCGGCGAATCTCTTCCATCCAGCTGGTATACAGATCCAGCTATCACAACAAAAGAAATTGAAAACATTTTTCGCAAGTCGTGGCAGTATGTCGGACCCAAACAACAATTGAAAAACGTCGGCGATTACATCACCGGCTACGTCGGTGAAATTCCAATCGTTGTTATGCACAATGAAAATGGACTCGAAGGTTTTATAAATGTTTGCCGCCATCGCCGGCATGAGGTAATGAAAGGCTGTGGGAATGCCAAGATCATGCAGTGCGGATATCATGCATGGACGTACGATTTAAAAGGTCAATTGATGTCCGCACCACGGTCCAAACAAGAGCCGAACTTTTGTGTTGATGACTATCCGTTGTTGACTATTAAAGTCGAAACGCTGGGACCATGGGTGTTCGCCAACGCAGACGAAGATTGCCGCTCACTCAACTCGTACTTCGGTCCGCTCCTCGAAGTGATCGAAGGGAGCGGGATCGACCTGGATAGTCTGGAGTTATGGAGCCGCACTCCATGGGAATCTGGTGCCAATTGGAAAACAATGCTGGAAAATTATCTGGAGTGCTACCACTGCGCCGTGGCTCATCCGGGCTTCAGCGCAGCGATCGACGTTGACCAGGATAGTTATAAGCTAACACCTTATGAATGGTTTTCTAGTCAAGTCGGTTTCGTTCGCGAATCTGCATTGGAAGGCAAAACCAAAATCAAAATTTACGACGCCAATGGCGCGGTGAGACAGGCTCAATACCACCTCCTCTGGCCCAACTTTACCATCAACATAAATCCCGGTTTTCCAAACCTCTCAATTGATGTTTGGCTTCCCAATGGTCCCAATAGTGCCAAAGGAATTTCGGAACAGTACTTTGGTCCGGGAGTGGACAAAGCCTGGGCAGAAGAGCTTATTCACTTCAATGAGCAAGTCGGAAAAGAAGATGACGAACTGACAAATTCGGTGCAACGAGGTTTGCTAGGTGGAAGACCTGCGGTTGGTAGATTTCTTACCGGCAGTGAACAACTCTGTATTCACTTCCAAAAGTTGATCGTAAATGCTCTCGCTGAGTAGTCTGCCACCGCATGAATAAACTAATTGCACTTTTCTTGTGCATACTTCTCGTACCCTTTCCCTACGCTGCACACGCGGAGCCAGAGTTCGATGCCGAGCAGCGGGTAGAGCAGCTTACCAATGAGATTTTGCACAAGGAGATCGATCTAGAACGCTTCTACCTTAACTACCGAGTCATTGGAACCAAAGATCCAAAGTTTCGCAGGCTTCGATATTTTCTCCTGCAAACAGCTTCAGCGGCTTGCACTCTATCGTCTAACATCACTGACATTCACCTGAGTGGGCAGGCTATCAAAAATGGCGGTAAAACTGACTTTGGAAGAGGCGATGCCATGGAATCGACTCAGAATTCCGGCGAAAGAGCTGCGCGTAATTCACTCGTTGTCGGAATGGTGGGCACCATCCTTGATGGCGGCAGTAGCGCTGTAGAATTATGTTCAAACGGTTTTACAGCCGTTAAAAACATCAAGAGACACCAGAACCCAAGCTCTGCAGTCAAAGCCGTGGTTGCACGAGTAAAAGAAATTGATGCATTAATGGCAGAACGAAAGGTCTTGATCGAAAGCAACCCTGTTTTAAAAGGCAGCATGCACGCCGCTGAAGGAAAGGTCCTCACTGCGTTTAGAAACTGGAGCCTGGCAGAGTTTGCCGATGTCTACGCTGAGGTTAAGTCAACACAATCGAGTTACAACGTTTACTATGTCCTCGACATCATATCGGACGTTTTCTACGTGTCATCGTACATCTTATCGATCAGGGCTTTAAACCCTAACAAATCGAACTTGGGTGGTGCTGCCGTAAACGTAGGCATCGTAGGCGACTCCTTCGGAATCGTCAGCGCTCCAGCCAGCACCATTGGCGGTACTAAGCTCTACAACTACTGGCGAAAAAAGTTAAAAACAAAACTCCAGGAAGAATTGCAAGGCACCGAAGAAGATGCGAAAGCTGCAATGGCGGACCTACAATCAGCCGTCGCATCAACCGACTATTCGAAGATGAAAGCGACCTCCTCAGTTCAAACGCGATTAGCCACTTATGGACTATGGGCGGTCCGCTACGACGACAACATCAACAAACAGCTCGAAGAACTGCGCCGGCAGAACAAAGTGGCACTGCAAGACGAAATATCAGGACCAGCGATTTCTGGTACTTACTTAGTCCAAGACATTCTTTCCGGAGTCGCTTTCCATCGCTACGGCAATAAGCCCGTTAGGGCTGCAAAATTGGCTCTGGCGGCTTCCACCACTGCCGCAAGCGGCACAAGCGTCTCCCTGGCTTTGACCAACTGGTATTTCTTCAACGAATTATACAACCGTCGAAAACTGCGAAAGAAAAATGCACTACCCGAACAACTAATGGCAGATCGTTTAGCAACGCTCGATGAGCTGGACGCCATGCTCGTCAAAGCAAATAGTAAATCAGTCAATGAAACTCAGTAAAGGAGAGGTTACTTGCGCTGATGGTGCTTCGACAGATGCACCATCAGTTAGCCGGTCTTCTCCAAAGGGTATATGTCGTAACAGAACTAGCAAGGATGTCACTCGCCACCATCGAAGTTACAAAACCGTTTTGTCCTATTGGCTAAAACTAATGTCAAAAATCCCCGAACAGAAATTAGTCCCCAATGACGCGACGAGATCGCCAATGTACGAAAATTCGAGGTCTGAGTTCAAAATTTACGACCAGTCTATGGCTGTAAAAAAATCGGACGATGACCCATTCGTGGGTCAGATCATTGGCGAACACTATGTAATTCTGTCGCTAATTGGCACAGGCGCGCTGGGAGCGGTCTACAAGGCTAATCACAAACTACTCAAGAAGTTTGTGGCGATCAAATTCCTGCGACAAGGTCGGCAGCTAGAGCCAAATGCCTTGATCCGCTTCCAACGAGAAGCACAAGCGGCGATCGGTTTGACCCATCAAAATATAGCTGGCGTTCAAGAATTCGGAATTCACGACAACATGCCATACCTGGTTATGGAATTGGTCGAGGGAGATTCGCTGAGAAAAATAATTTCCAGTGAGGGTGCGTTAGATCAGATTCGTGCACTGAAGATCCTGAAACAGTTACTTCAAGCTTTGAGCCACGCTCACAATCAGGGCGTTATACATCGCGACGTAAAACCTGAAAATATAATCGTTTCTCGCAAAACTTCGGGTATCGAAGAAGTGAAACTGATCGACTTTGGCATAGCAAAAGTGCTTGAAGACCCTGAATCTATAGACATAACAAAATCCGGTGAGGTTTTCGGAACGCCCTATTACATGAGCCCTGAGCAATGCCGTGGAATGTCCGTAAACAATAGAACCGATATTTATTCAGCCGGCTGCGTCGCCTATGAGATGCTCAGCGGTTCACCGCCATTCGTTGGAGATGCAGCAATCAATGTGATCTTGCAGCACGTAAACAACGCTCCGAAACTATTGCCGGTATCTGGGCAGACCACTGGTTTAGAACGCGTGATTGATCGAGCCCTGGCAAAGGATGCGAATAACCGTTATGGATCAGCCAATGAGATGCTATCAGAGCTAGAATTGATTGAAGCCGGAAAAGCGCCACGCAAAACATTTCATCTCAGTAAGAAGCAAATCAGGCGCTCTATCAGTTACTCGATCCTTTTGACCCTGATTTTTCTTTCCTGTTCGGGTTTGCTCGTGTTAATCGAGGGAAAAGAAAAGACAATTCAATCTCTTAGTAAAGACATCCGAGAGCATCCCGACGCGATTGAAAATTATATAGACCGGGCCCATCTCTACGCTGAAAAACAGCATAACTACTCAGCAGCCATTGATGATCTTGAAGTGGCCGAACGAATCAACCCGAGCCTTCCTATCGTCCCAGAACTGAAATCGTGGTTCGAATTAGAGTCAGGTTTGTACTCTCAGGCCAAAATCGATGCGGATACGGCGATCGACTTAAGTCCAAAGAATCACTTCGCCTATATTCATCGAGCCCGCGCCAACCTCCAACTGAAAAACTACCAGAATGCTGTGGACGACGTGAATAAAGCGATCGAACTAGATCCGAGAAATCAATCGAATTGGTTTACATCTTGCTTTCTAACAAGGGGCTATGCACATTTGAAGTTGAATAAACTTCAGAATGCTCTGCAAGACGCCGACAAAGCCATACTGTATAACATTAAACCAACCACAACGGCGGCCGCAAATGCTGGCACCGATCAGCTCAGCTTAGACGCATACAACCTCAGGGCTAAGGTAAATCTTCGATTGAAAAAATACGAAGACGCATTAGCGGATGTTCAAAACGCACTAAAGATAGATCCAAAGGCCGATTCCAGTTTATGCTTAAAAGCTGATGCTCTTAAGGACTTAGGAAGATACGATGAGGCGCTCGATATGCTTGATCAGGCAATAAAACTATCACCGAACACGAATTACTTGACGAAACATCGAGCCGCAATAGCTAAATACAAATCGAAGATTTCAGCTCATTCAGAAGAGTCCAACACCAGGTAGCAAAATTGCCTGAAGAAGATGATTTCAAATTGATTGCAGCACCAGCAAGACTTATTGAAGTCGACACACCCATGCTCATGCCTGATGCGGAAAACTCTTGCTTGCTTGAACCAGCTCAAGAATCGAATGCTCAAGAAAAACTCTCGACCTCATCGCCCATGAGACCCGGAAAGATCGTCGGCAATTACGAGCTATTGTCAGTCCTTGGAGAAGGCGGCTTCAGCATCGTTTACAAAGCTCGCCACAGGCTCCTCGGCACACTGGGAGCGATAAAGTGTCTAATTCCAGGCACCGAATTGGACGCAAACGTGCTAATGCGATTTCAACGTGAGGCGCAAGCCACAGCAGAGTTGCAGCATCCTTCTATTGCAGGAGTAAGAGAATTCGGAATCCAGGATGCGATACCATATCTAGTGCTTGAATTTGTCGATGGAACCAGTCTGGCCGAACTGATCAAGGTGGAGAAGAAACTGCAGCCACGAAGAGTAGTGTTCCTGTTGCAGCAAATTCTAGAGGCGTTGTCGTATGCCCACAAAAACAACGTCGTTCACCGAGACATCAAACCCTCCAATATAATGATTTACAGCACAAAAGACGGACAGGAGTCCATCAAGATTATCGATTTTGGAATCGCAAAACTACTTGAAGATTACCAGCAAAACAATTTGACCAAAACCGGTGATATTTTCGGAAGTCCCGGCTATATGAGCCCGGAACAATGCCAGGGTCAAAAAGTCGACATTCGAAGCGATGTTTACGCGCTCGGATGTTTGGCATACGAGATGTTATCGGGTGCTCCCCCCTTTACAGGCAAAAGACCTATTGAGGTAATCGTCAAACATCTAAATCAAAGGCACAAGAATCTCAAACCCATTAAGGGTCTAAGCGGTATAAATCAGGTTATTGACGCCGCACTGGCTAAAGATCCCCAGAATCGCTATCAATCGTGCGATGAATTCTTACTGGATATAAATCTAATCGCAGAGAAAAAGGAACCACTCGGCAAACCGCATCCAACAGGAAAGTTCGACACAAAACGGTTTCTCAAAACATTTTCTATACTGCTTGCCTTCTTTCTATCATTTTATCTCTGGTTTCTCTCGGCATTCCAACCAGTCAACACGATCAAATCATTGACAGATTCGATCGCCAAAGAGCCCTCGGCAAGCAATTACTTGAATCGCGCTCGGCTTTATAAAAACAAAGGACGTCCTCGTGAAGCAATGGCAGACGCGACCAAGTCAATAGAGATCCAACCGAATGATTACCATGCACGAAATTTTCGCGCAGAAGTCTTCAACGAGCTTAAGGAGTTTGAAAAAGCAAAAGAAGAAGCAACGAAGGCAATCGCGATCGCACCAGAAGAATACGGTGGCTATCTATCCCGCGGAACTTCGTTTTACTCTCTAGGGAAGTACAACGAAGCGATCCGTGATCTGGACGAATCATTGGCTCTAAACCACCCTACCTTCGGAATTTGGGGGAACAACCGCACAATTTGCCATTACCAAAGAGCTCGTGCATATTACGCCACTGGCCGATATGACAAAGCATTAGAAGACCTAGATCAAGCAATCAAATTGCAATTCGAAATGCCTGCGGATAACGACAAAGGCTCTCGCCTGCTAATCGAACGAGCCCGATTAAATCTCAAATTGAAGCGCATGTACGCTGCGGTTGCAGACGCGCAAGCGGCAGTCGATATCGACCCGGCAGACCGCGACGCCCAGCAGGTTCTTCATCAGGCAAAGCTGCTGCAGATGACGTTGGAATGAAACTCGGAGAATTGCACTCGATCGAGCAAGAGTTGATAAACAAAAGGATTTCGATAAGGAAACCGTTAGCGATACCAGTTTAGACGCAGACGGCTGACAGTTGGGACGGCGCTCCGACAAGGAGCTCAGCAGATGTTGATGAAGGCGCTGGAAGCCGAAGTTGACTAATTCCTGGAACGATTCGATAACATTGCCACCCTTCCTATTGATTTCGGATTTACCGTATATAGTCTGAGCGCATTTACAAGGATATCTACACCACGGACGATTACCCAAATCTGTGAAAGTTTGGCTGTCTCAAAGATGTGGAATGGTGTCATCGCAAATGAGTTCAATGGCAGTAATCCAGTTGGTTTAGCAGGAGCGACAAATGTCGAAAAATCTTACTTGGTGTCTCATTGCAGTTACCATTTTA
Organism: uncultured Candidatus Obscuribacterales bacterium; assembly: GCA_964600935.1. Lineage (GTDB taxonomy): Bacteria > Cyanobacteriota > Vampirovibrionia > Obscuribacterales > Obscuribacteraceae > JADYXR01. The sequence goes on from CAZRMH010000128.1 coordinate 15,563, forward strand.
GCCAGCAGCGCGTCGCCGGCTTTGTGCCAATCGAAAGAGCAAGTCGACAAGATCAACAAATGGTTCGATCAAAACAAGGAAAACCAAAAGAAAGTAAAATGGCAAACTCCTGGGCAGCTTCAGAAATCAGGCACGATAGAAAAAGCCGGTACAATTCAGAAAACTGGCGACCTTCAAATTCCCACGGGCTGGAAGGCGATCAAAACGTCAGAACTGCCATGTCAAAAACGATTTGCAATTACCGGCGACACACTCTTCGAATTTGACCGAGATACATTAACACCACATGCAGTGGCAACACTCAATCTGCTCGTTCCTGAGCTAAAGAAACAAGTAATTCATCCAGTAACGATTGAGGGGCACACTGACTCTGTAGGAACGGACGAATACAACATGACACTGAGCGCCCGGAGAGCGGCGAGTGTAAAAACTTGGCTGGCGGACAACAAAATTTTTGACGCCACAAATATAAAAGTTGTCGGACACGGCAAACGGATTCCCGTAGCCCCGAACACCAATCCCGACGGCACCGACAATCCGGACGGACGAAGACTTAACCGCAGGGTCGAGATTGTCGTCAACACTTGTGTAACTCTGGACAAGCAGACTGCTGAAACAGCAACCGGAGCAACAGAAGTGAAACCAACAGTCGCAGCAACAGCGGAAACCGAGCACAAAGACGACGCGAGCGCGACACCAGTTGCTTCGAAGAAAACAAACGATGCTTCTGTTGCAACTGAGAAAAAGGACGACACCGAAACGACAAATCCGGCGACTGAAAGTCCGTGATACCGGTTGCAATTCATTCAAGAGTAAGACTAATTACGACAAATTATTATTGAGAAACTCTTGGCGAGCCAAGAATTAGAGATGTTTCCGAGCGCGTGGCGCTAGGTCGCTCACATCCTGATCAGTTCGAATTCCATGTTGTCGTTTGCGAAAATCACGCAATCATCAAAATAGAATTCCATACGCGAAGAGCTCGGCTGACGCCCATGCGAGCTTTGATATTCCTCAAATTTCCACATCGTGTCGCTGACCCAAGTGAACACTTCTGGTTTGTGAACAGCAGGAATACAACCCAGCATTTGTGCAAGTTTCCAACGTTTCCATCGAGATGAAGCATTCGCTCCAGTGCGCGGTTTCTTTTGTTTCAAACTGGTAAACCACTCGCTTACGAGATCGTCAGCGGGATTCGGCGCATCGATTCGATGAGACTCGATGATTCCATCGTGATTCCTGTAAAGTAATACCTCACTGCCGCTGTGATGCCGCAAACAATCTCTAAATGATGACGGAAAAACAGTACTAAAGGTCGGTTCAGCAGTCGCATTCACTTCATCATTTCGCAGCCTCGAACACCACTGTGCGATTTGATGCAAGTCAGCGAGCGTCAGATTACTATGTGCGTGTATTTTTTTTGTAGTCTCCGATATTATCTCATCGGCAGAAATTTTCTCGATAAATTTCGGGCTGGGAAACTTGGAAGACCACCGTCCAAAAACCGTTATGCGCGCGTTCACTCGCGCCAATCCGAGCATTAAGGATTGCATTTCAATCAGTTCATCCTCTTCTACAATTCCTGGATCGGACTCCTCTAACCCGAAGGTGATTTGATCGTCACCTCGGGTAATGGCATATGACCTATCGCGTCCTTCTATCCGGGCGCTGTGAACTCGCCCTTCAATACATAATCCAGCGTATTCGATTAAGCTCGAATGATCGATATTCGATAAAGCTTCCAGCCGATCGAACTTCTTCAATACTGCTGATTTTTGATTAACTTCCTGGCATTCAGAATTAGAATCCACGTGCAGTTCCAAATTAACCCATAGCGAAGTACAACTCGACTATTTTATGCCCAAAAGGATCGCTTCATTCCACACACTTGCTCTACGAACCATGAGGTTCTACTTCGCGTCGTACGGGGCTGCTCCATTTAAACCAAGTAACCATCATAGTTTTCGCCGATTTGATTTAAAGGAGAGGGATTTGACGCCAGTAGACCATGGCAGCCCCTTCAAGAGAAAGACTAATTCGGAAAAGGAAAAAGGAAAAGAAAAAAAATTATTCACGAGGAACGCTTGGTGAGCTTATCGAGGAGGATACGGTCGACAGGAAGCTACCGAGAAAATCTTGATGAGATTTACAAGGCGGCTGAAAGTTTTTTAGGACAACGCTAATGATCATTGCATTATCGATCGAAAAAACTTTTCGCGCGATACTTCGATTTAACTGTAGATTAAGAGGACCAATCGTGGGCGACAGCAACTATATGTGGTGGCACATTCCTTAACGTCATAGCTTGATCATCGCAGACGTGGGAAACAGGAAATAAGGGATACTCTTAGTATCGCCCCGCAAACCATTTGTGAAATTATTGAGAGGGCTGGAATAACTGACCGATCTCCGAATTCACGATTGAGACGCACCGCGGGTAGTTACATGACAATGCAAAACTTAGGTCCCACGATTATCGGGAAAGTACCTCGCGCAAGCACCTGAGAATGCGCAAGCCGCACTTACGGGTCCAAGCGAACGGCTCAAAATAAAGCTCCGGTAGGAGAGAGAGAGAGCGAGAGTAACGTCGATAAAAGCTGTTAAGTAGTTCGGTAGCAAAGCTTCTCGTCACCATCGATCTAAGCGGAGTACGGTAAGCACAGAGAGCAATCAATAGTACAGCGCAGGATTGTGAATACATTTCGTATGTTTAGTTCCCGCATAGTTCAGGCCTGTATGATGGGTCTTATCGGAGCTGCCAAGACAAAATAATTTGGTGGTGGAGGGAACGAGCAGTGGACCGCAATAAACAAAAAAAAACGCCTGTCGTGATAACGGATGAACGAGACGGCTCGACGACTCAGGTCGCGAGTGTCCGGTATGGTCTGATCGTAGCGCTGACCTTTGTCTGTGTATTCGCAGGGCTCTCCACCTTCGGGAATTTAACCAATGTCCCGCCTATCGAGACAAAGACACTCACAACTCTTGAGATCGATGATCTCCTCAAGACCGGCGACTACACAGGGGCGCGTGCATTGCTCGAATCAGAAGAAACGGCGCGGGGTTTGACTCCAGAATTGTCCGAGAAGCTAGATTCCGTTTACATCAAACTAGCGGAAGTTGCTGCTTCCAAGAATGCTAAGAGCGAGGCCATAAATCTTCTGAAATTTATCCCCTCAGAATCCTCGCTGTACTCTAATGCGCAGAATTTGATGAAAGAAATCACGGCTACGCCAATGACTGCTAAGGTCGCACCAAAGGCAGTGAAAAAAGATCGCTAAAAAATTAAACCAGGCGCACAAGAAGACGCACCAGAATTAGAACAACTGAACCGTTGGAGCGCCACTCTTCGGGATCAATATGATCTTCGGAATGTTGCAGAGCCAACCACCTCACGGGCAGCACTGGCATCTTTCATCAGTCGCAGAACGTCCTTTATCATTCGCATGGACACCACCTTATTTTGCATGGACAGCTCGATTCTTTGCAAAAACAAGTGTCCGTGAACTCTTTCTAGAATCGAACCGCAAAGCAGTTTTTGTTTCGATTCTATGGAGAGCCCATGTAGGTCTGCCGAAGTTCCGAGTTTAAAAAGTAGCACC
>CAZRMH010000129.1:0-19019 GCA_964600935.1 uncultured Candidatus Obscuribacterales bacterium
GGTTTCATCAACGTCAATGGTCTCAGACTCACAGCCTGGAGTAAGTGCAATGAAAGTCTTAAGAAAAGCCTTCAACCAGCCACTTGATCCAGTGGTATCAAAATTCGTCTCATCGGTAAACGATGATGCGCATTTGATCGCTGCGGATATTACCGGCAGCCTCGCTCATGTAGCCATGCTCGAAAAGGTTGGTTTGATCGGCAATGCGCAAGCAACCAATATCATTGGTGCCCTTCAAACCATCAAGGAGCTGGCATTCAATGGAAACTTTCAACTCGATCCTGAGTTTGAAGATGTACATATGAATGTAGAGAAACAACTGGAAGCGATGATCGGCGATGATGCGAAGTTGTTGCATACAGCTCGTAGCAGAAACGACCAAGTCGCTCTCGACATGAGACTCTACACCCTCGAACAAATTGGGACAATCGGCTGGCATCTGAAAATTCTCAACGCAGCGTTAAACGATAAAGCTGTTGAAACCGCTGGTGCCGTCATGCCGGGCTACACTCACCTGCAACCAGCCCAACCCGTTTCATTCGCACACGTTTTAAACGCTTTCAGCGAAATGCTGAAAAGAGATTTGGAACGTTTCGAAGATTGCAAAAAGAGAACTGCCTGCAGTCCTCTCGGTGCCGGCGCCATCGCCGGTTCCGGTTTGCCAATCGCTCCTGAAGTTTCAGCTGCTACCCTTGGATTCGACAAGATTTTTGCCAATTCCATCGATGCAGTTTCCGACAGAGACTTTCTTGCAGAGTTTGTGTTCGATTGCACCATGACGGCTGTTCACCTTTCGCAACTTGCCGAAACATTAATCATCTGGTGCTCCAAAGAATTCGGATTCATCAACTTCTCCGATGCAGTTACGACCACGTCGAGTTTGATGCCACAGAAGAAAAATCCGGATCCTGTCGAAATCGTCCGCGCTAAAGTCGGCACCATTTGCGGTGACCTGATGAGTTTGATCGTCATCCTTAAAGGACTACCGGTCGGCTACAACAGAGACCTTCAAGAGACCAAGCCACCGGCGATCAACGCAGCTAACACAATCGTCGAATCACTAAAAGTCATGGCACTGGCCATCACCGAGATGACAATCAACGAAGACGCGATGCTGGCAGCAGCCAGTCAACCGGAAATGTTTGCAACCGACATAGTCGAATATCTGGTCAACAAAGGAATGCCATTCCGCCAGGCCCATGAGACCGTCGCCGAAGTCGTAGCCAACGCCCGAGAAACCAAGACGTCACTGGCAAAACTGCCAGTCACCGAATACAAAAAATTTAGCCCACTGTTTTCCGAGGATGTCTTCCAGTTATTCGACGCCAAGCTCTCAGTAAAGAGCAAAGTCTCACCAGGCGGCACCGGAAACGTCCAAAACAAATGTTCTGAAGGAGCAAAGAATCATGCTTAACGTTTTAATCCCATTACTGAACTACATCAAAGAGACTTTGCACCTCTCACCTTCACAACGGATGGCTCCACCTGCTACCGGATCTTCACCACTCAATAAAGTCTTGACTCAAGATTTGATGAGAGGCAAAAACGTTCTCGGTATCGCCGATCTTTCAGCTGAAGAAATTCATTTGATCATCGACACCGCTCAACAGCTCTTTATCAACAAATTCGATGACACCCAGACTCTGTTCGCAAAAGGACAAACGTTGGTTATGCTTTTCGAAAAACCCTCGTTGAGAACTCGGGTTACTTTCGAAGCCGGTATGACACAACTCGGCGGACATGCTATCTACATGGAAGGTCAACTCGGTCTTCGTGAGCCCGTCAGCGATGTTGCGAAAAACCTCGATCGTTGGGTTGATGGAATTATGGCAAGAACTTTCGAACATAAAACTGTCGAAATTTTGGCAGCGAATTCCAAAATTCCAGTGATCAACGGACTGAGCGATCTCGAGCATCCATGCCAGGCTCTGGCTGATTTCCAAACGATTCTGCAACACAAAGGCGCACTCAAAGGTTTGAAACTTGCCTTCATCGGTGATGGCAACAACGTTGCCAATTCTTTGATGCTGCTGGCAGCAAAAGTTGGAACCGACTTTGCACTTGCTTGCCCTGCCGGTTATGAACCGAATGCAGAGATTCTCAATCTGGCGAAACAGGAAGCGATGAAAACCGGCGCCACAATCACGATCACGCACGACCCGATTGAAGCAGCCAAAGATGCTGATGCAGTTTATACAGATGTTTGGATTTCGATGGGTCAAGAAGCTGAAACTGAGAAAACCAAAGCATTCGAAAACTTCCAGGTCGACAGCAAGCTGATGAGCCATGCGAAGAAAGATGCAATCTTCATGCACTGCCTACCGGCACACCGTGGAGAAGAAGTCGAAGGACTTGTAATCGATGGACCGCAATCCGTCGTTTACGACCAGGCTGAAAATCGTCTGCATGCGCAGAAAGCGATCATGGCGCTGGTGATGTAATTTCACCGAGAGCCGAAACCTGGGAGCGCCGGCTTCCAGCCGGCATTAGAATCTAGAACTAAAAGCCGCCTGGAAGGCGGCGCTCCCAGAATCCACTAACAACGAGTCTCGCAGGAGCCGCTAATGGTCACCGTAACTAACTCCAAATCGAAAACCGTATCGAACGTCGACAACTCTGTCGCCGTAGATGCTAATACCGCTTCTGGTGCCAACAAAAACACCAGAGTCAAGGTTTCAGTTGCTGGTGCCACCGGGTATGTCGGTCAAGAGTTGATCAGACTCTTGCTTCAACACCCAGCGGTCGAAACTGTGTCGGTTGCTTCCAACAGCCACAGTGGTGAATCATACGAAGACCTGCTTCCTGGTTTTGCTGGCTTAGCCGGCATGTCGAAGAAGCTGATCAACACTTGCGAGTCGATGGACGTAGATGCGCTCGCAGAATCAAGCGATGTCGTTTTTCTCGCGCTCCCTCATGGAGTCGCTGGTAATGCTGTCAAAGCTTCTGCGCTTGCAAAAACAAAAATCATCGACATGAGCGGTGACTTCAGATTGCAAAGTAACGAAGCTCGGGGCACCTGGTATGGTGGCACCGACGAGAGCAATGCCGTCGCTTCGCAAGCGGTTTATGGTCTTTGCGAATTGAATCGGAAGGTAATAAGCAAAGCCTCTCTGGTAGCCAATCCAGGTTGTTTCGCCACTGCTGTTATCCTGGCGCTGACGCCACTGATCAAATATGGTGTCATCGCTCCAAACAGCATCATCATCGACGGAAAATCCGGAGTATCCGGTGCCGGAAGAGCGGCAACATTGAAAACACATTTCAACGAATGCAACGAATCAATCAAGGCATATCAATTGCCAATCCACAGACACACACCGGAAATCGAGCAAGAGCTCGGCAAATTTACCGGCGATGATGTCATCACTACATTCGCTGCACACTTAGTGCCAATGAACCGCGGAATTCTCATCACCTCATACGCCAACCTCACCAAGAAGTTGAGCAACGAAGAAGTATCGTCCATCTACTCAGAATGCTACGGACAGGAGCCGTTCATTCGCATCAAACCCACAGGGATGCCATTACCTGAAACGCGATGGGTCAAGGGCTCGAACTACTGCGATATCGGTTTTGCAGTAGACGAACGATCGAACCGAATTGTCGTCGTTAGCGCCATCGACAACCTAATAAAGGGCGCAGCCGGGCAAGCAGTTCAAAACATGAACATCATTCTCGGAATAGACGAAACAATCGGACTCAATCAAATCCCCACGTTTTTGTAGCTGAGCTAGTCGCTCATCAGGAGGTAGATCAAATGAAAAAGGTAGCAGGTGGCGTTACGGTCGCTAAAGGGTTCAAAGCTGCCGGAGCACATGTTGGGCTCAAGCGTAAACGCAAAGATCTAGCCATATTGATGAGCGAAGTGCCTGCCACCGTTGCTGGTGTCTTTACAACAAACGTTGTTAAAGGCGCACCTGTCACCTGGTCGCACAAAGTCGTTTCAGCTGGAACACCAATTAAAGCAGTCGTCGTCAACAGTGGGCATGCAAACTCATGCACCGGTCCGCAAGGCGATATCGATTGCGAGAAAATGGCTCAAGCAACTGCCGAAGCCCTTGGCTGTAAAGCTGAAGAAATCGCCGTGGCATCCACCGGTTACATCGGTGTGCAATTGCCAATCGATAAGATTTGCGCAGGCATTCCTATCGTCGCCGGTTTGCTTGCCAACACCGAAGAAGGTGGAACAGCAGCTGCAGAAGCGATTAGAACTACTGATTTGTTCACAAAACAAATTGCATTTCAACTTGATATTGATGGAACTAAAGTGATGATCGGCGGCATGGCCAAGGGGTCCGGAATGGTCCACCCGAACATGGCAACAATGCTGGCATTCGTCACCACCGACATCAACATCACGCAAGAGCTTCTGTCTCTCGCGATGAAAGAAAGCGTTTGCACTACATACAATATGATCTCAGTCGACGGCGACACCAGCACCAATGACATGGCGCTTGTATTTGCTAACGGTCTAGCCGGCAACAAGCTGATCGAAAGCGCCGACGACAAGAACTACACAATCTTCAAAACCGCACTACATACGGTGAACGAACTTCTCGCCAAAGCCGTCGCACGGGACGGCGAAGGCGCAACCAAATTTCTCGAAGTTTCAGTAATCGGCAGTGAGTCAAGAGAAGATGCTCAGAAACTTGCCAAATCTGTAGTCTCGTCGAGCCTGGTAAAAACAGCGCTCTTCGGCGAAGACGCTAACTGGGGAAGAATCATTGCCGCACTCGGACGTGGTGGTGTCAACTTCGACCCATCTAAGTTGTCGATCAGTTTCGACAGCGATGCCGGTCACTTGCCGCTGATGAGCAAAGGGAAACCATTGTCCGTTGATACCAACGCCGCACATAAAGTTCTAAGTGAAAAGGATATCCGCATCTCCATCGACATGGTGGCTGGCGGCTCAGAAGCTCGCGCCTGGGGATGTGACCTGAGTTACGACTACGTTCGAATCAATGGTGCTTACCGAACCTAAAGCTTGGAAACAAGCCTTCGGTCCTAGCTCTCGAACAAGTCGTCTCCCCACAGTTCCAAATCTTTTAAATTTCAGGAGTTTCTGTCATGTGCATAAACAATCAACAAACCCAAATTAAAAATCAAACCAAAGCAATCAAGAAAGCAACGAACGTAGTGAAATCAAAATTTGCCGGCGCATTGTCCAACGAAGTGATTGTTATCAAGATTGGTGGCAGCACACTGAAGAGTGAAGAAGCGATGATCGGTCTTTTAACCGAAGTCGCCATTCTTTCTGAAAGCGGTGCCAAAGTTGTGCTCATTCACGGCGGTGGTCCTGCAATTTCTGAAGCTCTCAATGCCGCTGGAGATCAGCCCCACTTCGTTCAAGGGCTGCGTGTCACTGATGACAAAGTTCTCGGCATCGCCCAAACAGTCCTCGATGGACTAAACGCAAAACTCGTCTATCACTTGAACAACCTCGGCGTTCATGCAACATCGATCAATTCAAAAACTGAAAACGTTTTGACAGCTACCAAGAAAGTTATTCATTGCAGCTCCGGAGCCAGTCTCGACATAGGCTGGGTCGGCGAAATCACTTCGGTGAACAGCGAAAATCTCAAAGCCATACTCGACACCTCGTTACCCGTCGTGGCATCGCTCGCTAATGACGAATCCGGTCATCTCTACAACATCAACGCTGACAACGTTGCCATGGCAATCGCCGTCGCACTGGGAGCCGACAAACTTGTTTATATCACCGATGTTCCTGGCATCTTGATGGATAAGAATGTAATTCCGAAAGTGGTAGTAGATGAAGTTTCCGTTCTGATCGACAGCGGTATCATCAGTGGCGGCATGATTCCAAAGGTGAGAAGTTGCGTTGCCGGCATCAAAAAAGGAATCGGATCCATATTAATCGGAAGCGCAGAACTCGAAGGGGACCTGCTAGCCGCCATCATGAAACCTGGCAGCTCGGGAACCCTCATCGTCAATGACGAAGTCGCTGTCCCTGCGCTTGCAAACGAGCAAACCCCAAAAGAATTTGCCACGGCTAACGTCGCGTAGAAAAATAACTCCCTGGGTTGCGAGTCTACTCACGGGACGTCCTAAACCGCATCTGTATCCCTTAGCACACCAGCACGCACTGCCTGCTGATGTGCTAATCGGGTATATATGGGCTGATCGGGTTGTTTATCAAATGATTGGGCATAACCGGTAAGTGACGTCTCAGGACGTCTACGGTCTTTCCTTTTTTCCAGTGGCGCAGTATGCACGTATTAGTGGTCGAAGGTAATCCAAAACTTCTGCACGAACTGGACTTAGGTCTGTCCATGCTCGGTCTTGATGTGAGCGTGGCGACTAATCTCAATGATGCATTTCAAATTCTCGCTGAGCTAAAATTCGACGCAATTCTTTTGGACTTATCGCTATCTGACAGTGATGGCATTGAAACTTTTCATAGAGTCCGCGAATTGACTCCTGGAGTTCCAATCATCGTCGCCACTCAGGCTGACGAAGAAGAGCTGGCTATCCGCGCTAGAGAAGCTGGTGCACAGGGTCACGTATTGAAGGAAGCCGTGAGTTGCGAAGCAATTCAACGCAGACTCGAGTTTGCGATTGAAGAAATGCGCGTCCGTTCTGCATTGCAGAAAAGCGAAAAACGTTTACGAATTATTCTAGAAAACTCATATGATGCGTTTATATCGGTCGACCGCAATTGGCAAATAACCGATTGGAACCCGCAGGCAGAGACTACCTTCGGTTGGACGAAAGCAGAAGCATTGGGTAGGCCGCTTTCAACGATCGTGCCGCGGCATTTAAGAAAGCAATACGCACGCATGGTTGAAAAACGATTTGAAAAAGGCGACAACAACGTGCTTAGAGCCAACTATGAGTTGCAAGCCGTCAATAACGAAGGCAAACAGTTTCCCATCGAATTTGTCGTCTTTAAAATCAAAGAGGATCTCGACTATCTGTTCTGCGCATTCGTCCGCGATATTTCCGAACATAAAAGACTCAATGAAGAATTAGAAAGAATCGTGGGAGAGCGAACGGAAAGGCTCACCCAAAGCAACGAAGAACTGAAACAGTTTGCCAAAATTGCCTCGCACGATCTGCAAGAGCCACTAAGGGCAGTGCAGGGTTTCGCAAACTTGTTGAAAGAAAACACACAAGGTAAATTGGATCCGGATTCAGAAGAGTTCGTCGATTTCATTTTGGACGGTACGAGGCGCATGCAGAACCTGATTCAGGCTGTGCTGACGCATTCAAGCATTATTAAGAGCGAAGGGACGTATTATGAAACCAAGTGCAACGATGTCATAGAGGACGTTTTAACAAATCTCAGCGCGCTGATTAAGGAAACAGAAGCCAGCCTTGATATCGATTCCCTACCAGATGTCGCGGTCGAAAGATCCCACCTGGTTCAGCTGTTTCAGAACTTGATAAGTAACGCGCTAAAATATAGAAATAAGAACAAACCTCCGCATATAGAAATCAAGGTGGATTCAAGTGGCGATTATTGGTTGTTCTCGGTGCGTGACAACGGCATCGGTATGGATCCACGCTATACAGAGAAAGTATTCGATATGTTTGCTAGACTGCATGGCAAGAACGAATACTCAGGAACCGGAATGGGATTAGCGATCTGCAAGCGAATTGTCACTTCGCACGGTGGATCAATTTCAGTAGAGTCACAACCGGGAGAGGGCTCAATATTTTTGTTTACTCTTCCTGCTGTGAAAAAAAATAAGGAGCGCGTTGAATGAAAGAGAAGATCGAAATCCTGTTAGTCGAGGATACCCCATCAGATGTCAGGCTGACTGAAGAGGCGCTCAAACGCTCCGATTTAACTTACAACCTGAACACTGTTAACGATGGCGAACAGGCTTGCGAATACCTCGAAAAAGCAAAGACTGAAAAGAAATTGCCTGACGTAATTTTGCTTGATCTGAACATGCCGAAGAAAAACGGTCATGAAGTCCTCGCGGACATCAAAGCCGACGCTGAATTGAAGAAAATTCCTGTGGTACTGCTTACGGTGTCACAAAGAGATGAAGATGTTTCTGAAGCTCTCAAGTTGAAGATGAACTATTACATTGCCAAACCGGTTACATCTCCAAAACTCTCGGCTTTACTTCGCTCGATTTATACTCTTGAGCATGAATTGATCGCCGAAGGCAGCGCGTCGAACGACGAAGAAGTGCTGATTCGCCTGGTTTTGGCTGGTAATCCGCACACGTCGGAATCTGTGATTTTCAAACTGGCAGCTGACCCGGACAAACGTGTCCGCCGTCGCGTGGCAGAAAATCCGAATACCCCAGCTAGTATTTTGAAGGCTCTATCCACAGACGATCATGCTGATGTTCGACTGAGCGCGGCAGAAAACGCGAATCTTCCTGAGTCCGCGTTAGTCACGCTGGCAAGTGATCCTGACGATGATGTTCGTCTTGGTCTCTCGATGAACAATAAACTTCCTCAGGAAATTTTGGAAAAACTTTCCAATGATGAAAACGTTTACGTCTAATCTAATGCGACGAAAACACTCGCGGAAATCACCAAGGTCGAGCACCTCTAAGCGGGAAAAACCAGACTCCCTGAATCGGGAAATTGCCGATTCAAATAAATACGACGGACGTTCTTCACTTGAAGGACGTCCTTTTTTTTATTCCTCATCACAACCCTCGTTTCGTCAATCAGCGAACAAAATTCAGCGCCGAAAACGAATCGAGTACGAGTAATGGTGTACCATTTGGTTGAACACAAGCGTTGACAAGGAGTTCGAATGGACGCAAATCCTATCATGCTCATTACGCTGAGCGTCGCGCCTGAGAAAGAGGGCGAGTTCAACGAGTTTTATCATCACCGTTTTCTTCCAGCGATTTTAGCGACGGCTCCGGAGATAACGACAATCAGACGCTACGAAGAGCTGAACATAAGCGGTTCTTTGCGCTGGTATAACAAGCAATACGTCACCATTTACGAATTTGCCAACAAGGATGATGTTGCACGAGCTGACGAAATTTTTCAGCGCGCCTCAATCAAAGATTTGATCACCGAATTTCAAAATTGGAAAACAAACGATTTACGCAATTTCAGCCGCATCTCCTACATGCCGCGCTGGGAGCACGATCGCATGCCTCCTGATGGACGATTTGGCAGTCGACCGTTTCTGCTCTGGTCGTTAGAGATGAAACCAGAAATGGATGATGAATTTCAAAACTGGTATGAAAACGACTATCTTCCTCTGCAAATCGCTGACATTCCCGGCTGGATGGCGTGCCGTCGCTACACAAGCGTCGGAAGAACACCAACGCGACACATCACGTTGTTCGAAGCGCTTGACGAGAGCGTCTTGATGCGCTGCCTGAACGACCTGCGCGCAGTGCATAGAACTGGGCAAAATCGCGAATGGAAACGGCGTGTCGACCCAGCAGTTGAATGGCACGATGCAACGAGCTTCTCCTGCATCTATCGGCGTCCAGGCTAGTTAATGTGAAGTCGCCATTGGAGCGATAAACTAATGCGCGAATTGAGAGGAGCAACGAGATGCTGTCCGGCAAAACGACGACAATTGATAGAACTCATTTGAACAGACTGCTGAAGCAGGAAGAAGAGTTGTTCAGAAACACTCACAAGGAGTCATTCAAGCTCTTCGAAAAAGGCAAGGAGCACTTGCTTGCAGGCGTTCCAATGAACTGGATGATCAAATGGGCGTCGCCTTATCCGGTATTCGTAAAAGAAGCGAAAGGCGCGCATTTTACCGATGTCGACGGGAACCAGTATGTTGACTTGTGCCTCGGTGATACAGGCGCAATGACAGGACATTCGCCCGATCTCTCCACGGCTTTGATCATCGAACAGATTCAAAAGGGCATCACATTTATGTTGCCCACGGAAAACAGCATTTGGGTTTCACAAGAGTTGAGTCGCCGATTCGGTCTTAAGTACTGGCAATTCACCCTTACTGCGACTGATGCGAATCGATTCGCTTTGCGATTAGCACGACAAATCACCGGTCGTCCTTATGTGCTCGTTTTCAACTGGTGCTATCACGGAACGGTCGACGAATCATTCATAACTCTGGTGGATGGCAAACCACAAGCGCGAAAAGGCAACTGCGGTCCGCAAGTCGATCCTGTCAAAACTACTAAAGTTGTTGAGTTCAACGATCTGGACGCACTGGAAAAAGCAATGGCAGCGGAAGACGTCGCTTGTGTTCTTGCGGAACCAGTGATGACAAACATCGGCATCGTTCATCCAGATCCAGGTTATCTAGAAGCTTTACGCGAGATTACGAAGAAAACAGGAACGCTTCTGATATATGACGAAACGCACACGATTTGCACCGGTCCCGGTGGCTACACCGGCAAGCATAAACTGCAACCGGATATGATGACAATCGGCAAACCACTTGGCAGTGGAATTCCTGGTGCCGTATATGGTTGCACCGAAGAAATCGCTCAACGAATCAGAGAACACACGAACGTCGAAGATTGCGACACCTCAGGCATCGGTGGAACGCTCGCTGGCAACGCGCTCTCCATCGCAGCGATGCGCGCGACCCTCGAAAAAGTTCTTACGGATGAAGCATATGAGAAAACGATCCCGCTTTGCGATCGATTCGTCAAAGGAGTAGAAGAAGTAATTGAAGAAAACAATCTTCCGTGGATCGTAAAACAACTTGGTTGCAGAGCCGAATATTGGTTTCGAGAGAAACCGCCTTCGAATGGTGGAGAAGCGGCTGCATCAGGCGACTACGAATTGGATCGCTACATGCACCTTGCGGCGCTAAACCGCGGCATTTTGATGACTCCGTTTCACAACATGGCGCTTGTGTCGCCGTCGACGACGGAAGCCGACATCGATAGACACACTGAAGTTTTCAAAGAGTCCGTTCGGCAACTAGTACATTAAATCTCCAGCTGGAACACCTGAGGAAAACTCTAACGGGCTATGCACTTGACGCTCTAATCAATTGTTCTCCATCGCCATTAACTAATAAAGGATATAAACCGTGGACTCTAAAGCAACAAAATCAAAACGCGAAAACATCTCTACAGATACGCCATGGGAGCCAATCATCGGCTACTCGAGAGCAGTGAAGGTTGGAAGCCATGTCTTCGTATCTGGTACCACCGCTACAGGCGAAGATGGAAAAATTGTCGGCGTCGGCGATCCTGGTGCGCAGACAAGACAAATCCTCAAAAACATCGAAACCGCATTGACACGAGCCGGAGCAAAATTGAGCGATGTTGTTCGGACCAGAATCTACTTGACGAACATCGACGAATGGGAAGCCGTCGGGAAAGCTCATGGCGAGTTCTTCCGCGACATCAGACCAGCTACCGCGATGGTCGAAGTAAGCAGACTTATTTCACCAGACATGATGGTCGAAATCGAAGCCGATGCTTTAATTTCCAAGGACGACTAGAAGTTTTCTGCTCAAAGACAAATGACTACTGAAACATCCAAAGAGAATTTTGCTTTTTCAGAAGTACTCTTCCTCGGACGAGACTTCACTGAATACCAGAGAATGTTTAATCTCAACCCGTCGCAGCTCAAAGGAAAGCGCGTGCTCGACTGCGCCTCAGGTCCATCGTCGTTTGGCGCCGAAGCACGGCTCTTCGATATCAACGTCACGTCATGCGACCCGATGTACGCAACCGACGGAAAAACACTCGCGGACATTTGGCGCAACGACGTCGAACGCGTCGGAGCCCGAAAGTCAGTCGTCGGACATCTATTCGACGAAAACGCTTTGTCGAATCAGTTCCAACAACGAAAAAAGAAATCTCGCGATCTCTTCCTCAGCGATTACGTCATAAACTCAGCTGCTGGTCACTACGTACACGCTGAACTTCCAAACCTCCCATTCGCCGACAAGAGTTTCGACCTCTCACTCTGCGCAAACTTTCTGTTCCTCTACACCTCGTTAGAATCAGGCGGCATGCTCCTCGAAGATCGTTTCGATTACGATTTCCACTGCCGCGCACTAAGAGAACTAATCAGAGTCACCGCTGGTGAGGTCAAAATTTATCCCATCAAAGGACCCCATCAAGAACATTTCCACCACTACATCAACGACCTAATCAAAGACGACCAATTCAATGACGTAAATCTTGAAATCGAACCAGTACCATATCGAGATATCAGAGACGCGCATGAGATGCTCAAAATCACATGCTTGGAAGCGCGGTCACAAAACTGAATTCGATCCGCAGTTCTAAAACTGAGTCACTGTCACCGCTCATAGTGTCCGCCTAGTATCATGCGGACCAAAAAGTATTCGTTGAATGGTCTGTCATCAGTGATTCGCAGATTGTTGTTTCCACTCTTCAAAAGTGATTTAGCGTCGACTTCGCGAGAGAAGATTTCAGTCAAGTAGTTTTTCACCGCATCTGGTGACTCTTTATCGTCGCGCCATTCGACGATATCCTTTTGTGCTTTTTCGGGCATCAACGCGATTGCGTCAGTGACGCTGACGTCGCTCATGGGGCTCATTGAGCCGCAGCACATGTAGGCAATGTCTTTAGCCAAGAAAACGCGAACGTAAGGGAACGCTTCAATCATCGGTCGCAGTTCCGCCTCTACTCGGTCAGCTTCGCCTACGGGAACGAGAACTTCTACAATTCCGTTAGGATTAAGTCGAGTCTTTGCGAGTTTATAGAATTCGTCGGAGAAGAGCAAACCAACACCGGTTGACTCTGGTGGTGGTGGTGCATCAACGCTAATCACGTCAAACTTTTGATCTGTCCGTTGGAGGAACCTTCTGCCATCATCGACGTAGATTCTTCCGTGGTCGCTTTTTGCAAGAGCTTCGGCATCGTCGAAGAAGTAGGTGAATGCTTCTTTGACGCTCGGCACAAGTTCCACCCAGGTGGTATCGATGCCGTAGCTCATTTGTGAACGATATGACGTTCCCATTCCGAAACAAATTCCAAGGGCAGTTTTCACAGGTCCGTTGTGAATCAAAATCGGAATGTGCGCAACTTCCTTTGTCACCGGATTTAGCGCTGTCATCTGCACGCCGTTTACGTACAAATGTTTATCGATTCCACTTCCGGTTTGCAGAACTGTTGCAACGTGGTCTCGACGGATTACACAATTGCCTTTGTCAAAACCCTCCTCGTACGACACACAGAAAAATGAGCCAGCCAGAAGAATGCAGGCGGTAAGCCGATTAGCAAGTTTCCAGGACGAGTTGCTTGTAGTTGTCTCTCTGGCAAATCCTAGAAGAACAAATGGCAACGCAAGAATGATTAGCGATGCTTTGGCACCGATAGTCGGTAGAAGTATGTAGCCAGCAAGCAGTGGACCAAGAATGCAACCGAGTATGTTTAGTGCGTAAGCAAATCCTGCGCGGCTAGGAACGCCGAGTGAATATTGATCGATTACCTTTGGAGTTAAATATCCAAGGATCAAACAAAACGGCGCGATGCTCAAAAGCGCTGACGCACCTCGCACTGACGGGTTGCTCACCGCACCGAAAAGATCATGTAATCGAGGATCACCGAATACCACTGGGAAAAACGATGACACTGCCAGTAATGCCAGCGTCGAAGTGAGACTTCGGACTTTGGAATACTTAACTTCGACTCGATAGATGTAAGCACCAAGCGCGGTGGCCCAGAGATAGACAAATACCAGAGCGGCGAAGGCATAGACAGCGTGACCCAGTACAGGCAGAAACGCTCTCACCCAGACTACTTCCATCGCCATGGATGCGAAACCAGTAGTGAACAAAATTGTATGAAGCAACCATAGATTTTTGGAAGGTTTAGATGAAACTAAATTTTCCGACAAATCGGGGGTCTCAGCAGAAGCGCCGGTGATGTTGGTTTTCGAACTGGTTTCATCCGCTGATGGTGCCGTTTCAGTTTCAGCCGCAGCTTGTTTCTGATACTTCAAACCTACCAAGAAGCTCACAAGAGCAATGGTTACGTTCGCTCCTGCTGCCAGCCACAGGGTGTTTCTAAAACCGAGGAGTTCGATTAAAACACCGGCTGTTAGCAAACTACCGAAAGCAGATCCGATCACATTGCCGAGATATAAGAAACTGAAACCTTTCTCTTCGGCTTTGTTTACCGTTTTTACAAAAGCCATTGCTAGCGGAAAAGTCGATCCCATGCAGATGCACCAGGGCAAAATCGACAGAGCGATAAGCACCGCAGAACTTCCCAAGTATCTGATGGAATCGAGCGATCCGGTATGGAGCAACGCGCTCGCCGAGCCTACAAAACTTATAGGCACCAGAGGCGCGCTGAACGCCGTGAGGAATTCAGCGAGCGCGTAGAACATAATCGGATTGATTTTGGTTTTCGCAGAAATCCGATCGATATATTTGCCACTCAGCCACGAGCCCAGTGACAAGCCGAGCATGAACACCGAAATTATGATCGATATAACCGGCGTGATGATACCGAACGACGCGAATGCCAAGCGCAACCAAACCGTTTGATACAGCAGTGCGCAGAAGCCGGACACGAAGAACAGAAAGAACAGAATTGCTCTCGGTGTTTTAGTTGCCGTTCCAAAACTCATACCATGCTCCCGATCAGAATCTTATCGAATAATATCAGGATCGCCGCCTCTGTTTTGCGTCTTTATGGATCGCTCTCCATTTCTTCCTCTCATTTTCTGCCAATAAACGATCTGATTTTCTTGCCTCGAAAGCCGCTTCGCGCTCCAATTTCCGCCAGCTTTGGAGTCTGGAAGAGTCGACGGTGTCGCGCACAGCGCAGCCGGGTTCATTGTCATGCCTGCAATCGCGAAACCGACACTCGCTTGCCAATTCAGACACTTCGGAGAAGGCTACGCTGACGCCTGCCCCCGCGTCCGCGAGTCCGAATTCGCGCATCCCGGGAGTGTCAATCACTGCTGTTCCATCAGAAAGATAGAGCAGGCAGCGGCGAGTTGTCGTGTGCTTTCCGCGGTCATCCCTGACGCGAACACCGTTTACCGCAAGCAAATCTTGATTCAACAAGGTGTTGATGAGGGTCGACTTGCCAACGCCGGAGGAACCGACGAATGCAATCGTTTTATCCCTACCTCGAAACGGTGAGAGAGTTTCAAGCCCGTTGTTATTTAGGGCAGAAACGGCAAGCACTGGCAGTTCTGTTGAGACAGATTTCGCCTCATCTACATATGCTTGTGGATTATCAGCCAAGTCGATCTTGTTCAACAACACCGCGCATGGAACCCCATAAGCGGCCGCTGCCACCATATATCGTTCCAGACGCCGAGCGGAGAAATCTCCGTTGACCGCCATTACGAGAAATAATCTGTCGACGTTCGCTGCAATTGGCTGCATCGAGTGCGATCGAAAAATTCCTCGCCGAGAAAATAAGTTTTGCCTTGGCAAGATGGATTTGATAATTCCGGTTCCGTCTGTTACCACCGCTTCGACATAATCACCCACTACGGGACGTGAGGATGACTCCTCGTTTTCATAGCGCAGGGCTCCTGAGATTATCGCTTTGATTTCTCCATCTTCATTTGAAATTCGATATGAGTCGCGATCGTGAGCAACTACGCGCGCACAGATGTGAGGCGCTGCTACGAGCGCTTTTAAATTGTTTGGAATCATTGTTGCTTTAGGTCCTTGTTTATTGGTTAAAAAATTGGTTTAAAGTTTTTGTTCGCATGCGCATTCGCAAGCTGAAGCGAAGCACCAGATTCAGTGCTCACGGCTGTTCGGTATTCAATAGAATCCCTGTGCGTGCCAGCGTTTCGCTTGCCACAAATGACAAAACATTTGCCGCAAAAGCAACTTTGGATCGTCTAGAGACAATTTTTATTGTCGCGAGCAACAACCAATAGCGCCATCTAGAGAACTTTCAAACGCTGCAAAACAAGGACGCTTGCCGTCGATTTGGTTTCGTTTTTAAAACAAAAATTTCAGTTAGATTCGAGCGAATGAAGCGCGCACGACGGGAAAGCTTCCGCTCAATGAGACAATCTCTTTCATGTGCACCTCCATTCAATTCATTACTGTTCATTCACTCTAACCCAGACGACTGACATCAGTCAAGCTACTTTAGCCTGAGTGAAAAACAAAGAGATACATCAACTACTAGGTTTGAGAGTCCGAGTTCCCAGCGACTGCCGTTTCACTTTCTCAAAAGCAAAATTTACTCTAGGAACACGAAAACAAATCGGCGACGCGAGAAGCTGCGTGCCGATTAAACTTGATACCGCTTTCGATACCACCTCTCCAGTTAAAAATTGACAAGATTCAAGCGGAATGCCCAGGTTTATTTCCTGACTGGTGCACTGACCATACCAGCCCTGAACAGAGATTGCGCGGTCTTGTGGAACACAGTAAGCAAGAAATGAATCAGCATCCTTGAAACACTCTCGCCAGATACCTGTGAATTCCGGCTTCTGCCCAGGGCTCAATTTCGCTATCAGCTCCGGAGCGGAACCTCCACCCGACTTCAATTCGACAAGATACTCGCCACCATCAGTCTCTTTTACACACGCGGCTTCCGCTAGATGCATGGGAACACCATCGGAAAGAAATCTCCCGCCAAGCGCGACAATCGTTTCATTGACTACTGTTTCAACAAAGTAAATTCCTCGTTCGCCTTTAACATCGACGACATGCACACGCCAATTGCTTTGCACTGGCGACGGAAGGATGTTTCTCAAGCTGCCTGGAACTCGAGGTCCGAAGTGTCCGTGTCTATACGTGAGCACCGAAAAGAGCGCGAATGATTCGTTCGGACCCAGACGCTGGAGTTGAAGCCCCGGCGGAAGAAGCTGGGCAAGAGCGTCTGCATCGGCAAGGTAATTAATATAAACCACATCTTCGATGTCACTAATCATCGTCACTGATGGTATCAGTTCTCCAACATAACGCAGAACGCGACTGTTACCGATGATCGTCCATGCTCGTCCAACTAAATCAGAACGCGGATGACGCCACGGTTTCATTCGACCATACAACTCATCCGGTCGCGAGCGACGAAGAACAACCTCGAATACAAGCACCATCCATAGTGCCATCAAGGTGAAACCGATTCCGTTCCCCATACCAATAATCATCATCGAAGGACGAATTGACTCTGGCCAAAGAGGCGCAGCAGCAGTACAAAGCAGGAGTGTCCAGGTCACGACAGACAACCAGGTGAGAAACCGGTTCCATGTTCCAGCTGCAGCAAAACACCAACTCCAACCATACGCCATAATGGCGTAAAGAATCGCGGCGACGGACGCAACGAGAACGAACATTTCCGTTTCGAAATCCAGATATGGAGTTAGTATCCCGGCAGCGATGCTGACACCAGCCAAGCGAGCGCCTTCTACATTCCATAGATATTCTGCTGGCTGCTCAACAGCCACGGCAAGAACGGTGAATAGCATCACGAAGTAGGCCGGGAGTTTCGGAATCCAGGGAGTTCTGAGCAACGCTAAGGCGAGAAGCAGATCAGACAATGCGCAAAGGTGCCAGGGCAACCAGCCGAGATGCCACAACCAGGGATGAGTAGCGATGTACGCGATGCGAACAGGGTCGGTGTTAATCGCGCCCGGCATCGCCGGCATCAACAATACCGCCATGGAAAACATAGCCGCGACGTGAACGACGAGGACTACGAATAGCGAAAATTCCAAAAATCTCTCCGCTCGAGTTTCCATATTGAATCCGTCGAACAATCGCACAAGTTTCGCGTCAGTCAATGAGACCCAATTTTAGCGTCTGTCGATGAGACTTGTGGGCACCTTGTTGATCACGATTGCTCGCCTCATTTTGCCGCTCCATAAGCCAATATCAAAGGTTTAAACTGCCAGCCCGAGATGCAAAGATATGCAAGCTGCGCGAGCCGCACATGCGCACCACTTTACAGCAAATCTCAAGGAGCCCTTTGCAAGCCTGGCTCCAGCGCTTGACATTTGCACTATTCAGGCGCCAAACATTTACAATCAAAACGCTGACGCCGCATGCAGTGTCGCGATATTATTATCAACGTTTTCAACAGCCCCACGTACGCAGAGGTACAGACATTATGGGCGCCGGGACAGGAATTCTGTTTATCGACTTGTTGGTCCGACCACTTCTAAGGTTCGGATTCAAGTTCTACGCAATTGGATTCACGCTGCTGTTCCTGGTCTACGGTTTTATTGCATACAAAGCAGTAAAGTCCGCTTACCTGGCAGATCGCGGATACTAATTCGTAGTCTCAACTTTACTGAGACGACATAACCGCCAAATGGTGGTCAGTCTTCGTCACGCAATTAAAATCGTCACAATATGATGTTCGTAGAACGGCGCGATTCAATGCTATGCTCGCGTTCCGCCTATTGCAGAGATGGTTCAAGCTCAACCAGCGCCATCGTGATCGATTCGCACAAAACTTGGGGTTGGTCGGTACCGATGTATGTTTTGCTGCCATCAAGCAGTTCTACTTCGACCGCATCCAATCCATAAACATTGAACAACCAGCCATCGCCGACGAAATGAATTCCCCAACCATTTAGCGGATTCATGCGCGTCGGTGAGCAGGCTTTGATCGAAACCAGCGGAATACGTTTTGCCTCGAACCATTCACCGAATCTCAGGGCAATTTCCTTCTCGCTGACCGAAACCGTCAAAGACCTGAACGTGCTCATCAAACCAGCAACAAGCGCTCCGCTCAGAAGCTTCATTTTTCCTGGCGCGAGGAGCGCACCAAATGTGGCGAGCGTTCCGACGCTCACAAGAGCTTTGGAGGGTACGATCTGTGTGTGTGAATAGATCATGCCGGTACTGACACTCCGAACAGAATGTGAATCAACTACATCCTCAGTATAACTCTCAGTCGCGCACGAAAGCCTCGGCGTGACAAAATATACTCAACGATATGCCAGATTGGACTTACCAACCTATCTTTAAACCGCTGCTGTTTCGTTTGCCATCGAGAACGGCACGCGATGTCATGTTGGCGGCGGTCGGCAGTCTTGCAAACATGCCGTTCGGCACGCGCATTCTGGATTTCATGGGTCACATGCACCCGCATGGCTCACTGGCTGTTAGTGAAGCTGGTATCGAATGGCCGACAAGAGTCGGTATCGGAGCC